>NZ_CP067100.1:1793450-2102676 GCF_016616235.1 Bradyrhizobium diazoefficiens
CCAGGACGGGGCCGTTTTCCGGAAGTTGATCCGGAGATCTTGCAATCAGGGGAGATGCCACATGGATATGAAGAAATACGCGGCCGAGGCCATCGGCACATTCTGGCTCACATTCGCAGGCTGCGGCAGCGCGGTGATCGCGGCCGGCTTCCCGCAGGTCGGCATCGGCCTGGTCGGGGTCTCCCTCGCCTTCGGCTTGAGCGTCGTCACCATGGCCTATGCGATCGGCCACATCTCGGGCTGCCATCTCAATCCGGCGGTCACCGTCGGGCTTGCCGCCGGCGGGCGCTTTCCGGCGGGCCAGATCCTGCCTTACGTGATCGCGCAGGTCTGCGGCGCGATCGTCGCCGCCGAGCTGCTCTATGTGATCGCGAGCGGCGCCCCCGGCTTCGACATCGCCAAGGGCTTTGCCTCGAACGGATACGATGCGCATTCGCCCGGCCAGTACAGCATGGTCGTCTGCTTCGTCACCGAGATGGTGATGACCATGATGTTTCTGTTCGTCATCATGGGCGCCACCCACGGCCGCGCGCCGGCGGGTTTTGCGCCGCTCGCGATCGGGCTTGCGCTGGTGATGATCCATCTCGTCAGCATCCCCGTCACCAATACGTCGGTGAATCCGGCGCGCAGCACGGGCCCGGCGCTGTTCGTCGGCGGCTGGGCGCTGGCGCAGCTCTGGCTGTTCTGGCTCGCACCGCTGATCGGCGGCGCGCTTGGGGGGGTGATCTATCGCTGGCTCAGCGAGGAGCCCACCGGCGTCGTCGCCGGGGTGAAGCCGGCCTGATCGACAGGCGGGATCGCAGCACGCGCCCCGGTCCCGCTACCCGGCCTTCGTCGGCCTGACTTCGGTGACGTGGCCCATCTTGCGGCCGGGGCGCGGCGCGCCCTTGCCGTAGATGTGCACGGTCGCGCCCGGCGCGCCGAGCCACTTCTCGTAATCGTGGATCTCGTCGCCGATCAGATTGGTCATCGTGACGAGCTCGCCATGGCGCACGGGCTTGCCGAGCGGCCAGCCGGCGATGGCGCGGATATGCTGCTCGAATTGCGAGACCGATGCGCCGTCGAGCGTCCAGTGCCCGGAATTGTGCACGCGCGGGGCGATCTCGTTGACCAGCACCTTCGGCCCGGTGCCATTGGCGAGCACGAACATCTCCACCGCGAGCACGCCGACATAGTCGAGTGCGGTTGCGATCTTGCCGGCGACGCTGCGCGCTTCCTCGGCGAGCCCGTCCGGAATCGGCGCAGGCGCGCGCGATATCTTCAGGATGTGGTCGCGGTGCTCGTTCTCGGTGACGTCGAAGCACTCGACCTCACCCGTCGCCGAACGCGCGGCGATTACGGAGATCTCGCGCTCGTATGGGATGAAGGCTTCCAGGATCGCCGATTTGGTGGTGAGGCTGGTCCACACCTTGGCGATGTCGTCGCCCTGGCGGATGATGGCCTGGCCCTTGCCGTCATAGCCGAAGCGGCGGGTCTTCAGCACGGCCGGCAGGCCGATCCTCAGGATTGCCTCGCGCAGCGAGGCCACCGAAGTGACGTCGGCGTAGGCCGCGGTGCCGATTCCGAGCTTCGTCACGAAATCCTTCTCGGCGAGCCGATCCTGGGTGGTCTCCAGGATCTTGCGGTTCGGCAGCACCGGGCGGCGCGCATCCAGCACCATCGCAGCCGCCGACGGCACGTTCTCGAATTCGTAGGTGATGACGTCGACGTCATGGGCGAACAGCTCGAGCGCCTCGACGTCGGCATATTCGGCGCAGGTCGCGTTCAGCACGACGTCGAAGGCCGGCGAATCCGGATCGGGCGAGAACACCTGGCAGCGCAGGCCCAGCCGCGCCGCGGCCATCGCCAGCATCCGCCCCAATTGTCCGCCACCGAGGATTCCGATGGTGTCGCCGGGCTTCAGCTTCACCTGCTTTGCATCAGTCACGCCTTGTCCTCCGGGCGCTCGGCAACCGCCTCGGTCTGCGCCTTGCGCCAGGCGGCGAGGCGATCGGACAGAGCCGGGTCGGACAATGCCAGCACGGACGCGGCAAGCAGCGCCGCGTTGATCGCGCCGGCCTTGCCGATGGCGAGGGTGCCGACCGGGATGCCCGCGGGCATCTGCACGATCGAATAGAGCGAATCGATGCCCTTGAGCGTCCTGGATTCGACGGGAACGCCGAACACCGGCAGTTCCGTCAGTGCCGCGGCCATGCCGGGCAGGTGGGCCGCGCCGCCGGCGCCGGCGATGATGATCTTGTAGCCCGCCGCCTTGGCGCCCTTGGCGAAGGCAAACAGCCGATCCGGCGTGCGGTGAGCCGAAACGATGCGGGTGTCGGCGGCAACGCCGAGCGCTGCGAGCGTGTCGGCCGCATGCCGCATCGTCTCCCAGTCCGACTGGCTTCCCATGATGATGGCGATCGGCGCGGTCATGACGTCAATTGTGCTCGGAAAACAGAAAGATAGGCCAGATTAACGGTTCCGGCCGGCGGCTCGCAAGGCGGTGGCAAGGAGAAGGGAATGCACTATCCTGTCTTGGTGAATCCCCGCAAGCCTTCATTGAGCAGGATGCCCATGAAGAAACCAAAAAGGGCGCGCGCAGCGAAGGCCAAAAAGGGCCGGAAGACCAGCGCCACCCGCTCCAAGGCCGCCCCGAAACGCTTGGCCAAGCGTTCCGCCAAGCGCCTTGCCCAACTCCTTGCCAAGCCGGCGCGGCGGGCAGTGTCGGCCGGCGACGGCACCAGGGAAACCATCAAGGCGACCATTCGCGGTTTGCGGAGCAAGCTCAAGGCGGCCGAGCGGCGGGTTGCCGAACTCGAGGCCGCCGCCGACACCGATTTCCTGCTCGAGATTCCGAACCGGCGCGGTTTCGAGCGCGAGCTCGCGCGCGCCATCGCCTATATGAAGCGCTACCGCGCCAGCGGTGCGCTGATCGTGCTCGACGTCGACCGCCTCAAGCCGATCAACGATTCCTTCGGCCATGCCGCGGGCGACCAGGTGCTCAAGGCGATCGCGGCCACGCTGACGCGGCAGGTCCGCGCCTCTGACGTGGTCGGCCGGCTCGGCGGCGACGAGTTCGCGCTGCTGCTGTGGAATCTCAGCGAGACCGATGCCAAGGCGAAGGCTGAGATCTTCGAGCAGGCGATCGATGATCTGTCGTTCACCTTTCGCGGCCAGCACGTGACGGCGGGCGCATCCGCCGGTGTCGCGCTGTTGGGCGCGCAGTCCGATGCGGGCCGCGCTTTGGAAGAGGCCGATGCCGCCATGTATGTGCGCAAGGCGCACCGGCGGCACGAGCCGCGGATCCGGCTCGTCAGCAGCTAGAGCATGATCCGGAAAAGCGTGCAGCGGTTTTCCGACAAGATCATGCTCAAACAAAGAGAACTACAGCGTTGCGAGATCTTCCGGCACGTTGCCGAACTTGCGCAGCAGCGTGGCGTCGCCGAACTCGCCGGTCATGGGATCGCCGCTGCGGCTGAACGCGACCGCGCCGATATGGCCTGCAACGTGCGCCATGATTTCGGCGCGCCGCAACGCGGCCGCCAAGCTCTGGCATTCCTCCGCGGCGCCCGCGACCGGCGATCCGTCGGCATCGATCAGGAAGGGCATTGCAACGTAGTAGGTCACATCCGACATGGCGTTGCTCCATCAGTGAGGTTCAGGCAGCGCTGCTTCTGCTGCGCGAAGTCTCGGGAATGCAGCCGGCCGAAACAGCCGCCTGCAATTGCTCGAGTTCGGCTTCCAGATATTCGTTGGCCATGATCAGCGCCTTGATGGTGCTGCGCAGATTGCCGTCGCACATCGCAATCGCCTGATCGCAGGCCTGTTCATAATGGCTGTTGTCGAGAAGGGCGGTTGCCGACATCTGCGTTGTCCTTGTGAGGAGGACTCGTGGGGAGTCCCTGGGTGTTTCCTGGGGCGTCTGGCGCAATAAATGTTCCTATTTTGTTCTTTTGGAGTCAAGCGGATTCAGATGCGCCGAAGCTGCGGCGAAACGCCGGCGCGGGTCAGGCGATGATGTCGGGCGTGATCTGGTCTTCGATGAACGCGATGCGGTCGCGTAGCAACAGCTTGCGCTTCTTCAACCGCTGTAGCCGCAACAGGTCGGGGGCGGGCGATTGATGCAGTGCATCGATCGCCGCATCGAGATCTCGGTGTTCCTGCTGCAACCGGGTGAGCTCGGCTTCGAGCTCACGCTCATCTTCATTGGTCATGTCTGCGGTGGCCGAAAACCGATAGGCGTGAAATTAAGGCTGTGGATGCCCTGTGGAAATTATCGTCCTTGCGCGACGTGATCGCAAGCGATCTCGGGCCGCTGCGCACCGCTCTCCCGCGAGAATATTTTGAGCGATTCGCAGCGGCGGTGCGCAAGCACGTTGATATCATGGATTTTTCCAGCGCAGTTCCCTTACTCACGCTTCGTTACATATGAATTTTCAAAAATGAAGCTATGACGACGGATACATATCGACAGAACGAATCGGTGATGTAGACTTGTCTTGTCCGGATCGAATCCTGAGGTTCAACCTACCGAGGAGGTTTCGAATGACAATTCAGGCACATCTTGTTGAATTGGAGCGGAAGCACAAACTTCTCGAAAACGAATTGCACGAGGCTCTCGTGCACCTTTCAACAGACGACCTGCAAATTGTTGAGTTGAAGCGCCGGAAGTTGATGGTCAAGGACCAGATCGAGCGTTTGAGGCAGAGCGAGACGCTCCACTAGTAACCCCCGTAACAGCGTAGAGTTGATCACACCCTTCATGCAGGGATGAGAGCTGTCGCGCTCGTCCCTGCTGGAAGGTGCGCACCGTGCAAGCATGTTTGCGCGGCGCTTAGATTCCTGCGAGCTCGGCGACGTGATCGGCGATCGCAAGCGACGACGTCAGCCCCGGGGATTCGATGCCGAACAGGTTGATCAGGCCTTCGACGCCGTGATCGCGCGGACCCTGCATCAGAAAATCCTGCGTGGCCACCGCGGGCGGCACGATCTTCGGGCGAATGCCCGAATAGCTCGGCATCAGCGCGCCGTCGGGCAGCGTCGGCCAGTATTTGCGGATCGCCGGATAGAAGCGCTCGGCGCGTGACGGGTCGACCTCGTAATTGATCGCCTCGATCCATTCGACGTCGGGGCCGAAACGCGCCTGCCCTGCCATGTCCAGCGTCAGATGCACGCCCAGCCCGCCGGGCTCGGGCACCGGATAGATCAGCCGCGAGAACGGCGCCCTGGCGTTGCAGCTGAAATAGTTTCCCTTGGCGAGATAGGGGGGTGGAATCCGGTCGATCGGCATCCCGTCAATGTGGCGCGCCACCGTGACCGCTGAAAGCCCCGCGGCATTGACCAGCAGGCTGCATTGCAAGGTCATCGGCGCCTCACCGCCGGCCTCGATCTCGATCACGCCGCCGGCCGCCTTGGCGCGAAGCAGCGGGGTGTGAAAGGCAAAGGCCGCGCCGGATCCCTCCGCCTCGCCGCGCAGCGAGAGCATGAAGGCGTGGCTGTCGATGATGCCGGTCGATGGCGAGAGCAGCGCGGCGTCGCAGGCCAGCGCCGGCTCCAGCGCGCGTGCGGCCTCGCCGGACAGCAGCTGCATGTCGAGCACGCCGTTGGCCTCGGCATGTGCCTTGATCGATTGCAGCTTCTCGGTCTCTTTCGGGCTGGTCGCGACAATCAGCTTGCCGCAATTCTTGTGCGGAATGCCGCGCTCGGAGCAGTAGCGATACAGCGCGTGCTTGCCGCTGACGCACATGCGCGCCATCCAGCTGCCGGCGCGGTAGTAGATGCCGGCATGGATCACCTCGCTGTTGCGCGAGGAGGTGACGGTGCCGATGGCCTCGGCCGCCTCGAGCACGATGACCTCGCGCCCGGCCTGGGCGAGCTTCCGAGCCACCGCGAGCCCGACCACGCCGGCTCCGATGACGACACAGTCGACCCTATCCATGGTTGTGCAGGATGTCCGCTTGAAGCGCTGGTCGCATCAAACCTGGCCGCGACCGCGCAGGGCCGTTTTCCGTTAACGAAGCGTTTATCATGTCAGGGCAATTGCCGTATTTCACGTCACATTTTTCTGTTGCGCGTACAGGCGTTTACCCGATCCAAACCGGCGAGGCCAGACAATCCGGCGTTGAAATCGCGGGTGGCTGATGGCTGAGAAGAACTGGCACGTGGGCGGCACGCTTCCGATTGCTGTGCAGGCCGTGCTGTGCCTGGCCGGCGCGGTCGCGCCTGCGCACGCCTATGCCCTCTCGGACAGTTTCGCGGCGCCGAGCTATGTCGGCACGCTCGACCCGAATGTGGTCTGGGAAGCCCTGATCGGGGGCATCGTGGTCTGCGCGTTCCTCGCCGCGATTGTGCTGTGGATCCATTCATCGCTGCGGCGGACCAGGCGCTTGCAGTTGCGGCGCAATGCCTTCGTCTCCAGCGCCATGAACAATCTCAACCAGGGCGTGGTGATGACGGATGCGCGGCGCCGCGTCATCTTCTGCAACGACCGCTATCTCGAGATCTACGGCCTGACCCGGTCAGATCTCCGCGCCGACATGACCGGCTACGACATCCTCGAGCTGCGGCGCCAGCGCGGGGTTCTGGGCGTCTCCGACGACGAGTTCTATGAGAAGGCGGCCAGTCCCAACGGGCTCATCACCGAGCTGCCTGACGGTCGCGCCATCCTAGTCAAATACTTCATTCTGCCGAATGGCGGCTCGGTCGCGACCCATCTCGACGTCAGCGAGCAGCGCAAGCTGTCGCGGCAGCTCGCCTCGACCAAGCAGTTCCTGGAGACCGTGCTGGACAACGTGCCAGCCTGCGTCGCCGCCAAGAACATCGAGGACGGTCGGTACATCTTCGCCAACAGCGCCTATGAACGGTTCTGGGGCTTTTCGCGCGACCACGTCGTCGGCAAGAACGCGCGTGAGCTGTTTGCGCCGGCCTCGGCCGCCAGCATCGAAGCGACCGACCGCACCGCGCTGCTGGCGCCGGACGGGCAGTATCGCAACCAGTTCGAGGTTGAGCGTGGCGACGAGCAGCGCATGGTAGCCTCGATCCGGATCGTGGTCCGGAACGAGAGCAACCAGCCCGAATTCCTGCTGCTGGTGTTCGAGGACATCACCGACCGCCGCTCGCTGTCGCAGGAGCTGGAAAGCACCAAGAAATTCCTCGAACTCGTGGTCGACAACATCCCGGTGGCGCTGATCGTGGAGCAGGTCAAGGATGGCCGCTATCTGCTCGCCAACCGCAGCGCCGAAACAATCCTCAACCGCAGGCGCGAGGAAGCCACGGGCCTGACCGCGTCCGACATCTTCAACGCCAAGGAAGCCAAGCTGATCATCGCGCGCGACGAGGCGGCGATCAAAAAGCGCGGCATGATCACCGAGGAGCATCCGATCTCCACCAAGGACGGCCTACGGCTGTTCCTGACCCGCCGCGCCACCGTGCTCAGCGATGCCGGCGAGCCGCAATATCTGATCAAGACCCACGAAGACGTCACCGACCGTCGGCAGACCGAGTCGCGCATGGCGCACATGGCCTATCACGACGGCCTCACCGATCTGCCCAACCGCGCCGCTTTCCTGCAGGCGCTGACCCAGATGATCGAGGCCTGCGAGGGCACCAGCGAGGAGTTCGCCGTTCTCTGCGTCGATCTCGACGGCCTCAAGGAGGTCAACGACGTGTTCGGTCATGCGCTCGGCGACAAGCTCCTGATCGAGGTGGCCCATCGGCTCCAGGATTCCGCCCGCGGCGGTGTGGTGGCGCGCCTGTCCGGCGACGAGTTCGGCCTCATCATCGACGGCAAGCAGCCGGAGGCGGGTCTGGCGCTGGCGCAGCAGATCGGCGAGGCTGTCGCCCACGAATTCCAGATCGACGGCCGGCCGGTCCGCGCCGGTATTACCACCGGCATGTCGGTCTTCCCGCACAATGGCACTGACGCCGCCTCGCTGCTCGCCAATGCCGGTGCGGCGCTGTTCCGCGCCAAGCAGAAATCGCGCGGCACCATCAGCCTCTATCAGCCGGAGATGGACCAGCAGATCCGCGACCGCCGCGTGCTGCATCAGGATCTGTCGATGGCGATCAAGAACGGGGAGCTTTCACTCGCCTTCCAGCCGCAGGGCGTCGCGCGTCACAGCGTCGCTGAGAGCGAGATCATCGGCTTCGAGGCGTTGGCGCGCTGGCAGCACCCGGTGCGCGGCCAGGTCTCGCCGGCCGAATTCATCCCGATCGCGGAAGAGAGCGGCCTGATCGTCGAGATGGGCGAGTGGATCCTGCGCGAGGTCTGCCGTGAGGCGGCGTCCTGGCCGAATCCGCTCCAGGTCGCGGTCAATTTGTCGCCGGCGCAGTTCATGCACGGCGACGTGGTCGGCCTCGTCCATTCGATCCTGCTCGAGACGGGCCTTGCGCCCGGCCGGCTCGAGCTCGAAATCACCGAGGGCGTGCTGATCGAGGACTTTGACCGGGGCCTGGCGCTGCTGCGCCGCCTGAAGGCACTGGGCGTCCGTATCTCCATGGACGATTTCGGCAGCGGCTATTCCTCACTGAGCTATCTCCAGGCGTTTCCGTTCGACAAGATCAAGATCGACCGCGCCTTCATCATCAATCTCGGCCGCAATCCGCAATCGGCCGCGATCGTGCGCGCCGTGATCGATCTCGGCCACGGTCTCGAAATGTCGATCATCGCCGAGGGCGTCGAAACCGTGGAGCAACTCGCCTTCCTCGCCAAGGAAGGCTGCGACGGCGTGCAAGGCTACCTGCTCGGCAAGCCGCTGCCGATCGGGAAATATGCCGGCCTCGTCGGCCGCACCGAGGCCATGGAGCTTGCGCTCAAGACCGGCTAAAGCGTTTTCGAGCGCAGTGGATACCGGTTCGCGTCAAGAAAACGCGTCAAAATAAGAATCCAGAGCCCCGTTCCGATTTCATCGGAACGGAAATGGCTCTAGTGATGGGCAGCGCTTCGCTTCGCTCTCGACGGTTTCATGGCGGACTACGATCTTGCGATCATCGGCGGCGGCCTGAACGGTGTCAGCCTCGCCCGCGATGCGGCGGGCCGTGGCCTGAGGGTCATCCTGTTCGAGCAGGGCGATCTTGGTGGCGCAGCCTCGTCGGCGACGCCGCGGCTGATCCATGGCGATCTCTCGGTGCTGGAGCGCCGCGGCTTTTCGCGGGTGCGCCGAGCGCTCGCCGAGCGCCGGACCTGGCTCGCCATCGCGCCGCACCTGGTCCGGCCGATGCGTTTCGTGATTCCCGCCCATTCCGAGGAACGCCCGCCATGGCTGCTGCGCGCCGGGCTCTATATCTATGACAGTCTGGCGAGCCGAAGCGGCTTGCCTCGATCGGCGACCCTCGACATCACGCATCATCCTGTCGGCAACGCGCTGAAGCGTCCGTTCGGCGTGGCATTCGAATATTCGGACTGCGTCGTCGACGATTCCCGCCTGGTGGTGCTGACGGCGCTGGATGCAGCCGAACGCGGTGCCGCGATCCGGACCGGGGCGCGCTGCGTGCGCGCCGATCGGACCGACACCTGGCGGCTCGCAGTGGTCGATCGCGGCCATCGCCGCACGATCACGTCGCGCGCGCTCGCCAATACCACCGGCGCCTGGACGTCGCTGGTCGCGGAGACCGTGCTGCGGCAGCCGCAGCCGCGGACGGCGGCCGTGCAGATGAGCCAGATCGTCGTGCCCAGGCTGTTCGAGTCCGAGAACGTCTACGTCTTCCAGAACAGCGACGGGCGGCTGATCTTCGCAAGCCCGTTTGTGCAGGATTTCACGCTGATCGGCACGGTCACCCATGCTTTCACCGGGGATCCCGCGATCGTCGCGATGCCCGGGGCCGATGTCAGCTATCTCTGTGAGGCGGCGAGCCGCTATTTCCGCGAGCGCGTCGCCCCGACCGATGTGGTGCGGGCGGTCTCCGGCGTGAACCTGACGCTGGCGTCCGCGCGAGGGCGCGACGGTACGACGCTGTTCCACGCGCGCCGGCGCAAGGCGCCGCTGATCACGATGTTCGGCGGCGACGTCACCACCTCGCGCCTGCGCGCCGAGCGGGCGGTAACACGGCTGACGCCGTTCTATCCAATGTCGCGGCCCTGGACAGCGGGTGCACCGCTGCCGGGTGGTGACTTCGCCTGGGATCGTTTCGACCACGAAGTCGACCTCGCCCGCGACCGCTGGCGTTTTCTCTCGGAGCCGCAAGCCCAGCGCCTGGTGGCGGCCTATGGCTCGCGCCTGCCGGCCGTGCTCGGTGAGGCAAAGACCCGCGATGAGCTCGGTCACACCTTCGGCCCTGAGCTGACTGCTGCAGAGGTGCGCTATCTCATGACCCGCGAATGGGCGCGCTTTCCGGAGGACATCTTGTGGCGCCGTTCCAAGCTCGGCCTGACCATGCCGGCCGCGGACCGTGATATGCTGGCGGCGTTCATGGCGAATGTGATGTGACTGAGCCCCGCCGAACCGGTTGAGCAAATGCCGATCGGCCGCTAGCGTGCGGCGGAATCGGGCTTGGCAGGGATCATGACGGACGAGTTGCCCAGGACAGACGTCGCGGCGGGTATGACCGGTGGAGCTGCGCTTCCCGTAGCGGGGCAGCCACTGCTGCGCATCGAGGGCGTTGCCAAGACCTTCGGGACGTTCCGCGCCGTCGATGGCGTCTCGCTCGACGTCAAGGCCGGCGAGTTCTTTGCGTTGCTCGGCCCCTCCGGCTGCGGCAAGACCACGCTGTTGCGCATGCTCGCCGGATTCGAGGCGCCGGACGAGGGGCGCATCCTGCTCGGGGATGAGGACATCGCGCAGGCGCTGCCGCATGAGCGCCCGATCAACATGATGTTCCAGAACTATGCGCTGTTTCCGCATCTCTCCGTGCGCGACAACATCGCCTTCGGCCTGAAGCGCGCACGTATGGCGCGCGACGAGATCGCCACGCGCGTCGCCGAGATGGTCGCGCTGGTGAAGCTCGAAGGCCTGGAGAAGCGCAAGCCCGATCAGCTCTCCGGCGGCCAGCGCCAGCGCGTCGCGCTGGCCCGTGCGCTGGCGCGCCGACCGCAGCTCCTGCTGCTCGACGAGCCGCTCGCAGCACTCGACAAGAAGCTGCGCGAGAGCACGCAAGGCGAGCTGATGGAGCTGCAGCGCCGGCTCGGGATGACCTTCATCATCGTCACGCACGATCAGGAAGAGGCGATGACGATGGCGAGCCGGATCGGCGTGATGAAGGCCGGCAAGCTCGCTCAAGTCGCCAGCCCCCGCGAGCTCTACGAGGCGCCGCGCTCGCGCTGGGTCGCGGAGTTCGTCGGCGACATCAACCTGTTCGATGGCGAGACCAAACTGCGCGACGGTCATCGTCTGGTCATTGGCACGCGCGATGCGGGTGCGCTGGTGGTGGCCGAGCCGCGCGAACCGGTCGGTGCGGGAAAATTCGCGGTCGCGATCCGCCCCGAGAAGGTCAAGCTGTCGCGGCGCGGCCCGGTGAGCGAGGCCGGTCGCGAAACCGCGATCAACGCCCTCGACGGCGTGATCGCCGACATCTGCTATCTCGGCGGTACCACCACCTATAAGGTGAAGCTCGACACGGGCGGAATCATTGAGGCGTCCGTCGCCAATAGCGCGCGCCTCGACGCCGACGCCTTCAGCCTGAACCAGCATGTCGTTGCCTGGTTCACGCCCGATGATTGCGTGGTGCTGCCGTCATGAGCGCGCGCCGCATCTTCGCAAGGCCGGCGCGGTTCTCCGCCATCGCGCCCTATGTCTGGATGGTGCTGTTCTTCCTGGCGCCGTTCGCGTTCGTGCTGAAGATCAGCCTGTCGCAGACCGCGATCGCGCAGCCGCCTTACGAGCCGGTGTTCGAGCTGACGGCAGGATGGGAAGCGCTGAAGGCCGGCTTCGCCGCGTTGTCGCTCGACAATTTCAGGCTGCTCATCTCCGACGACATCTATGTGTTCGCCTATGTGCGCAGCCTCACCGTTGCCATCACCGCGACCGCGCTGCTGCTGCTGATCGGCTATCCCATCGCTTACGGCATGGCGCGATTGCCAAAACGTCGGCAGGCGGTGGCGATGGTGCTGGTGATCGTGCCGTTCTGGACCTCGTTCCTGATCCGGATCTATGCCTGGATCAACATCCTCCAGCACGACGGCCTGCTCAACCAGATCCTGCTGGCGCTGCATCTGGTCGGCCAGCCCGTGGTGTGGCTCTCCACCGATACTGCGATGTATATCGGCATCGTCTATTCCTATCTGCCGTTCATGATCCTGCCGCTCTACGCGACGCTCGCCAAGATGGAGCCGGCGCTGGAGGAGGCGGCCTCCGATCTCGGCGCGCCGCCCTGGCAGGTGTTCTGGCTCGTCACCTTCCCGCTGTCGCTGCCCGGCGTCGGCGCCGGCGTGCTGCTCTGCTTCATCCCTGTTGTCGGCGAGTTTGTGATCCCGGATCTCCTGGCCGGCTCCAACTCGCTGATGATTGGCCAGACGCTGTGGCTCGAGTTCTTCACCAACAAGGACTGGCCGGTCGCCTCGGCCGCGGCCATCGCGCTCCTGGTGCTGCTGCTGCTGCCGCTGCTGCTGTACGAACGGCTGCAGAAGCGGCAGCTGGAAGAGGGGCGCTGAGGCGATGCGCAAGGTCTCCCGCCTCTCCCGCTTCAATGTCGCCTCGCTCGCGCTGGGACTCGCCTTTCTTTATCTGCCGATCCTGATCCTCGTGATCTATTCCTTCAATGCCTCGCGGCTGGTGACGGTGTGGGGGGGCTGGTCGCTGCGCTGGTATCGCGAGTTCTTCAATGATCGCGCCATGATCGAGGCGGCCGGGATGAGCCTGCGGGTCGCGGTCGCCTCCGCCACCATTGCGACGCTGCTCGGCACGCTCGCGGCGGTGGCGCTGTCGCGCGGTGAGCGCTTTCGCGGCCGCACGCTGTTCTCCGGCATGCTCTATGCGCCGCTGGTGATGCCGGAGGTGATCACGGGACTGTCCTTGCTGCTGCTGTTCGTGGCGCTGAACGCCGAGCGCGGTTTCTGGACGGTGACGATCGCCCACACCACGCTGACGATGTGCTTCGTCGCGGTGGTCGTGCAGTCCCGCCTCGGCTCGCTCGACCGTTCGCTGGAGGAGGCGGCGATGGATCTCGGCTGCAATCCGGTGCACGCCTTCATCGCCGTCACGCTGCCGCTGATCGCGCCTGCGATCGTCGCCGGCTGGATGCTGGCCTTCACACTGTCGCTCGACGATCTCGTGATCGCGAGCTTCACTACCGGCCCCGGTTCGGCGACCTTGCCGATCCGGATCTATTCGGAGGTGCGGCTGGGCGTGAAGCCGGAGATCAACGCGATCTGCACGCTGGTGATTGGCCTGATTGCGGTGGTGATCGTCATCGCCTCGCTCGCTTCAAAATTGTCGAGCTCGCAGGGCGAGAGCGCAGCGCTGCTGTAGAGAGCGCCAACGATGGTCGGCACGGCTCAGTCGAACGACCGCGAAATACTAAATCTTATGGAAGTTGAGGAAGTGGTGCCGGTGTCTGAATCTGTCTAATTCTCTCATAGAGTGCTCGTGCACGATCTAAGCGGCCACCAGCAGATTTAGCGCAGTTGATGTTCTCAGGATCTTTTGCAAATTTTACTAGCGGGTGAGAAGCTGTAAGGCCTGTTGATGCAACAGAGCCGTCCCTTACGAGAGTTATAGTGCGAGCGAGAAGTTCTACGTAGATTTTCTCGGCGCCACGTGTTGCCTTATGAAAATAGACAGTAGGATAGAGTTGAAAGAGGCCCAGCACATATGCCTCGGCGGCAAAAATAGCTTTCGGGCCGAGAACGAACGTTCGGACCTTGCCGAGAGATGTTTCGTCCACGCCGTAGGGTACTTCACCGATTTCCAAGTTTTGGATCAGCCATTCGAAATCAATTCCCGCATGCTCAGTTCCGACCATTAGTCGATCACGGCGGATATAGTCTAAACGATCGGCGTCGAATTGGCTGGATACAACCGCAGAATAGATCGAACTGCTTCCGCTGCCGCTCACGACGTCTGCGACATCGTCCGCAAACCCGGACCCTAACTCTCGAAATTCTCTCGCGATCTCGCCGTCACGGATCAAAGTTTCACTGACCAATTCATGGTCGGCGAGCTTGAGGTTTAGCCTTCGTCCGACATCCTCAAATGCGTGACTGAAAGGTCCGTGCCCCACATCGTGGACCAACGCCGCAGCAAGCGCCTGGTCGGCCCTTGTCTGTTCAAAAGGGTGTGTATACTTGCGAACGACATCCATCAGATATCTCGCCGTATGAAAAACACCCAAGCTGTGTAGAAGCCGCGAATGTGTCGCACCCGGATAGACGAAATCCGAGAATCCGAGTTGCTTGATTCTTCGA
The DNA here is from genome assembly GCF_016616235.1 of Bradyrhizobium diazoefficiens. Classification (NCBI taxonomy): domain Bacteria; kingdom Pseudomonadati; phylum Pseudomonadota; class Alphaproteobacteria; order Hyphomicrobiales; family Nitrobacteraceae; genus Bradyrhizobium; species Bradyrhizobium diazoefficiens. The sequence goes on from NZ_CP067100.1 coordinate 1,807,765, forward strand.
AGCCTCTGAAACGGCCTAGTTTGAATCACTTGCCAGAGCACTCGCTCCAGATGCACTTCATCAACGTTGAAATCGATAATGTCGTGCAGGGGGTCGCGAATGCGCTGTTGTTTCGGCATCTTTCCCGAGCGAATCACAGTTTCGTCGGACTACTTGTATCATAGAACAAATCATGAACAAGTCAAGTCCGATTCGGTATCCAAGACCTTTTTGGTTAACGGTCAGCGACTGCAGATCTACGACTTCACCGCACCTGCCGTCAGCCCGCCCACCATGTAGCGGCGGAAGGCGTAGTAGACCGCGGCCGGCGGCAGCGCGTAGATGAAGCCGGTGGTCATCAAGAGCTCCCAGGGCGAGTCGTCGGCGGCGAGGAAGTTGCCGAGGGCCACGGGAAGCGTGATCTCCTGGTCGTTGGAGAGCAGCAGGAACGCATAGAGATATTCGTTCCAGGCCAGCAGCACTGCATAGGTGCCGATCGCGACCAGCGAGGGCATCATCAGCGGCAGATAGACCAGGCGGAAGATCTGAAGCGTGGTGGCGCCGTCCATCACGGCGGCTTCGTCGAGCTCGACCGGGAGCTTGTCGGAGGCCTGCTTCAGCACCCAGATCGCGTAAGGCGAGGCGATCGTCACCATGGCCAGGATCAGCGACCAGTGATTGTTGAGCAGGCCGTAATTGCCCATGGTCCGGTACATCGGTACGGCGAGGAACGCCGCCGGGATGAAATAGGTGAACAGCGCAAGGTTCAGCACCATGCGTCCGCCCGGCACCTTCAGCCGCGAGATCGCGAACGCCGCGGCGGTGGCGATCACCAGCGTCAGCGCGCCGACCGCGGCGGCGATTACCACCGAATTCCAGAATTGGACGTAGAAGTCGCGCAGGAAATAGTGCTGCTGCTTGAACACGATCTCGAAGTTGTGCAGCGTCGGGTGATCCGGCCATAGCTTGCCCGAGAACGCATCCTCCTTCGGGGAGATCGCGAACAGGAACATGTGGTAGATCGGGATCATCGTCCACAGCAAGACGGGAATGCCGATCAGGAGCAGCCGCGCTTCGGTCGCGACGTCGCGCCAGGAAAATTCGCTTACGCCGGGAAGCTTCATCGCGACAACCGTTTCATCATGAAATACACGAGCGGCAGGACGAACGGCATTGCGCAGACGATGGAGGCCATCGCGAGCGAGAGCTGGTCGAGCCGGAGATAGCGGATGCCGAGCGTCGACAGCACATGCGTGAGGTCGGCAGGGCCGCCGCCGGTGAGCAGGTAGACGCTGTTGAAGTCGCCGAGCGTCCAGATCATCGAGAGCAGCGTGCAGGTGATGTAGAGCGTCTGCATCGACGGCCAGGTGATGAAGCGGAATTTCTGCCACCAGCTCGCGCCGTCGACCTCGGCGGCCTCGAACAGATCGTGCGAGATCGCGAGGCGTCCGGTGATCAGGATCAGCGTCCAGAACGGCAGCGACTTCCAGATGTGCACGGCGATCGCCATGCTCAGCGCCACAGTCGGGTCGTTCAGCCAGTTCGGGCCGTCATCGCCGGTGAGGGAAAAGATGAGATGGTTGATCATGCCCCATTCGGGATTGAGCATGAAGCGCACCGACAGGATGGTCGGGATCGACGGCACCGCCCAAGGCAGGATGAAGATCACCGAGAGCCATCTGATCCACGTGCGCTGCTGGGCGAAGAAGCCGGACAGGAACAGCGCGATCAGCATCTTGATGTTGATGCCGATGACCAGGAAGATCAGCGTGTTGACGGCAGCGCGGGCGAAAATCGGGTCGTTGTACAGCGCGACGTAATTCGACGGCGCCCGCGCCAGCCACAGTCCGTAGCAGACCGGGTAGACCACGAAGGCAAGGAAAACGAGCAGATAGGGCGCGAGCAGCACGATGCCCCAGACCTGCGCCGGGGTCAGCCGCGACGACAATGGTGGGGCGGGTATCGACTGATCGCCGGAGAGCGTGATCGCCATTCTTTTCGGACTCTTCAAAGAGAAGCCGGCCGCGAAACGCGGCCGGTGTTGTTCTTACACCTCTCTCCGTCATGTGGGGAGAGGGAGGGATAAACCTTAGCCTGCAACCTGCTTGATGCGGGCGATCAGCTCGTCGACGGCCTTGTCGACCGGCACCTTCTCGCTGACGACCCGGTTCATCGCCTTGGCCCAGACGTTCTCGTTGTTCAGGATGGTGAACTTCCAGTTCTTGGTGAAATCGAACGGCGCGGTGCCGCCCTTGAACTGCGTGTAGACCGCCTTGCGGTGCTTGTCGGCCTGCCAGAACGGGCTTTCCTGGCTTGCCTTGGTCACCGGGAACCAGCGGCCGAGCGCGCCCTCGATATAGGGACGGACGTTCTCTTCCTGGAGCAGGAAGCTGATGAACTGCTTGGCCTCGGGCTTGTTCTTGGCCGCAGTGAAGACCAGCCCGGTCTTGACGTCGGAGCGGTAGCGGATCGTCGAGCCATCGGGCGCCTTCGGGAAGGACGCCGTGATGATGTCCTGCTCATAGGCCTTCTTGCCGGCATCGCGCTGCTCCTGCGTGAGCGCCTGGTTCTGCGAGTCCTCGTACCACTTCGCCGCGATCGAGATCGTGAAGTTGTGCGTCATCACGATGGTCTTGTTGTGGAAGGCGACGTTGTTGTCCGGATCCTTCCAGGTCGTCGAGGACGGCGGTGTGCAGCCCTTGATGTAGGTATCGGTATAGTCCTTCAGGGCGTGGATCAGGTTCTCGCGAACCTTGGGATCGTCGACCGTGAGCTTGCCATCGTCATCGACCAGCTTGACGTGGTAGGCGTCCATGAAGGTGTAGAATGACTGGAAGGCGTCGGTGGATTCCACGCCCATCGGCTGGCCGACCGCATAGATGCGCTGACCGGTGGCCTTGCGGATCGCCGGCTGCACCTTGTCGCACCAGAACGACCAATAGCCGGTCCAGTCGGTCGGGATGTCGCTCTGCTTGAAGCCCGCCTTCTCCAGCATGTCGTTCCAGATCTGGACGTGCATGCTCTGCTGCTTCAGCGGGAAGCCGTAATAGGCCTTCTTCTTGGCGACGTCGTCGTAGAGCTTCGATGCCTCCAGCGTGTTCGGCGCGAACCGGTCCTCGATCGGCTTCATGACGTCAGTGAGATCCTCGAGCTTGCCCTCGAAGGCCCACTTGCCCTGCGCCTGCACGTCATAGGTGTCGGAATAGGCGACATCGGGAACGGTGCCGGCGTCGAGCGCGGCGACCGTCTTCGGAATCATGTCCTGGATCGCGTATTGCGACAACTCGACCTTGATCCCGGTCTTGGCTTCGAACTTCTTGATCGTCTCGATCAGCGCGTCGTCTTCGGAGCGGTAGAAGCCCTTGCCCCACCAGACCGTAATCGTCTTCTGCTGCGCAAATGCGGGTGCAGCGGCTGCGAACAGCCCGGCCGCAGCGACCGCCAGTGTGACTGCGCCAATAACCTTGGATTTCACGTTTTTCTCCCTCAAACGGCCGGTGTTTTTAACCGGTCGTATAAAACACTAGCGCATGGCGGTGAGCCGATCTAGCGGCTTCTTCTCCGACCAATGTCGTGGGGCGGGGACTTGTGAACATGCTTGACGCATGCATCGATCCAATCGCCGCATCAATTCGCAGCAATCAATTCGCCTTGTGCGTTCTGGCCTTGCCTGGCTATGGGCAACGCCACACACCAACTCGCCGCCAGCGAAAGACCACGGCGTTGTAGGCGGTATGAGGACCGAACGCAACGCGACCGCCGGCCGCCACGATGTCGCGGCCGGAGGACCCAAGACGCCACTGAGAACAGGGGCGAATTGATCTGAGGAACTCCGGTTTGAGAAGGGAACGCGCCGGCGGGCCCTCAGCGTTTGCCTTTCGGCCCGGTGGAAGCGGCATTCGCTGCAGCGGATCGGGACCGCGGCTTGCCTTGCCCGCCGGTGCGGGAAGGAGAGCGCCACGCCTCGAGCAGCATCTTGAGAAACTGGCTGGCATGAGGAGATAGCGTCGCCCCACGCCTGCGCACGATTCCGATCGTCCGCGACACCTCCGGCTCGATCAACCGAATGGTGTGAATGATCGGATGGGCGGCCGTTGGCGTCGCGAGCCTCGGGAGCACGGCGATGCCCAGTCCCGCTTCGACCAGGCCAAGCGAACCCGAGAGGTGAGCGACTTCATAGGACCAGTTCAGCTGCAGCCCGTGTCGCGCCAGCGCATTGTCGATCAATGCGCGATTGCCGCTGTTGCGGCCGACGGTGATCACCCGGTGCGGCACGATCTCGGGCCAGCTGACCTGTTTGCGCGAGGCCAGCGGATGGTCATGGCGGCAAGCCAGCACGAAAGGGTCTTCGACCAGTTTCTCGAACTCGATCTCAGCATGCGAAGCCCCAATGAAATTGATACCGAAATCGGCTTCTCCGCGCGCGACCGCCTCCAATCCCTCGTTGGCGCCGATGTCCAGAATCCGGATGCGAATGCGCGGATAGGCTTCGGCAAACCGGCCGATCGCACGCGGCAGGAAGTAGAACACTGCCGTCGGCACCGCAGCCACCGAGACCAGACCTGAACTTCGCGCGCCGATATCGTGGATGGCGAGCACCGAGGTCTCGAACTCGTCGATGAGACGGCGCACCTTCGGCAGGAAGTCGCGGCCAGTCATGGTGAGGTTGACGTGGCGGGTCGACCGCTCGAGCAGCGGCGCACCGAGGCTTTCTTCGAGCTTCTGAATGCGCCGGCTGAGCGCAGGTTGCGACAGGTTCAGCGCCTTGGCGGTCCGGACGAAACTCCCGGTCTCGGCGACGGTGATGAACGCCTTGAGGTCAAGCAGTTCTGCGTTCACGGCAACACTCCATTATATCGATATACGGAATAATACCTCAGATATTTGCATTTCACAAAAGAGTTGGGAGGGAGGATGGTCTGGTTCGCGTGAAGATGCCGCGAACGGAACAATGCCATGGACGAACAGATTGCCATTCCCTGTGTGGTCATGCGCGGAGGGACCTCGCGCGGGCCGTTTTTCCTGGCCCGCGATCTTCCGGCCGACCCCAGCTCGCGCGACGCGGTCCTGCTGTCCGTGATGGGAGGTGGGCACGATCTTGGAATCGATGGAATCGGCGGCGGCAATGCCGTGATCAACAAGGTCGCGATCATTGGACCGGCGTCGGTACCAGGCGCCGACGTCGACTACCTGTTCGCCCAGGTGCGGGTTCGTGAAGGGATCGTCGATACCTCGCCCAATTGCGGGAATATGCTGGCGGCCGTGGGGCCGTTCGCCATCGAAGCCGGCCTGGTGGCCGCGACCGCAGAGCGCACCCATGTGCGCATCCACAATGTCAATACCGGCAAGCTGATTGATGCGGTCGTCGCCACGCCTGGAGGGCGGGTGACTTATGAGGGCGATGTGCGGATCGACGGCGTGCCGGGAACGGCCGCACCGATCGAACTGTCGTTTCCCAATGCGGCCGGCGCCCGCACCGGGCGCCTGCTCCCGACCGGGCGGCCGGTCGACCGCATCGACGGCATCGATGTGACCTGCATCGACGCGGCGATGCCGGTGATGCTGGTCCGCGCGGCGGATCTGGGCTGGACTGGGCGCGAAGCACCCTCGGACTTCGCCGACAGCGGCTTCCGCGCGCGGCTCGAGAATTTGCGCATCGAGGCTGGACGCCGAATGGGTTTTCCAAATTCCGCGGCAATGGTGATTCCCAAACCGGTTCTGATTGCGCCCTCGGGCGAGGCGGCGTTGAACACCCGGTACTTCATGCCGCACGACTGCCATAGCGCACTGGCCGTCACCGGCGCGGTCGCGATCGCGACTGCGTGTGTCACGCCCGGAACGATCGCCGCGGAGATGGTCGGACCGCTGGCGCTGCCGGTGCCGATCACGCTTACCCATCCTTCCGGCCAGCTCGTGGTGCGGCTGGAGCCCGGCCCGGTTGCCCGGGTGCAGCGGACCGCACGGCGAATTTTCGAGGGCCATGTCTTCGCCCGCAGATCGCACGTGCCTCATTCGGTGCTGGCGGCTTGAAGCCGGACAGCTCCTAGAACCTTCAAGAACAAGACCCAAGGGAGAAACGAGAATGCAGATGCAAGCGCCGGCTGGGTCCGCGAACGTGGAGCCACGAAAACCATTCTACCGGATCCTCTACGTCCAGGTGCTGATTGGCCTCATGCTGGGCGTCATCACGGGTCATTTCTGGCCTGAATTTGGCGCTGCTCTGAAGCCGTTCGGAGACGGCTTCGTCAAGCTGGTCAAGATGATGATCGCACCGATCGTGTTCTGCACCATCGTCAGCGGCATCAACAGCATCAGCGATACCCGCGAGATTGGTCGCACACTGGTGAAATCCATGGCGCTGTTTTATCTGCTGACCGTGCTCGCACTGCTCGCCGGGCTGATCGCTGTCTCGTTGATCCAGCCGGGCGTGGGCATGCATGTGTCCGTCAGTACTCTGGATCCGTCGGTGGCTGCGAAATTCACCAAGCAGGCAGGTGCGACCGGATTTGCGGACTTCATGCTGCACATCATCCCGCATTCCTTCTTCGGAGCGTTTGCCGATGGCGAAGTGCTGCCGGTGCTGCTGATCTCCATCCTGATCGCCTTTGGCCTGAGCCGCGCCGGCGACGGCGGTGCCGCGGTGGCAAAGGCAGTCGCCTCGTTCTCGCACGTGCTGTTCGTGTCGTTCGGCTTCATCATGAAGCTGGCGCCGCTCGGCGCCTTTGGGGCCATGGCGTTCACGGTGGGGCGCTACGGCATCCGCTCGATCGGCTCGCTCGGACTGCTGATCCTGACCTTCTATGTCGCCTGCTCCGTCTTCGTGATCGTCGTGCTTGGTGCGCTGGCGCGGCTGAACGGCTTCAGCCTGTGGAAGACCATCCGCTACTTCAGGGAAGAATTGCTGATCGTGCTCGGCACCTCGTCCTCGGAGCCGGCGCTGCCCGGCGCGCTGCGCAAGCTGGAGCAGCTCGGATGCCGGAAAGGCGTGTCAGGGCTCGTGTTGCCGATGGGCTACTCTTTCAATCTGGACGGCAGCGCCATCTATCTGACCTTGGCCTCGATCTTCATCGCGCAGGCTTGCGACATTCACCTGTCGTGGGGGCAGATCGCGGCGATGCTCGGACTGATGCTGCTGACGTCCAAAGGGGCGGCCGGCGTGACCGGCAGCGGCTTCGTCGCGCTTGTCGCGACCCTTTCGGTCATGCCGGATCTGCCCGTGACCGCCGTGGCGCTGCTTGTCGGCATCGACCGCTTCATGTCGGAAGCCCGCGCGCTGACCAGCATGATCAGCAACTGTGTCGCATCCATCACCATTTCGCTGTGGGAGAACGCTTGTGACCGTGAGGTGTTGGCCCGTGAACTGGGAGAGATCGGCACCGTCAAGGCCGCAGCCGGGACGAAGACTGCTGGGACAATACTGGTGCAGGAGCGCAAGAGCTGGATCTCAACGACGCAATCGGCCGCCTGACGCAAAGCGATAGCCCTCAAGAGGCGAAAGCCCTCATCCGGCGCTTCGCCATAGCCGGAGCTTCATCTCGGCGCCTTCAAAGGCCGGCCGCCACAGGCGGCCTATGCCGATCCCGCAAGGGCGAGAGGTGAACGAGCGGCGTCAATCGATTTAGCGTAGAGCCGTTCGGCGTTAGTTGGCCTTCTCGTTCTCTTTGGCGTTCTCGGCCGTCGGCGACTCCGTCGGCGGAGGGCGCTTGACGCCGGTGATCTTCTCGATGACCGAGCGCACCGTGTCCCCGGTGGGGCCGTCCTTCGGCTTGAGCAGCGGGGCGGCAAAGGGCGAGCGGCGGATCAGCACTTCCGAATCGGGGAGGATCAGGGGATCGTCCCAGGGGCCCTGCACCACGAAGGGCAATTGAAAGCCGGACGCCGTGTTGAGGCTCGCCACGCCCTTCATGTCGTATTCACGCGCCGGCACCGACGCGGTGCCGGTCAGCGTGATCTTCGCCGCAGGTCCCTCGATGCGGATGTCCTCAGCGGTCGCAACGCCGTCGGCGAATTTCAGTGCGATGGTGAGATTGTCGTAAGGCGTCGAGCCGTTGCGGAAATTGCCGCCGCCCGACAGCGGCCGCCGCTCCAGACGCTTCAGCAGCTGCTCGGCATTGATGCCGGCGATCGCGCCGTCATGCCCGGTCACGGTGGCGCTGCCGTCGAGCGACTGCACGAGGCCGAACGGGCTCGAGCCGGAGGCGAGAAGGGAGACGCTGATGTTGCCGCGGCCGGACAGCTTGTTGAGGCCGAACAGCTCGGTGGCGCAGGCCTGCAGGTCGACGTCGGTGAACTGGAATTGCGCCTTGATGTCGGCGACGGTGTCTGAGCGGGCGATGCCGAACGAGCCTTTGGCGATGCCGCCATAGACCTGGGCTTCGCCGACCGAAAGCGCCAGCGTGCCGTTGCGCAAGTTCGCCCCGATCGCGGTGCGGCCGAGCTTGGTCGGCCCGACCGTCAGCTTGGCTGCGGACAGGCGCATGTCGAGGTCGGTGGTCGAGAGGCCGTTGAGATCGAACAGCTGCCTGTTCCAGTCGCGGGCGCCGCTCGCAAGCAGGCGGAAGGTGGAGATGTAGGGCGTGAAGTCGAGCGCGTCGGCGGCGAGCGTCGCCTGCAGCGTCTGCCGTCCGTTATTGGCGTAGGTCATGACGCCCTCGGCGGTGTTGCCGTCGAGCTCGACATTGACATTGGTGAGCGCGATCGAGGCGCCGACGACGTTGGCCCGCGCCTTCAGCGCGAACCGGCCGAAGCCGCCGCTGCCGGGCTGCGGCTGGCCGGTCCAGCGCAGCGCATTGCGCAAGGACGGGCTGTCAATGGTGAGCGTGCCCTCCATCATAGGGCTGGTGCGGTTGGCGACGCTGCCGTCGAAGGCGAGCTTGAGCGGGGCGCTGGCGATCCGCGCCTTCAGCCCCGAGCGCTCGCCGGAGAGGGCGGCGACGAAATCGGAAAAGCTGATCGAGCCGTCGACGCGCTCGCCGCGCCAGTCGAACTGTCCGGTCGCGGCAAAGGAGCGCGAGATTGAGGGCCAGGCCAGCGACAGGTCGATGTCCTCGAGCTTCTCGGTGCCGTGGGTGGCGGCGTCCTCGTAATCGAGCACGCCGTCCTGGATCCTGATCTCGGAGAACGACACCTGGTTGTCGGCGCCGGGCTTCATGGTGCGCGCAATGGTCTGGATAAAGGGCGTCCAGTTGCTCTCGCCGTCCGGCTTCAGGCTGACATGGATATGCGGCCGCAGCAGCGTCAGGTCGGCGATCTCGAACCGTTGCAGCAAGAGCGGCAGCAGCCGCAGATTGGCGGTGAGCACGTCGACATGGAGCGCGGGATCGCTGGTGCCGCCGTCCTTGAGGCCGACGTCATGGAAGGAGATGTAGCTCGCCGGCAGCACCGAAATGTCGATATTGCCCGCGACACTGAGCTCGAGCCCGGTCACGTCGCGGATCTGCGCCTCCACCGCCTTGCGCAGCGCGTCGCGGTTGATGAGCCAGGAGGTCGCGATCAGGGCGATCAGCGTGACGCCGAGCAGGGCCGCGATCGGCGTCCCGAGGCGCTTCATTCCTTGAGCCATGGTCAATGGCATGTCCTGGTCGGGTTGGTCGTTGGAGCCAGAAGGGCGGGCCGGGGAAACCTGCGTGCCCACGCCCAAGTTCTATTCCTTAAGTCCCGCAACTTGATGGGTTTTCTTGTCGCTTTCAAGGCCGCGGGCGGGTTTGCCCACCGTGTGGGCAGCTTCTATCACCACCGGCGGGAGCGGAGAACCCCGTATCATTGACGGCTTCGGACCATTTCGCCTAATAATCGCCGCCAATAGGGCGCGACGGCCTGCAAGCCGAAGGTTCACTCGAAGGTTATTTGCATGAACAAGGTCTATCCCGACGCCAAATCGGCTCTCGAGGGCGTTCTCAAAGACGGCATGATGATCATGTCGGGCGGCTTCGGCCTCTGCGGCATCGCCGAGGAGCTGTCGGACGCGATCCGCGACTCCGGCGTCAAGGGCCTGACGGTGGTCTCCAACAATGCCGGCGTCGATGGCATCGGCCTCAGCCGCTTGCTCGAAACCCGGCAGATCAAGAAGATGATCTCGTCATATGTCGGCGAGAACAAGCTGTTCGCCCAGCAATTCCTCGCCGGCGAGCTGGAACTCGAATTCAATCCGCAGGGCACCCTGGCCGAGCGCATCCGCGCCGGCGGCGCCGGCATCCCGGCCTTCTACACCAAGACCGGCGTCGGCACGCTGATCGCCGAAGGCAAGGAAGTGAAGGAGTTCGACGGCGAGAAGTATCTGATGGAGCGCGGCCTGTTCGCCGACCTCGCCATCGTGCATGCCTGGAAGGGCGACACCGCAGGCAATCTGATCTACCGCAAGACCGCGCGCAACTTTAACCCGATGATGGCGACCGCCGCGAAGATCACCGTGGCCGAGGTCGAGCATCTGGTTCCGGCCGGTGAACTCAATCCCGACCACATCCACACGCCCGGCATCTTCGTGAAGCGCATCGTCGAGGTAGGCACGGCCAAGAAGCGCATCGAATTCCGCAACACGCGCCCGCGTCCGAGCGGCGCGTCTACGGCTGGAACGGGAGTAGAAATCTAATGGCTTGGACCCGTGAACAGATGGCCGCGCGCGCCGCGAAGGAACTGCGCGACGGCTATTACGTCAATCTCGGCATCGGCATCCCGACGCTGGTCTCGAACTACATCCCCGACGGCATCGATGTCAGCCTCCAGAGCGAGAACGGCATGCTCGGCATGGGCCCGTTCCCCTATGAGGACGAGGTGGACGCGGACCTCATCAACGCCGGCAAGCAGACCGTGAGCGAACTGCCCTCGACCTCGTATTTCTCGAGCGCGGATTCCTTCGGCATGATCCGCGGCGGCCACATGGACCTGTCGATCCTCGGCGCCATGCAGGTGGCCCAGAACGGCGATCTCGCCAACTGGATGATCCCGGGCAAGATGGTCAAGGGCATGGGCGGCGCGATGGATCTCGTCGCCGGCGTCAAGCGCGTCGTCGTCGTGATGGAGCATTCCGCCAAGGACGGCCCCAAGCTGCTCAAGCAGTGCAACCTGCCGCTGACCGGCGAACGCGTGGTCGACATGGTCGTCACCGATCTCGCCGTCTTCACCATCGACAAGCACGGCGACGGCGGCATGGCCCTGATCGAGCTCGCCGACGGCGTCACGCTCGACGAGGTCAAGGCCAAGACCGAGGCCGAATTCCGCGTCGCGCTGAAGAACACGTAAAGTCTTCGTAGAAGGGGCGCGCATGACAATACGGTCTGCGCGTCCCGGAGACGCAGATTTCATCGCACAGACTATTCTGTCATCGCAGCGCGGTTACCGGCCGCGCGGCTGGTTCGACGTCGCGCTCGGCTGGCCCGAGGCGCAGTGCCGCGATTTCATCGCGCGTATCGCGGTCGCCCGCACCGTGTCGATCTGGCACGTCTCGCAATTCCTGGTCGCCGAGGTTGACGGCAGGCCTGCGGCGGCGCTCGGTGCCTTCCCGGCGGCAGGCACGGGACCTGCGGCCTGGCGTGCGATCGAGGAAGTTGCGGTCGCTACGGGGCTCGCTGCGCCGGAGCTGGAAGGCATCCGTCAACGCGCCGCCTATACACGCGCCTCATGGGTTCAGGGCGGCGAGGGCGACTGGATGATCGAGTATGTCGCGACCGATCCTGCCTATCGCGGCCGCGGTCTCGTGCAGGCATTGATCGCGCACGCGCTGGACCAGGGCCGCGCGGCTGGATTTAGGCGGGCGACGATCTCGTTCCTGATCGGCAACGAGCTCGCCGAGCGCGCCTACACCAAGGCCGGTTTTGCCTTCGCCGAAGAGAAGCGCGATCCCGCCTTCGAGGCGATCATCGGCGCGCCCGGCTTTCGCATGTTCGCTCGCGCGATCTGAGCACACTTGGTCTCCGCAGCCGCCGGCCCCGGCACGCTGAATTTTTCTCTGGCGTAACAAGTGCCGTCATCGATCCGAAACTATCATGCGAGATGCGCCGGCTGTTAAGCTGGCGAGGAATGCGATTGAGAAAGGACCGAAAATGATCGGCGAAGTCGTGGTGATTGGCGGCCTGAATCTGCGGGACGGTGTCTCGCTCGACGAATATGGTCGATTGGGCGAGCGCATGTACAACATTGTCAGCGGCCTTCCCGGCTTTCTGTCGGTCAAGTCGTTCAAGGCCGATGATGGCGAGGAACTGACCGTGTTTCGCTTTGCTTCGGAGGAGGCACTCGAAGCCTGGCGCACGCATCCAGAACATATCGAGGCGATGAAACGGGGGCATGCCGAATTCTATGCCAATGGTCGCTTGGAGATTTGCAAGGTCATCCGCGAAGTCGGTCCGTTCGAGCACGCCTGATTTGGGTGCAAGCCAAACTAGTCTTCAAAGAAGCCGGGGTGTCTTCCGACAAAGGCATGCAGCTCGCGCGCTACGCGATCGAGGTGGCCCGCCATTTCGCTTTTCGCCTGATCCGGCGCACGCGCGGCAATCGCGCGGTAGATCGCTTCGTGCTCGCGGAACGTTCCTTCGGGCCGTCCTGGCTCCGGCAACAGCGTTCGACGGACTCGCTCAAGGTGGGTCCGGATCGGATCGAGAACCTCGCCAACACGCGCGAGACTCAGGCCTTCGGTCATCTGGCGGTGAAACCTGGTGTCGAGCTCGTGAAAGCCTTCGAGGTCTCCGCTGGCGATGGCGGCCTTCTGATAGGCGAGATTCTGGCCCAGCGCTGCGACGGCATCATCCGACATGTCGGCTGCACAGACCCCGACGACCTCCACCTCCAGCGCACGGCGCATCAACATCCACTGCCTGACGTCGTCGAGATGGATCCTGGCGACGTAAGAGCCGCGTTGCGGCTCGACGATAACAAGCCCCTCGAAAGCAAGCCGGTTGATCGCCGTAGTGATCGAAAGCTTGGACACTTCGAAAGTGGCGCACCACTCGTTCTTGTCGATCGGCGTTTCGGGCGCGAGAGCGCCGGATACGATGGCACGCTTGAGCGCAACGTAGGCCTGGTCGACTTTCGATCCTCCCGCCCCGCGTCCTCGCGCGGCAACGGCCCCGCCGCTGAAGCCCCCGACTGAATGCATGCTGTGATCCCCCGGGGGCTGATTTTCACTTTTCAAGCTGAAAGGTCCGATTTGCGCGGAGGCTTGACGAACGGCAACTGATATAACTAGCATGTCAGAAAAATAGCAATGGTCGGTCTCACCAGCACAGGTCCCAAGAGGACAGGTCGCGGGGCACGCGAGAGAGCCGGCCGGGGAGGAGCAACCCCATGGAGACACGCTTTGGCGCCGAGAGAGCGCAGGATGAGCGACGCGCGTCCCCACGGCTGGTCGCGATCGGCAACAACGCCGGGAGCGGCACGCGAAACGGGGATATTGTGCTTGTTGCCGAGCGGGTCTCGAAATCCTTCGCCGGAGTGAAGGCCCTCAACGCCGTCGACTTCGATCTGCGCTACGGCGAAGTTCACGCGCTGATGGGCGAGAACGGTGCCGGCAAGAGCACCTTGATGAAAATCCTGGCCGGCGTGCACACGGACTATGACGGCGACGTCCAGGTCGGAGGCGAGGTCGCCCGGTTCGGCGGCGTTTGCGACGCCGAGGAGGCCGGCGTCGCAATCATTCATCAGGAGCTCAATCTCGTCCCCGAGCTGAGCGTGGCCGACAATATCTTTCTCGGTCGCGAGCCGCTGATTGCGGGTGTGCTGATCGATCGCCGCCGCATGCTCCGGGTGGCCGCGCGCCTGCTCGAGCGCCTTGGCGTTAGGATCGCTCCCGAAAGCCGCATCGCGGATTTGCGCGTCGGCGAACAGCAATTGGTGGAAATCGCCAAGGCGCTGTCGCTCAATGCCCGCATCCTCATCATGGACGAGCCGACTTCGGCATTGTCGTCGTCCGAATGCGAAACACTGTTCAAGATCGTGCGGCAGCTGGCAGCCGAGGGCGTCGCCATCATCTATACCTCGCACCGCATCGAAGAGGTTCTCGATCTCGCCGACCGGGTGACGGTGCTGCGCGACGGCAGGCGCGTCGTCACGGCCCCGATCGGCGACTTGTCGCGCGGAGCGATCATCTCCGCAATGGTCGGCCGCGACATGGTCGCAGGTGAACGCGATACGGCCGCACGGGACGGCGCAGTCGTCCTTTCGGCGCACGACCTCACGCTCGACACGCTCGGCCCTCACGGATGGCGCCGGACGCTGCATGGTGTCAGCTTCGAGCTCAGGCGAGGCGAGATCCTCGGCATCGGCGGCCTGCTCGGTTCGGGCCGGACCGAAATCCTGGAATCGGTCTTTGGCGTCGCGCGCGGCTGGCGGGGCGGCGAAATCGCCATCGACGGCACCGCCGTCCAGATCAGCTCGGCGGCCGACGCCTATCGCCTTGGTATCGCGCTCGTGAGCGAGGACCGCAAGGAGCGCGGCCTGCACCTTGCCGCCTCGATCTGTGACAATATCGCGTTGCCCTCGATCGCCGCGCTGTCGCGCTTTGGCCTGCGCGCATTCGCGCGTGAACGAGCCTTGGCGCGCGACGTGGTCGACCGGCTGTCGGTCCGCTGCACCGGCATCGATCAGGCGGCCGCATCGCTCTCGGGCGGAAATCAGCAGAAGATCGTGATCGGGAAATGGCTCGCTACCGAGCCTCGTATTCTTCTGCTCGACGAGCCGACTCGGGGCATCGATATCGGCGCCAAGCAGGACATCTACCGGCTGATCTTCGATCTTGCCGAGCAGGGCCTCGGCATCGTCGTGGTGACCTCCGAGATGCCGGAGCTTCTGTTGTTGTCCGACCGCATCCTGGTGATGTGCGAGGGACGGCAGACCGGAATCCTCAGCCGCGAGACCGCGACGCAGGAGACGGTGATGCGGCTTGCGGCGCCCGGCATGGCAGCATGGTCGCAGGAAAGCCCATCATGAAAGTGCTTCGTCTCCTGTCCCGAACCAAGCTCTATTGGGGCTTGCTGCTCATCTGCCTGATCGGCGGGCTCACCTCGCCGCACACCTCGTCCGGCAGCAACATCTTTCTGTCCTACGCCAACCTGACCGATGTGCTGCGCCAGGTTTCGATCACCGGCCTCGTCGCGACCGGCATGACCATGGTCATTCTGCTTGGCGGCATCGATTTGTCGGTCGGCTCCGTTATGGGTTTTTCGACGGTGATTTGCGCGATGCTGCTCACCAAGCCCGGTTTGACTGCGGCGTCCGCGATGGGCGTTCCGGCCGCAACCATCGTGAGCGGTGTAGCCACCGCGCTGTTGGCGCGGTTCATTTTCCGGGGTCTGGCGCGCGGCCGCGACATCGGCGCAGGGCGGCGTCCTGATATTGCAGTCTCGCCCTGGCGCAGCCTGTGGATTCCCGCGCTGCTCGGCGTCCTCTGCGCCACCGCAGTTGCATGGTGGACAACAGGGCAGGTACCCACCAAGTTCGGCGTGCTCGGCGTACTCCTGGTGGCGCCCTGCCTCGCACTGGTGCTTGGCGCCATCAACGGACTGCTGATCGTCGCCGGACGGTTGCAGCCCTTCATCGTCACGCTGGCGATGATGGTCAGCGCACTCGGCGTCGCCAGGCTCACGGCGGGCCAGGACAACGCCGTAGTGCCGGTCTACACCGGCACCAACGCCACCGAGGCCTTTGAAATGCTCCGCTCGATGCTGTGGGGCGTGTTGCCGGTGCCGAGCGTCTTCTTCCTCGCGGCGATCATTCTGTTTGGCGCCATTATGCGTTTCACCACCTTCGGCCGTTACGCCTATGCGATCGGCGGCAACGTCGAGGCGGCCAAGCTCTCGGGCATCAAGGTCGCCCAGGTCCAGCTCACGGCATATCTGCTGTCCGGACTGCTGGCGGGCATCGCCGGCGTGCTGTTCGTCGCTCAGTACCGGCAAGGCAAGCCGGACGCCGGCGCCGGGCTGGAGCTCGACGCGATTGCCGCGGTGGTGATCGGCGGCACCAGCCTGATGGGCGGCCGCGGCGGCCTCGCCGGCACGTTCGTCGGGGTCCTGATTTTCGGCCTGCTCTCGGACATTCTCCAGCTTCAGAACATCGACTCCAACGTCCAGCTGCTGATGAAGGGATTGATCATCGTCGGCACCGTGCTGGTGCAGGAACAGAATCTCGGCCAGCTCATCGGGCGATGGCGGTTCAGCCGATCGGTCGAAGCACAGGTCGACCCAAAAACAGCCGAAACCCATCGGCTGCCAAACGCCCCAACGGCGGATTTTGCAAGGGAGGATCTCGATGAAGCGTCGTGAATTCTTGAAACTGTCGACCACAATCGCAGGCGCCGCGATGACCGTTTATGTGCCGGCCGGGTGGAGCCCGGCCCGAACCGCAGGCAAGTGGAAGGTCGGCTTTAGCCAATGCACAACGCTCGAGCCGTGGCGCGTGCAGTTCAACAAGGATATCCAGGCCGAGGCGAAGAACCATCCGGATGTCGACCTCGTCATTACCGACGGCCAGGACAAGACCGAGAAGCAGGTCGCCGATTGCGACAACCTCATCGTGCAGCAGGTCAACGTGCTCCTGATCTCGCCGAAGGAATCGGCGGGGCTCACCGGGGTGGTCGAAAAGGCGATCGACGCCAAGATCCCGGTCATCGTGCTCGACCGCAACGTCGACACCAAGCGGATCACCCAATTTATCGGCGGCGACAATGTCGCGATCGGCAAGGCAGCCGGCGAACATGCGGTGAAGCTGCTCGGCGGTCCCGGCAAGGCGGCCGGCAATGTCGTCGAGATCTGGGGCGGCATGGGCACGCAGCCCGCGCATGACCGACACGACGGCTTCCATGCGTTCACCGACAAAGAGCCTGGGATCAAGTATCTGCTTAACAACCAGTCGGGCGACTGGAAGCAGGACAAGGCCTACAACATCATGACGACCGCGCTGCGCAATAACGAGAAGATCGATCTGGTCTATGGCCACAACGACCCCATGGCTTATGGCGCCTATCTCGCTGCCAAGGACGCCGGCCGCGACAAGGACATCAAGTTCATTCTCGGAATCGACGGCCTGCCGAACGAGGGCGTGACCTGGGTCTCCAAGGGGCAGCTTACGGCGACGTTCCTCTACGCAACGCCAGGAGCTGAGGGATTGCGCCAGGCAGTCAAGCTCTTGAAGGGCGAGAAACTGGAGCCGGTCATCACTTTGCCGACGATGCTGATCACCAAGGAGAATGCTCCGGACATCCTGAAGAAGAACGGGCTGCTTTGACGCTCCGGTCTTCGAAACAGTCATGAGAGGCGCGGGGTCTGGTTCGATCCAATCGAACCAGACCCTCGCGTTGGCATCGAATGTGCTCGTGCGCGCCACGGCATGAGACCGCCGGCACAATTCACAAGGGGTGAACATGAACGTCCCGATCTTCGGTCGAAGCGACGGTGTGTGGCTGAACCAACCGACACAATGGTCGGCTCAGCGCGACGGCCTTCAGATTGTGACCGACGAAGCCACCGACTTTTGGCGCGAAACCCACTATGGCTTCAACCGCGACAGCGGGCACTTTCTCGGCTTTCCGACGGCCGAGGCATTCACCGCCGAGTTGCGCGTTCAGGCCGAATTTCAGGCGCTTTACGACCAGGCGGGCATCATGGTGCGCGTCGACGCGCAGCATTGGGTCAAGGCCGGGATCGAGTTCTCGGACGGACGGGCCATGCTCGCGAGCGTGCTGACCGACGGACGATCGGATTGGGCGACTGCGGCCTATGAGCACCAGGCCCGTGATTTCTGGGTGCGCGCAACAGTCGCCGACGGCGTGCTTCGTTTGCAGGTTTCGGCCGATGGCAAGGTCTGGCCGCTCATGCGGTTAGCGCCGTTTGCCAAGGCAAGCTCCTACCTCGTGGGTCCAATGGCCTGCACGCCCGAGCGGGCCGGCTTGAAAGCTGTTTTCCCGACGTTTCGCCTGACACCGCCACTTGGCAAGGATTTGCACGATCTCGGTTGAACGAGCAGCCAGTGGCTTTGGCTAACCTCTGATGCGGCGAGCTGCCGAAGAATGGCGTGGCACTGCGTTCCGCGGCCATGGTCCCGCCGCAGGAGCGCCCAACCGAAACCCCAATCGAACCAGTTCCTTCGCTGCCGCGTCCAACCATGTTGGCGAGGCATTTGATCGCGCGTCCGGCTGGCGGCGCGGCGATATGGCAGGAGGGACTTTATGCGCATCACCGCAAGATGTTTGGCAACGACGAGCCTGATTCTGGTGCCGATGGCCGTTGCATTGCCATCATGGGCCGCCGATGTTGACACGACATCGGCCGTCGACACGGTCACGGTTTACCCGGATGGTGCGACCGTCACCCGCGTCATCACCATCGACCTGCCGTCCGGCGACTCGACGCTGGTCGCCAAGGATTTTCCGCTCGGTCTCGACACGTCCTCGATCAGGGTCGAGGGTGAAGCGGGCGCAAAGCTCACCATCGGCACGATCGACGCACGGCCGCCGCGCGCGGCACCGGTCAACCTGCCCGAACTGGATAAGCGTATCGAGGCGTTGAACGACCAGCGCGCCGACCTGCAGGGCGCGATCGATTCGGCGAACGCGCGGCGCAAATTTGCCGAGCACTTTGCGGAAGCATCCCCGGCCGGTATCGGCGAGAAGGGCGAGGCGCGGCCGATCGCCGAATGGCGCGCGGCCTTTGCCGCGGTCGGCGAGGAAGTTGCGAGCGCCGATACGGCTATCCGCGAGGCCACGCGCAAATTGCGCGAGATCGACCGGCAGATCGCCGAGCTCGAGGTTGAGCGCAAGGCCAAGCCGCCGAGCAAGCTTGAGGTTCGCATGGACGTTGCCGCGCTAGCTGCGACCAAGGCGACGCTGCGGGTCAGTTACAATGTGCGCAATGCGCGCTGGCTGCCGCTCTACGACGCCCGGCTCGACACGGGCGCCAAGGACCGCAAGCCGCAGCTCGAGTTGGTCCGCCGCGCCGAGGTGACGCAATCGACCGGTGAGGATTGGTCCAACGTTACGCTGGGCGTCTCCACGGTGCGCATCGGCCGTGGCGGCAGTGCGCCGGAGTTGGGCTCGCTTGTGGCGCAATATCCGCAACCGCCGCGGCCGACGGCACTCGGCACGGCGTCGGATCTGGCAAGGCCCGCACCCGTCCCGCGTCAGATGCAGATTCCATCATTCGCAGCCAAGGTTGCGGAATCACCCGAGCCGCGCGAGCGAGCCGACGAGCAGCAGGCTGTTGCCGAGATTGGTGATTTTCAGGCCGCTTTCAAGATTCCAGGCCGCGTCAGCCTCGGCGCCGCCGAGGGGGCCAAGAGCCTGCGCATCGCCTCGATGAGCGTGCCTGCCGATCTCGCGGTGCGCGCCGCCCCAGTGATCGATCCCACCGCCTTCCTCGAAGCCAGCTTCAAGCAGACTGATGACACGACGCTGCTGCCGGGCAGGGTCGCGATCTATCGCGACGGCGTCTTCGTCGGCCGCGGCAGGCTCTCGGCATCAGTCAAGGACGACATCGTGCGGCTCGGCTTCGGCGCCGATGACAAGGTCAAGATCGAGCGCGCGGTGGTGAAACGCAACGAAGGCTCGGCCGGTCTGCTCGTGACGACGTCGAAGACCGACGAGCGGTCGTTCAAGACCACGGTTCGCAATGGTCACGACTTCCCGATTCACGTCGCGATCGAGGATCAGCTTCCGATCAGCGAGAACGAGGACATCGTGGTCGAGATGCTGCCCGCGACCACGCCGCCGACCGCGAGCAACATCCGCGACAGGCGCGGCGTGCTGGAATGGTCGTTCGACGCCAAGCCCGGCGAGACCCGCGACATCAACTTCGCCTGGCGCATCCGCTGGCCGAAGGACAAGGGCATGGTGATCGTGCCGGCGGGCTAGAGCATGATCCGGAAAAGTGCGCAGCGGTTTTCCGAAAAGATCATGCTCAACAACAGCCTAAAGCGCGATGACGATTCATCCTGATTCATCGCGCTTTAGGATCAGTCGCGCCACGAAGGAGGTGTGCTCCCTCTCCCGCTTGCGGGAGAGGGGTGAGGGCTCTTTCCTCTGGGGGAGTCTTCGTCGTCGAGACACCCTCTCCCCAGCCCTCCCCCGCAAGCGAGAGCTTTGCTTAATTGGATGTGCGGGGGTAGTTCCTGCTGCCGGGCTTTTTTTGCGCAGCATCTGACGGCGCACGGCATGGAACGGTTGCGTTTTGGTGGCCGACGGATGGCTTCGGGCGACGACGGTCATGCTGCAGCTCCCACAGCAGACAGCACCGCCCATCGTTTGAGATTCATGGCGAGGCAGATCAGGCGCAGATGGGTCTGGTTGCGCGCCAGGCCCAGATAGCGGGCGCGCGCCCAGCGGTAGCCGCCCTTGAGGCGGGCGAAGACCTGCTCGACCGGCGCGCGCCGCTTTCCCACAGCGTCGTTGAAGCGCTTCTGCCGCTCGGTCAGCGGATGATGCTTGTTGGGGCGGAACATCAGCCGCGGCTTGATGCCTCGCGCACGAAGGCCGCTGCGGCGCTCGTGCTTGTCATAGGCCTGGTCGGCATACACCGCCTTCTCATCACCGCAGATCAACTCGTCGGCGGGCACCGTGTCGTTGACCGCAGCATCGGTCAGCTTGCTGCGGCGGATGATCGCCGAGCCCTGGTCGATGCCCACATGTGCCTTGTAGCCGAAGTATCGTTTGCCGCCCTTCTTGGTCCAGCGCGCGTCAGGATCGCGCTTGCTGTTGACCAGTTTGCTCGGCGCCAGGCCGTCCGGGCCGGGCGGTTGCGGATCCTCTGGCGGCTTCGGCGGCTTCACCGCCGCCGGAATCAGACTCGCGTCGATCAGCGTGCCCCGCCGCACCACCAGCCCATGCGCCTCAATCTGGCGCAAGATCTCACTGAACAGCGTCTCGTCCAGGCCGGCCCGCTGCAAAGCCTCCCGGAAGCGCCAGATCGTTGCATGGTCGGGGGTCTCGTCGCCCAGCACAAAGCCGCAGAAATCGCGGAACGAGGCCCGATCATCAAGCGCCTCTTCAAGCTCCGGATCGGACAGCCCGTACCATTGCTGCAGCAGCAGCGCCTTGAACATCACCAGCCGTGGATAGGCCGGCGCGCCCCGCTCCGGTTCCGGCAGGCCGCCCAGCACGCGCTCCACTGCCTCCCAATCCACCAGTTCGCCAATCCGCCTCAGCACCGGGCTCCCTTTTCCTCGCCGCGACACCAGCGCGTCCGCGAAGCTCGGTTGTCCAACCTGACGATATGCCATCCCAGCCCCTTTCCCCTCAAGCCAGAGAGAATCCCAGACTCGTGCTTTATGCAAAGCTCTCGCAAGCGGGGGAGGGGACGCACCTTCGCCGCGGAACCCTCACTTCGCCTTCAGGAAATCCGCGAGGTCGACCAGCATGAACTCGTCATCGTCGGCCTGGTTGGGATCGCGGCTGGAGGAGAACGGCAGGGTGTTGTCGTTGCCGACGATGATGTGGGTGTCGTCGACGCGGTCGAGTTCTCGGTGGCGAAGAACGGAAAGGTGTAGACGCCGTCGTTGAGGGCTTTCCGCGCCTTCTTGTCGGGTTGTGGATCTTCCCTGGGCGTTGTTCAGCCGTCGCTCGGCGTTATCCGCCGTAACAAGGCTTGCCGGACATCTTCATGGCGCGGCTGCACCGCGGAAGATTCTTGGTCTGCGGTTGCTTGGTGTCCTTCTTGGCCGCAGTCGAGCTTCCAGTTTGAGCCTGCACCCTGGACGCAGCGGGAACGAGCAATAGAACGGCGACCACGACCAATGCCAATGTCTTCATGTCAAATGCTCCGGAAAATCAAAAGCAATGTTCTGGAGCGTAAGCAAGCGATCGCCGACTGTAAAGATGCCACAGGCGCGATTGAGGCCCCTTTCGCGGCGCCGGAGATCGTCTCACAGGCTGGTTCGGATTACTCCTTTACCGCGCCGGTCAGCGAGGACACGTAATAGTCGACGAACAGCGAGTAGAAGACCGCCACCGGCAGCGAGCCGAGCAACGAGCCCGCCATCAGCGCGCCCCACTGGTAGACGTCGCCGGTGACGAGCTCGGTCAGGATCGCGACCGGCACGGTTTTGTTGGCGCCGCTCTGGATGAAGGCGAGCGCGTAGATGAACTCGTTCCAGGACAGCGTGAAGGAGAAGATGCCAGCCGAGATCAGGCCGGGCACCGCCAGCGGCAGCGTGATGCGGCGCAGGATCTGGAGGCGGGTGGCGCCGTCGACCAGCGCGCATTCCTCGAGCTCGTAGGGGATTGACTTGAAATAGCCGATCAGCAGCCAGGTGCAGAACGGCACCAGGAAGGTCGGATAGACCAGGATCAGGGCAAGCGGCGAGTCGAACAGGCCGAACTGCACCACGACGGTCGCAAGCGGAATGAACAGAATCGACGGCGGCACGAGGTAAGCGAGGTAGATGCCGAGGCCGACATAAGGACTGCCGCGGAAACGCAGCCGCTCGATCGCATAGGCGGCGAGCGTGCTCGCGACCAGCGACAGCGTGGTTGCCCCGATTGCGACCATCATCGTCGTCCACAGCCAGCGCGGATAGGCCGTGTCGAACAAGAGGTGCTTGATATGCGCCAGCGTCGGCGAGGAGATCCAGAACGGGTTGTGCTCCCGGTAGTTCATCAGCTCGGCGTTCGGCTTGAACGAGGTGATCGCCATCCAGTAGAACGGAAACAGCAGGATCAGCACGAAGCAGCCGAGCGGCAGGTAGATCATCATCAGTCGCCGCAGCCCGGAATCCCAGGCCATGGTGTCCGGCGCGGCCTTGGCGTCGGCGACAGACCGTTGCGCGACCGTGTCAGTCATTGGCCTCTCCCTGCTGCCATTTGCGGCGCGCCAGGCCGAAATAGGAGAACAGCGTCGCGAATACCAGGAACGGGATCATCGACACCGCGATCGCGGCGCCTTCGCCGAGTTCGCCGCCCGCGATGCCGCGCTGGAACGCCAGCGTCGCCAGCAGATGGGTCGAGTTGCCGGGGCCGCCGCGGGTGATCGCGTAGACGAGCTGGAAGTCGGTGAAGGTGAAAATGATCGAGAAGGTCATGACGATGGCGAGGATCGGCATCATCATCGGGAAGGTAATGTAGCGGAAGCGCTGCCAGGCGCTGGCGCCATCGAGCATCGCGGCCTCGTAGAGCGAGGGCGAGATGGTTTGAAGGCCCGCCAGCAGCGAGATCGCGACGAAGGGAATGCCGCGCCAGATGTTGGCGGCGATCAGCGAGAACCGCGCCGGCCAGGCCGAGCCGAGGAAGTCGATATTGCTCGACCGCCAGTGCAGCACGTCGACCAGCAGATAGGAGATGATCGAGAACTGCGGATCGTAGATCCACCAGAACGCCAGCGCCGAGAGCACGGTCGGCACGATCCAGGGCAACAGGATGATCGCGCGCAGCAGGCTCTTGAACGGAAAATGGTTGTTGAGCAGCAGCGCGAGCCAGAAGCCGAGCGCGAACTTCCCGAAGGTCGCGATCGCCGTGTAGACGACGCTGTAGAACACCGCGTTCCACCACAGCGAGTCGGTGAGCAGATACTGGAAATTCTCGAGACCGACATAGACGCCCTTGCGGCCGATCGTCGTATCGGTGAAAGCGAGCCAGATGCCGAGGCCGAGCGGATAGGTCAGGAACACCGCGAGCAGCCCGATCGCGGGCGCAAGGCACATCACGATCAGGAACGGCTTGTAGTCGAACAGCCGCACCAACCAGGACGGTTGCCGTTGGGCCAGGGCGAGAGGGGGAAGTGTGGTCACGGACATCGGGGCGTTGTCCTGTCGTTGAAGGTCACCACGCCGTCATTGCGAGGAGCTCGCGACAAAATTGCGGAGCAATTTTGCGCTGAAGCGACGAAGCAATCCAGGCTGTAACCGGGGGGCGGGACTGGATTGCTTCGCTTCGCTTCGCTCGCAATGACGGTCCTTACTTCTGCCGCCTGAAATACCGCTTACAGCGTTGCTCGGCTTCCGCGGCCGCGGCCTCCGGCGTAGCGGCGCCTGTGGCGACAGACGCGAACATCTGGATCAGCACGTAGTCGGCGCTGACGGCACCGGTCGCCGTCGAGATCGGACCCTTGTAGCCGTCATAATAGGTGCTGTTCATGGTGTCCTTGAAGATCTTGACCTTGGGGTCCTGCGACCACACGGCGGCGTCGGCATAGGCGGCCAGCGGCTGGGCCCAGTAGCCGGAGTTGGCGTTGAGCCACGGCTCGTACTGGTCCTTTTCCAGCATGAATTGCAGGAAGGCTTTTGCGGCGTTGGGATACTGGCTGTGCTTGAACACCATGGCGTTCAGCGTCAGGCCCGCCATCGGCGAGACCTTGGCGAGGCCCTTCGGCAGCAGCTGATGCTCGCTGTCCTCGGCAATCGCCTTGGTCGCCGGATCGTTCTTCAGCGAGAAGTACAGCGAGACGCCGTTCGCGGTCAGCGCGATTTCCTGCGCGGCATAGGCGCGGTTGTTGCTGACGTCGTTCCACGATGTCGTGCCGGCGATGAAGGTCGGGTAGAGCTGCTTGACCCAGTTCAGCGCGGCGATGGTCTCCTTGCTGTTGATGGTGAGGTTGCCTTCTTCATCGAGCAGGGCAGCGTTGTGCGACCACAGTGCCCAGCTTGCAAAACCGTTGCCGTCGCCCTTGGCGTTGCCGAGCGCGAAGCCGGCCGGCTTGCCGGCTTTTTGCAGCTTCTGGCACAGATCGAGGATGCCGGCATGATCTTCCGGCACCTTGTCGAAGCCGACCGATTGCAGGATCGACTTGCGGTAGATCAGGGGGCCGGCGGAGGCGCCGAACGGCAGTCCGATCCAGGTGTCGCTCTTGTTCTTCTTGCCGTAGCGCTGCGCCAGCGGCAGCCAGCCGCCATAGCGTTTGCCGACATAGTCGGCGACGTCGGTGAGCTCGATCAGCTTGTCAATATAGATGTGCGGTGCATCGGAGAAGCCGATGATGATGTCGGGGCCGGCGCCGGAATTGGCGGTGACCGCAGTCTGCTGGTTGATGTCCTCCCAGCCTACGAAGTCGACCTTGACCTCGACACCGGTTTCCTTCGTGAATTTCGCAGCGTTGGCGCGGAACACGTCTTCGTCGGCCTGGACGAAGCGGACCGGCCGCAGCATGCGCAAGGTTGCGCCTTTCTCGATCTCGCGCTTGGGCGCCGCCACATCGGCGGCCTTGATATTGGATGTTTGCGCTGCAGCACCGGTGGCGGCAAACGTCGCGGCGGACAGGCCCAGCGCCAAGGCATCACGACGTGTGATGTCGTTCCTCATCAGTACCTCCCTATGATGTCTCCCTTCCCGGCGTTGATCGCCGGTGAAGGGTCGTTTCGGTCTTTTGCCGGTTTCCGGCTTGTGGCCGGCCGCCTTAGCTGTTCGGACCGCGATCCATGCTGACCGGTTGCCAGCGGCGGAGCGCGGTGTCTTGCAGCACCGACGGGTTGACGCAGCTTACCGGCCACATGCCCTGAAGCACCAGTGACAATTCGTAGCCCACCCGGCGCTTGCGCGCCTCGTCGAACCGTGCCGAGGCGGAGGCGACATGGGCCGTCAGGGTCACGTTCTCCATCCTGAGGATGGGGTTGTTGTGCGACGGCGGCTCTGTCTCCAGCACGTCGAGGGCGGCGTGCGCGATCCAGCCCTCCTGCAGAGCCTTGATCAGGCTCTCCTCGTCCACCGTGGCGCCGCGGCCGGTGTTGATGAAGATCGAGCCCTTCTTCATCTGTCGAAAATGCTTCTCGGTCAGCATGTGATGCACCTCGGGTCTTGCAGGGGCATGCATCGACACGAAGTCGGACTGCGACAGCACCTCGTTCAGCGTCGCCGGGATCACGCCGTGGTCGTACATCAGCGTCTCCTGGATGAAGGGATCGTAGGCCATCATGCGCAGGCCGAACGGCGCGGCGCGCTTGGCAACGGCACGCGCGACACGGCCGAACGAGATGAAGCCGAGCGTCTGGCCCATCAGCCGCGGAATCTTCAAAAGCGCCGGCCGGCCCTCGGCCCAGCGCCCGTCGCGCACCATGCGGTCCTGCTCGACCAGGCGGCGGAAGCCCGCGAGCAGCAGCATCATGGCGTGGTCGGCGACCTCCTCGATGAAGGTGTCGGGAATGTTGGTGACGGGAATGCCGCGGGCGGTGGCGGCCTTGACGTCGACGCTATCGACGCCGACCGAGCCGAGCGTGATGACCTTGCAATTGTCCAGCGCGTCGATGATCGACTTGGTGATCGGGATGCCCTTGGCATAGATGGCGTCGGCATTTTTCGCGGCGGCGATGAACTCGGCCTCATTGGCCGGCGCCTCGACGATCTCAGCATCGATCGGATCGAGCGCCTCGCGCTCGTAGGAATAATCGCTGCCCGCGACCGTGAAGCTCGCGCCCTTCGGCGTCACCACCCTGTATTTCGGCATGTCCTGCTCCCGATTTGTTTTGTCGGTTCTTGTTGCGACCCGGCCTTCTTGAGCGGGCCTTTGCGTCTTTTACGCGAAATCGAGCCACTCGCGTACAATCGCCGGTTGCCAGGACCGCGATTATTTGCCGGATTTGTCGGCTGGTCCGGGCTTCTACGGAGGGGTGTAAGTAACTTGCTAAGGGGTCGCACACTAAAAATTGTTTCAAATTTGTGTCGACTCACTTGCGTGCCCGCATTCCTTTTCCCCGGAGTCCATCCCGTGAACTTGAGCAACCTGAAGATCGCCCCCAAGCTCGGCATCCTTGTCGGCGTTACCTTGTTCGGCCTGTGCATCTCCGGAGTTCTCGCGGGATATCTGATGAAGCGCGAGATGGTGAACGCGCGCATCGATCAGGCCAAGGCGATCGTGGACATGGGCCGCAACTTTGCGGCTGCGCTCAGGAAACGCATCGATGCCGGCGAGCTGACGAAGGACGCGGCTCTGGCCGAGCTGCGCCGCTACGGCAACGCGATGACCTACGACAACGGCGCCGGCTATCTGTTCGGCACGACCTATGACGGCATCACCCAGATGGCGCCCGATCCCAAGCAGATCGGCACCAACCGCATGGAGGTTGAAACCAACGGCCGCAAGCTCTCGAAGGAGCTGATGGATGGCGTCAAGGCCAACGGCCAGATCCTTCTCTATTATGAATATGTGAAGCCCGGCCAGGAAACGCCGATCCGCAAGCTCGGTTACGCCGTCGCCGTTCCCGGCTTCGACATGTATCTCGGCACCGGCGCCTATCTCGATGACATCGATGCCAGGATGGGGCCGATCTACTGGCTGCTCGGCTTCGCCATGCTCGGCATCGTCATCGTCGCCGGCAGCGTCGCCTGGATGATCGGGCGCAGCATCAGCCGTCCGCTGGCGCTGCTCGGTGCCCGCATGAAGGATCTCGCCGACGGCAAGCTCGAAGGCGACATCCCTGGCGTCGGCCGCGGCGACGAGGTCGGCGCGATGGCATCGACCGTCCAGATCTTCAAGGACAACGCGGTTCGCATCCGCGACCTCGAGAAGACCGAGTCGGACGCCAAGGAGCGCGCCGCGGCGGAACGTCGCAGCACTATGGAGGGCATCGCCAACGACTTCGAACGCAGCGTCAACGGCATCGTCCGCTCGGTCTCCTCGGCCGCGGCCGGCATGCAGTCGACGGCGCAGTCGATGACCGCGACCGCGAGCGACGCCTCGTCGCGCGCGGCGACGGTCGGTGCCGCCTCGCAAAAGGCCTCCGGCAATGTCGGCACGGTTGCCGCCGCCGCCGAAGAGCTGTCGAGCTCGGTCGCGGAAATCTCCCGCCAGGTCACCCGCTCGACCGAGGTCGCGAGCAAGGCCGTCAACGACGCCGAGCGCACCAACGCCACGGTCCAGGTGCTCTCCTCCGGCGCCGAGAAGATCGGCGAGGTCGTCAAGCTGATCCATTCGATCGCGGCGCAGACCAACCTCTTGGCGCTCAACGCCACCATCGAGGCGGCGCGTGCCGGTGAATCCGGCCGCGGCTTCGCCGTCGTCGCCTCCGAGGTCAAGGCGCTGGCGAACCAGACCGCGAAAGCGACCGAGGAGATCTCCGCGCAAGTGGCGGCGATGCAGACCTCGACCAGCGACGCGGTCGCGGCCATCTCCGGCATCACGCAGACGATTGCCGAGATGAGCGAGATCACCGCCGGCATCTCCGCATCGATCGAGCAGCAGGGCGAAGCCACCCGCGAGATCGCCCGCAACATCCAGTCGGTCGCGGCCGGCTCGAGCGAGATCAACGCCCATATCGGCAGCGTCACCTCGGCCGCGCAAGCGACCGGCTCTGCCGCCACCGACGTGCTCACCAACGCCCGCGAGCTGGACAACCAGTCGGGCGCGCTGCGCAGCGCCGTCGACAGCTTCCTCGCCAAGGTGCGCGCGGCTTAAAGTTCTCGCGCTGAATTCGTAGGGTGGGCAAAGACGCGAAAGCGTCGTGCCCACCCTTCATTGAACTCGTCAGCTGTCATGCCCCGCGAAGGCGGGGCATCCAGTACGCCGCGGCCCATCGGGTCAATCACTGCCGTCTCGGAATACTGGATCGCCCGCCTTCGCGGGCGATGACACCTTCCTAGAGCTCTACTGCTTCTCGATCCCGGCATTCGTGATCAGCTTCTCCCACAGCACCAGCTGCTCGTTGACGAACTTGCCGAGCTCCTCCGGCGTGCCCGAAAATGCGTCCATGCCGAGCGTCGCAAGCTGTGCCTTGATCTCCGGCTTCTCGACGATCTTGCGGATCTCGGCGTTGAGCCGCGTCACGATCTCCTTCGGCATCCCGGCCGGACCGAAATAGCCCTGCCACGAGGAGATATCGAAATCGGGCACGCCGGCCTCCTGCATCGAGGGCAGGTTCGGCACCAGCGGCGAGCGATCCTTGGTGGTGACGGCAAGCGCCCGCAGCGCGTTGCCCTGGACATGCGGCAGCCCGGTGAGGATGTCGACGAACATCATCGAGACGCGGCCGCCCATGACGTCGTTGAGCGCCGGCGGCGAGCTCTTGTAGGGCACGTGCAACAGGTCGAGCCCGGCATTGTGCGCGAAGGTCGCGCCCGACACGATCGCCGAAGACGAGCCCGAGGCGTAGCTCAGCTTGCCCGGATTGGCCTTGCCATAGGCAACGAGCTCGCCGACGGTCTTGGCGGGCACGTCGGGGTGGACCACCAGCATGAAGGGCAGATCGCCGGTGCGCGCGATCGGGGTAAAGTCCTTGACCGGATCGTAGGTGAGGCTCTTGAGCAGATAGGGATTGGCCGAATGCGTCGTGTTGGTGGTCACCAGCAGCGTGTAGCCGTCTGGCGCGGCGCGCGCGACATAGGTCGCCGCGATCATGCCGTTGGCGCCGGCTTTGTTCTCGATCACGATGCCGACGCCGAGCGCCTGCGACAGATGCTGCGAGATCAGCCGCGTCGTGGTGTCGGTGCCGCTGCCGGCCGCGAATGGCAGCACCAGCGTGATGTTGCGGCTCGGCCAGGTGTCGGCCTGCGCGGTGGATGCCGCCGCGAGACATAGCGCGGCGGCGCCGGCGGTGCGCAGCATTCGGATCAGTGATGACAGCATGTCTGGACGTTCCCTCTCTTTTTTCGTTGGCGGGGAACCTAGCTTCTCCGAGCTGAAATCGGAAGACAGGAGTTTTGTCGCCCGCGTCGCGGAATTACTTCACCGCAGAGCCCTGGCGCGAGGCGATCACGACGCCGGCGAGCACCAGCGCGTAGCCGATCAGATGAAACGGCTGGAGCTTTTCGCCGAGCAGCAGGATCGCCATTGCCGAGCCGAACACCGGCACCAGATGGAAGAACGGTGCGGCGCGGTTCGGGCCGATCAGCGCGACGCCGCGGTTGAAGAAGAGATAGGCGAGCGTCGAGGGGAAGATCAGGATGTAGCCGAGCGTCATCAGCGTCGTCGTGTCGAATTGCAGCACGCGGCCGCTCCACGCCTCCCAGATCGCGGTCGGCAGCAGCATGGTCGCGCCGCAGCAGGTGGTGAAGGACAGAAAGGAGAGCTGGTGGATCTTCGGCCGGCGCGGGATGAAGGCGGAGTAGATCCCGAACGCCACCAGCGAGGAGCCGAACATGAGATCGCCCCTGTTGAAGCTGATGCCGGCGAGCGCGGCGAGATCGCCGCGCAGGATGATGATGAGCACGCCGAGCAGCGAGATCGCGATGCCGGCAAACTGTCCGCCCGTCAGCCGCACCCCGAACAGCACCAGCGACCACAGCGCCACGAACAGGG
Organism: Bradyrhizobium diazoefficiens; assembly: GCF_016616235.1. Classification (NCBI taxonomy): domain Bacteria; kingdom Pseudomonadati; phylum Pseudomonadota; class Alphaproteobacteria; order Hyphomicrobiales; family Nitrobacteraceae; genus Bradyrhizobium; species Bradyrhizobium diazoefficiens. The sequence goes on from NZ_CP067100.1 coordinate 1,837,869, forward strand.
GACCTGCCGACTGGATCAGCAGCGCGTTCAGCGCTTCTGTATACTGCATCGCCCAGTACGAGATCGCGTTGTTGAAGGCAAAGCCGACCAGCGACAGGAACAGCATCAAGGGCAGGCTGCCGCGCAGGGCAGGCCAGTCGCGCTTCAGATGCGGCCAGGCGAACGGCAGCAGGATCAGGAACACGCCGAACCAGCGGATCGTGGTCACCGTCAGCGGCGGCACGTGCGCGCCGACATGGCGGGCGAGCACGATGTTGCCGGCCCAGAACAGCGAGCTCAGGCTGAGCAGCAGATAAGGCTGGTTGTTGAGCCAACTGGCCGGACTCGAGGGCGCTGGCGCGGGCGAAGCGATCGTCATTGGCGTCGGTTGCGAGCTTGCGCCGGATTGCCGCCGCGACACAAGTCACGCGGCCGCAATGCTACAATGCGCGCATCGACAGAGGAGGTGTCATTGGCGGTTAATATGTTGAACATCGAAGGCCTGGAGCAGCTCGATCGCCAAGCGCCGGTGGTGATGCTGAACCTGATGCGTTTTCACGCGCGCTCGCGCGACGGCGACGGCTCCGGCTGGGATGCTTATCTCCGTTACAGCGCGATCACCGTGCCGATGATCAAGGCGCGCGGCGGCACGCTGCTGTGGACCGGCGAGGCCAAGGCGATCGCACTCGGCCCGCATGCGGGCAATGACTGGGATTTCGTCGCGCTGGTCTATTATCCAACCGTCGCGGCGTTCATCGACATGATGACGTCGAAGGAATACGAGATGCAGGCCAATCCGCATCGCGTCAACGGCTGCGCCGAGCACGTCATCATCGCCACCAGCGAAGCCTACAGCAAGTTCAAGACGAGATAGCGCACGCTCGTTCTTACCCTCCCCTGGAGGGGGAGGGTCGATCGCGCGCAGCGCGAGCGGGGTGGGGTGATCCCTCCACTCGGGCAGCGTTCGTTGCCGAGAGACTGTCACCCCACCCGGTCTCTCATCGCTAGCGCGCTACGAGCCGACCCCCTCCAGGGGAGGGTGAATGGCGGCGTCACGCTTGAATGGAGCTACGTCGCCTGCTTCCTTGACGCCGCGAACACCCCGGCCAGCACCAGCGCGAAACCGATGAAGTGGAACGCCTGCGGGTGTTCGCCGAGGAACGCCATCGCCATGATCGAGCCGAACACCGGCACCACGTGGAAGAACGGCGCGGCGCGGTTGGCGCCGATCAGGCGCACGCCGCGATTGAAGCAGAGATAGGCGAGCGTCGAGGGGAAGACCGCGACGTAGAAGAGCGTCAAGAGGTTCGGCCCGTCGAGCTTCATCACCGGGCGCGCAGACAGCTCCCAGATCTCCAGCGGGAGGAGACAGGCCGCGCCGGCGCCGAAGGTGAAGGCGAGGAACGACAGGCCGTGCATCGGCGGCCGCTTCAAGGTCAGCACCGAGTACAGCGCGAAGATGACCAGCGCGACGATGAAGATGAGATCGCCCTTGTTGAATTCGATGTTCGACAGCGTGGTGACATCGCCATGCAGCAGGATCGTCAGCACGCCGCACATCGAGAGCAGCACGCCGAACGCCTGCGCCACGGTGAGGCGGACGCCGAGGATGGCGAGCGACCACAGCGCCACCACCAGCGGCGCGGCCGACTGGAGCAGCAGCGTGTTGAGCGCCTGGGTATGCTCCAGCGCCCAATATTGCAGCGTGTTGAAGGCGCCGATGCCGGTGATCGAGAGCGTGATCATCAGGCCAAGCCGGCCACGGATCGCGGGCCAGTCCTGGGCGAGGTGTTTCCAGGCGAACGGCAGCACCAGGAGAAAGGCGAAGAACCAGCGCAGGAATGACAGCGTCACCGGCGGAATGTGGCCGGCGGCGAGACGCCCGACGATGGCATTGCCGGCCCAGCACAGCGCGGTGATGCACAGCAGCAGATAAGGCTGGTTGGCGACCCAGTTGTGGCCGGATGTTTCCGCGCTCGTGGTCTGGCCGGTGGCGGACATTGTGATCGTTATGGCCCCGCGTGGCATGCGCCGGGAGCCATCCGGCCCGGCGAAGTCCGGGCCGGCTCATCACCCGGCGCTGCCCAAAGACACGGAAATCGCGCCTGCAGCAACGGGGGGCGGATGCATCGCGACCATGCAGCGGCGGATGCAGCTTCTCAGGCTTTGGTCGAAGCCATTGCGTTCGTCGCCGACGTTTCTGGATTTTCCGGGGATATCAAAGGCTTGGAGCGCGCTCCGAGCCCCGAAAAAGCCCCGTTCTTGCTTGCCTAGAGAGGCTGCATCCTTTATCCGGTTGGCTGCCTCGCGTGCGAGCGGCCCCGGCCGTGGATTGGGCTGGGCGCATCTACTATCTTCGAAGGGAATCCCCGCGAATGGCCAATGTTGTCGTCGTCGGCGCCCAGTGGGGCGACGAAGGGAAGGGCAAGATCGTCGACTGGTTGTCGGAGCAGGCGGACATCGTCGTCCGCTTCCAGGGCGGTCATAACGCCGGCCACACGCTGGTGATCAACGGCAAGACCTACAAGCTGGCGCTGTTGCCCTCCGGCGTGCTGCGCGAGGCGAAGCTGTCGGTGATCGGCAACGGCGTGGTGTTCGATCCCACAGCCTTCCTGGACGAGGTCGCCAAGCTGCGTGCCCAGGGCGTCGCGGTCTCGCCGGACAATCTGCGCATCGCCGAGAACGTCACGCTGATCCTGCCGCTGCACCGCGAACTCGACGCGCACCGTGAATCCGCCAGTGCCGCGACCGCGATCGGCACCACCCGCCGCGGCATTGGACCTGCCTATGAGGACAAGGTCGGCCGCCGCGCCATCCGCTTGATGGACCTCGCCGACCTCGACACGCTCCCGCACAAGATCGACCGGCTGCTGGCGCATCACAATGCCTTGCGCCGCGGTCTCGGCCTGCCCGAGTTCGACGGCAAGGAGATTTTGAAGGAGCTGAGCGCGCTGGCGCCGCAGCTGTTGCCCTATGCCGAGACGGTGTGGCGGCTGCTCGACATCGAGCGGCGCGCCGGCAAGCGCATGCTGTTCGAGGGCGCGCAGGGCGCGCTGCTCGACGTCGATCACGGCACCTATCCTTACGTCACCTCGTCCAACACGGTGGCGGCGCAGGCCGCGATCGGCTCGGGCCTCGGACCGGGCGCCGTCGGCTACGTCCTCGGCCTGTGCAAGGCCTACACGACCCGCGTCGGCCAGGGCCCGTTCCCGACCGAGCAGGACAATGAGATCGGCCGCAAGATCGGCGAGCGCGGCCGTGAGTTCGGCACCAACACCGGCCGTCCGCGCCGCTGCGGCTGGTTCGACGCCGTGCTGGTTCGCCAGGCGGTCCGCACCTGCGGCATCAACGGCCTCGCGCTGACCAAGCTCGACATCCTCGATGGCTTCGATTCGATCGAGGTCTGCACCGGCTACAAGCTCGACGGCAAGGAGATCGATCACTTCCCGGCCGGCGAGGGCGCGCAAGGCCGGGTCGAGCCGATCTACGAGACCATCGAGGGTTGGAAGGAGCCGACCGCCAACGCCCGCTCCTGGGCGGACCTGCCGGCCCAGGCCATCAAATATGTCCGCCGGATCGAGGAATTGGTGGGCTGCCCGGTCGCCTTGCTTTCCACCAGCCCCGAACGCGAAGATACTATCCTCGTGCAAAATCCGTTTGAGGCTTAACGATATCTTACCGGGACGCGCGTATAGTTGAGTAGAAATGGCTGATTACTATCCGCTGATCGCCCGCGCTATTGCCGCCCTGGACCCCAACGCTCCCGGCGAAAGCCGTCGCGCGCTCTATGAGCGGGCGCGCACGGCGCTGATCGCGCAACTCCGCAGCGTTCAGCCGCCGCTCTCCGAATCCGAGATCACCCGCGAACGGCTGTCGCTGGAAGAGGCCGTCCGCAAGGTCGAATCGGAGGCCGCCCAGCGTGCCCGCGAAGCCTCGCGGCCCGGTGGCGCCGTTCGCAGCAGCAGCGGCGACGCCTTCCGCCGGGCCAGCACCCGTGCCGCCGAGGGCAACCCGGCCGCGTCCCAGCCGGCTGCTCCGCCGCGCACCCGCCCGGCCCCGCCGCCGCCGCGTGCGGATCGTCCGTCCTTCAACGCCGATGACCAGGGCGATGCCCAGCGTCCGCCGCGCGCGCCGCGTTTCGACGCACCGCGCCAGCCCGGTCCGTCCGCGCCGCCGATGCCGGAGCCGCCCGCGCCGCAGGCCGGGCGCGACCGAGGCGGTCCGCGCCGTCCGCCGGACATCGGACCTTCGCCGCCGCTGCCGCCGGCGCCGGGCGTGCGCGGCTTCCGCGACATCACCGCCGATGCCAACGATCTCGGCGGCGCCGCGGCGCAGGCGAGCCGCGCCGCGCGCCGCACCTATGCCAACGTGCCCTCGCCCTCGCCGGAATTCGACCGGCTGGAGCCGAGCCTGGAAAACCGCGCCGGCGAGCAGGACGCGCCTTATTCTTACGACGAGTCGATCGAGGAGGCCGAGCGCTACGCGCCGCAGCCGCCGTCGCCGCGTCCGCGCATCGCGCCCGAGCGCGACGCCAAGAAGCGTGCCCGCACCGGCTCGGGGTTCCCGTTCAAGAGCGCGATCGCCGTCGGCATCGTGCTGATCCTGGTCGGCGCCGGCATCCTCTGGGGCAAGCCGCTGCTCCAGACCGCGACCAACTTTTTCAAGTCCTCGCCGACCCAGGTGGTGGAGGCGCCTAAGGAGCCGGCCCAGCCGCAGAGCAAGCCCAAGATTCCGGATCGCGTCGGCCAGCCCTCGGCGAGCGATCAGCCGGTCGCGCCGGTGGCGCAGAAGGTCGTGCTCTATGACGAGGATCCGTCCGATCCGAAGGGCAAGCAATATGTCGGCTCGGTGGTGTGGCGGCTCGAGCCGATCAAGGCGTCGGGCAACCAGAAGGCCGACGTCGCCGTGCGCGCCGAGATCGAGATTCCCGAGCGCAAGTTCAAGATGACGATGTCGTTCCGCCGCAACACGGACTCCTCGCTTCCGGCGAGCCATACCGCGGAGCTGACCTTCATCCTGCCGCCGGATTTCCCGGGCGGCAGCGTCTCCAACGTCCCCGGCATCTTGATGAAGTCGAACGAGCAGGCGCGCGGCACGCCGCTCGCCGGCCTCGCGGTCAAGGTCACCGACGGCTTCTTCCTGGTCGGCCTCTCCAATGTCGATGCCGATCGTGCCCGCAACGTCCAGCTCCTGAAGGAGCGCTCGTGGTTTGACGTGCCGCTGGTCTATGCCAACCAGCGCCGCGCCATCATCGCCATCGAGAAGGGCGCCCCCGGCGAGCGCACCTTCAACGACGCCTTCGCGCAGTGGGGCGACTAGGCTTGTTCACCTCTCCCTGCGGGAGAGGTGAGGTGAGCCCTGAGCGCGCGTCGATTCAATCAGAACCCATCGCGCTCTGGGACAACTACTTCGACGTCGCGCCGATCGGATTCTCCGGCGAGCCAAGGCCTGAGCCGGAGCTGCCGATCGGTTGTCCGTTGGCGGAATGGCCGACACCGACACCGGCTGCACCCACGGCGCCCGATGATTGGTCCGCTGCCTGTGCCGTGTTCAAACCGTTGACGGCGGTATTTTTCTGGGCGGCCGCCGTCGCGCTCGGACCGCCGAGCGAGGGAGCCGAAGGCACGAAATAGTTCGTCGCCTTCCTTGGCGTGGAGATTGCGCCGGCGGTGCCCGTCGTTGCCGTCGTGCTGCCTGTTGTTCCGCTCGTATTGTCGGTCGGTCCCAGATTGGTCGCTGGCCTGATGGTGTTGGTCCCGCTGAACGCCCCGTAACTGCCGGCGCCATAGGCCCCGTTTCCGTAGGCGCCTGCCGAACCCGCCGCGGCAGAGCCGGTGCCGCCCGAGCCGGCAGCAGCTCCGCTCGTGCCCTGCGCAAGGGCCGGCGTGGCGATGCCGATAAAGGCGATCGCGACCAGCGTTCCAAATGTCGGTGATGCCATGTTCCGCTCCGATGCTTGTTCGAAACGGATCAATGTCGGGAACTCAACAATGTTTCCCTCGCTGTCGAACGAGCGGCGAGCGCGCTAGTGGCGCCCGCCGCCGGTCAACGCTGTCGCCGGCCGGCCGGGCAGCCGTCCGGCTTATTGCGCCGCCGCTTCCCGCTTGCGCGCGGCGGCGGCCGCTGCGTGCTCGCGGTCCATCACGGCGCGGCAGCCGGGGCTGACATGCGACTTGTTCCGCACCATGCAGGCGGTGATCCTGGGAATGTCGGGGATCTCACTGGAGCAAAGCCGCATCGCGTCGGCGGAGCACATCTGCTGTGCTTCGGATGAGAAGGCGAGACCAGGTGATGTCTGGAGTGCGATGGCCGCGGTGAAGGCCAACAGCGAAACGGTGGTATGATAGCGTGACATGCAGAATACGTCCCCGAGTTCCGTGGGCTTGAGCCCGCTTGATTTTGGGGCGCCGCACGCGGCTTGATCTGCCGCATGTCACAGCCTTCACGCCGGGACCTTGCTCCCGCATGTGGTCGCTCGATTTCTTGATGTTCGAATCGAAAAGTGCTGCGCCGCCCGATTCGAGTATGCGCCATTGTCACGGAGCTGCAATGGCCGGCGTGAAGGAATTCGCAATTGTTGCGCGCACGTCACGCACGACGCGGCAACGCGCGATCAGATCGGCCGATCGGGCGATGCGCTCGCGTCGTCGGCATCATCAGCGCCGAGCGCGGCGTGTTCCTCGACGGCGCTGACGCCCTTTGCCGTGAGCTCGAACAGATCGCCGTCCTTCATCACATAGCCCTCGGCGATCAGCTCGCCGATCTTGCCGTGCCGGTCGTCGGCGAAGGCAACGGATTGGCTGATGTCCCTGAGGATCGAGAGTTGTTCGTCGCGCAGCATGTCTGACATCTCCGATCTCTGCAGGGGCTCGATCCTCACATGCCGTGGCTCTGGAATACCTTGCTGCAGGACCGCGACAGCTTGGCCCGGTTGGCTTGCAGGCAGCTCTGCACCGCATTGTCGTTGCCGAGCTCCTTGCGACAGAGGCGCGATGCGTCCCGCGAGCAGGCGTTCTGCTCCTGCGGCGTACCCATGTGGCCTTGCGCGCGAACGGGCGCGCTCGATAGGCCGCTCAGCGCGGCCAGCGTGATCGTCGCCAGAACAAGTTTGCGGGACATCGGCGGCTCCAATCCGGCAGTGAATGTTCTCAGGGTCCTGTCTGAACTCGGCGCCTTGCCACTTGTTCCCCTCGAAGCCGGGCCGCGCCCGCTGTTCAAGGTTCCCGCGGCGCTGCTATAACGGGGCAGAGTTGTGAGGGTGTTCGATGAAACGCTATCTGGTGTTTGCCCTGGTCGGTCCGTTCGTCGGCGGGTTCCTGCTGCTGCTGACCACGACCTACCAGTCCGGCTATTGGACCCAGACTAATCTGGGCGAGGTCGGCAAGCTGTTCGCCGTGTTCTTCAAGACCCTGCAATACAGCTATTTGTTTGGCTTTCTGCCTTCGCTGATGATCGGCGCGGTCGACGACATCCTGTTGCATGTCAGGCGGATTGGTCCGGTGCTGCGCATGCTGCTGGTCGGCCTGTTCGCCTTCGTGCTGGCCTCGTTGACCTACAGTTCGCGCGGGCCGGACTCCGGCGCGGTTCAGTTCATCCTGTATGGCCTCGTCGGGTTCGTGCCGGCGGCGATGTCGTCCTGGCTCGTGCATAGATATGTCGAAGAGCCGCAACCGGCGGCGGCACCGACCTGAGCGCGCGACGTTCGGGCGCGGCAGCAACCTCCGCCGCACCAGGGCGTTCTTCAGAGACCATGACCATGTCCGACGACGATATCCTTACGCCGCGCAAATCCCGTTCGGGAGGCCGCTCACGCGCGGGCTCTTCGCGCGCCGAGGCGCGCGGGCCGATCATCGACCAGGACGGCCGCGAGATCCGGCCCGAGACGCTGGAGGAGGGGTTTCGCGAGTTTCGTTTTGATTTCGGGCAAGGCAATCCGTTCGGCAACCTGACGCGCGAGCAGCGGATCGCGCGGCTCGAGGCGATCGCCAAGCTGCTCGACGTCGCCTTCATCCTGCCCGGTACCAATATCCGCTACGGCATCGACGGGCTGATCGGGCTGATTCCTGTCGTCGGCGACATCATCACCACGGCGATCTCGCTGTGGCTGGTGCGCGAGGCCCGCGCGCTCGGCGCGCCCTGGTACATCACCGCGCGCATGCTCGGCAATGTCGCGGTCGACGGCGTGGTCGGCATGGTGCCGTTCGCGGGCGATGCTTTCGACGTCATGTTCCGTGCCAACATGCGCAACGTGCGCCTGCTCCGCCGCTGGCTCGACAAGCAGCCGCGGGTGTGAGGGCCTGAAGGCTCCCGACAGTCGAGCGTCAGGCTCGGTGCACCTCTCCCGCTTGCAAGCGGGAGAGGGAGAACCACAAACAAAAAGCGCGACGGCCTATCGGCCATCGCGCCTTCTGCGCACATCGGAGGCTTGCGAAGAAACTTACGCCGCGTCGGCGTCGGTCTCCGCGGCCGCCTCCGCCTTGCGGCGGCGGGGCAGCGGGAAGGCTTCGCTCTCATACAGCGAGCGGATGCCGTTCTGGTCGAAGCGCGCTTCCTCGACCTGGAGATAGGCGCCGTTCAGCGAATCCGTCGGCAACTGCTCCATCGCGAACTGCACGGCTTCGGCCGCGGTGCCGAACCGGCGATAGGTGAAGCCCGCGCGCTTCTTCTTGCGGATGGCGGCGGGGAACAGTTCGGCGGAAGTGTTGAAGTTGAACGGACGCAGTGGACGCATGGTCAAAGACCTCGTGATCTTCTCTGGGGCTTTAAGCGCGTGGGGTTTGGGAGGGCAGGGGCCGCAATCGAGCGGGCCCGCCGCACATGGCATTTTCGTCCACTAATATAGGCCGATTTGACAAAATTGCGACCCCTGCGATGGGAGATGATGAATCCGCGCATGGCAGGCCCGCAAAGACAAAAACTGAATTTATTTCAGCGGCTTACGTGGTTTACAGCTTGCCAAGAAGGAGCAAGACGAGCAGCACCACCAAAACGACACCGCCGATTCCCATGCCGGAATGGCCCATGCCATAGCCATAGCCGCCGATCCGGCCCGACCAGCCGCCGAGCAGATAGATGATCACCAGGATGATCAGGATGGTCCCAAGCGTCACGGCATCCTCCCTGGCGGCCGCGGACCGTGCGCATCGGCTGCACCGCCAGGAGGGAAATGCATGTTGGCTCCATCGGGTTCCATTCGGGAACCCGATGGGGCGCAATATTATTTCGGCTCAAGCTTCAGCGCCGCCGAGTTGATGCAGTAGCGCAGGCCGGTCGGCCCGGGTCCGTCAGGGAAGACATGGCCGAGATGGCCGCTGCACTTGGAGCACAGCACCTCGGTGCGAACCATGCCATGGCTCACGTCGCGCTCCTCGTCGATATGGCTCTCGACAGCGGGTTGGGTGAAGCTCGGCCAGCCACAGCCGGAATCGAACTTGGCGTCGGATTCGAACAGCACATTGCCGCAGCCGGCGCAGACATAAGTGCCGGCACGGTGGTCGTGCTCATACTCGCCGGTGAACGGACGCTCGGTCGCCTTCTCGCGCAGCACGGCATACTGCATCGGCGTCAGCTCGCGCCGCCACTGTTCCTCACTCTTAATGACTTTGTCGTCGGCGGGTTTCATCTTGCTATCGGGCATGGGTCTCCCGTTTCGTTTGCGATCTCGCGATCAGTTGGTGGCCTTGCTGGCACTGACCAGCGTCGGCTTTTCGATGTAGTTATCCGCGAACAGCTTTTTCAGGTTCGCGACCTTCGGAAGATCGTTGTAGGCGATGTAGGGCTGGTTCGGGTGCAGCGTCAGATAATCCTGGTGATAGGCCTCCGCCGGGTAGAACGCCTCCAGCGGACTGATCTTGGTCACGATCGGCTTGCCGAACACCTTGGCGCCGTCGAGCTGGGCAATGTAGGCCTCCGCCACCTTCTTCTGCTCGTCGGACGTCGTGAAGATCGCCGAGCGATATTGCGTGCCGGTGTCGGGGCCCTGGCGATTGAGCTGGGTCGGGTCGTGCACCACCGAGAAGTAGATCTGGAGGATCTTTCCGTAAGTAATCTTCTTCGGGTCGTATTTGATCTCGACCGATTCGGCGTGGCCGGTCCGGCCGCTCGAGACGGTCTGGTAATCCGCGGTCGCCTTGGTTCCGCCGGCATAGCCGGAGACCGCGTTGATGACGCCGGCGGTGTGCTGGAACACGCCCTGCACACCCCAGAAGCAGCCGCCGGCGACCACAGCGGTCTGGATCCCGGTAGCGGGCGCCGCGTCCATGGCGGGAGCGGGGATCACGACCGCATCCTCGGCGGCCCGCGACGGCATGGCGAAGGCCAGTGTCAGGGCGGCGGCTGCGAACAGGGACAGGGGGCGGAGCAAGGTTCGGCTCATGGCGCATCCTCGAGTGCAGGGAAGGGAGAGTTTAGGATGATCGGGACGGAGCGAACAGTCCGTCCGTCGTGGTTTCCGTTGCCCAAGATACGGGTGAGCCGGCCGGTTGTTACGTTGGAACGGACACGAAGGCGTGAAACCGGCATGGTAGCGTGGCAGAAGGGGCCCGGCGGCGTCGGGCCGAGACTTCATCGGTCCCACTGAACCCGCGCTTGGAAGCGCCGACATAAAAATGTGTGGGACCGGAGCTTGATTTGTCGACCATGTTGCGCGTCTTTTCCCTGACCTTCCTTGCTCTGTTGTCATCCATGCCGATGGCTGCGGCCGACCCGCCGCCCGCCGACGACGTCGCGACCTGCCGCGACCGGCAGGCGGAGACGCAAGCGCGAACGCAAGCCTGCGAAAATCTCCTCAATGCCGAGCGCGTCACCGGCAAGGACAAGGCCACGGCGCTGCTTGTGCACGGCAATGCGCTGATCACCAGGCGCGACTATGACAAGGCGATCGAGGCGTTCTCGGCCGCCATCGCGCTCGAGCCGGACAGTGCCCTGATCCTCAATTCGCGCGGCATCGCTTACGAGCGCAAGGGCCAGGACGATCTGGCTTTGGCCGATTACAACCTCGCACTCCAGAAGCGCCCGACTTATGGCGTTCCCTACAACAACCGCGGTGTCATCCAGCTGCGCCGGGGCGCGCTGCAAAGCGCGCTCGACGATTTCAGCCTGTCGATCAAATATGCGCCCAGATTCCTGCTCGGCTGGACCAATCGGGCCCGCGTGCGCACGCTGACGAAAGATTTCGATGGCGCGCTCGCCGATTTCGCCGCGGCCGAGAAGATCGATCCGGCCGCGCCGCAGATCGCGGCCAACCGCTGTGTCACTTACGGCTTGATGGGCAAGTACGACCAGGCCTTTGCCGATTGCAACCAGCTGATCGAGCGGCAGCCAAAGAACATCTACGCGATCAACAACCGCGCCGACGTCAGCATGATGAAGGGCGATCTCGATGCCGCGCTGAGGGACTACAACGCAGTCATCCAGATCAGCCCGAACAATGTTCGCGCGCATTCCGGCCGCGGCCAGATCTACGAGCGGCGGAAAGATCTCGCCCAGGCGAGAGCCGACTACCGTTCGGCGGCCTATTCGCTGACGCCGTTCGACGAGATCGACGTGGCACGCGCCCGCGCCATCGCGCGGGAGCGGCTTGCCGCGCTGACGCCGCAGGCGCCGGCCGCCGCGGGCGGGCGCCGCGTCGCGCTCGTGATCGGCAACGGCGCCTACAAGAACGTCCATGCGCTGCCGAATCCGCCGCGCGACTCCAGGCTGATCGCAGGCGCGCTGCGCGATGTCGGCTTCCAGACCGTGATCTCCGTCAACGATCTCACCCGCGACAAGTTCTTCGAAGCGCTGAAGTCCTTCGCGGAGGAGGCGGAGAAGGCCGACTGGGCCGTGGTCTATTACGCCGGCCACGGCTTTGAGATCGGCGGGGTGAATTACCTCGTCCCCGTCGACGCCAAGCTTGCCGCCGACAAGGACGCCGAGACCCAGGCGGTTGCGCTCGAGCAGGTGATCGCCGCCGTCGGTGCTGCGCGAAAAGTGCGCCTCGTGATGCTGGATGCGTGCCGCGACAATCCGTTCGCGCCGACCATGCAGCACACGCTGTCGCTCAAGCTGGTCGACAAAGGTTTCTCCAACATCGAGCCCGGCGCCGGCTTGATGGTGGTCTACGCCGCCAAGCACGGCGAGACCGCGATCGACGGCGACGGCGGCGCCGACAGCCCCTTCGCCACCGCGCTTGCCCGCGACATCAAGCAGCCGAAGGTCGAGATCCGAAAACTGTTTGACATCGTCCGCGACGATGTCTGGTCCGCGACGAAGCACGAGCAGCAGCCGTTCACCTACGGCTCGCCGCCGGGTCGCGAGGATTTTTATTTCGTGGCGGGGAAGTGACGGGGTTGGCGATGCCGTAGGGTGGGCAAAGCGGAGCGTGCCCACGCATCTTGTTGCTTATGGAGAGAGATCGTGGGCACGGCGCTTTGCGCCTTTGCCTACCCTACGGGAGCGGTGCTCTAAACAACAATACTCAGCCGCTTCGCCGCCCGCGTGATGCCCGTATACAGCCACCGCGCCCGCGACTCCTGAAACGCAAAGCTCTCGTCGAACAACACGACGTCGTCCCATTGCGAGCCCTGCGATTTGTGCACGGTCAGCACATAGCCGTAATCGAACTCGTCATAGGGCTTGCGCTGCTCCCAGGCGATCTGCTCGACGCCGCCCTCGAAGCAATCGGCGCGCACCGACACCTTCGTCACCTTGTGCCCAAAATCCTCGTCTGGCGACAGCCGCATGGAAAGGATGCGCGATTTCGAGCGCGAGGTGTTGCGCGACTTCACACGCCACAGACCGCCGTTGAACAGGCCCTTCTTGCGGTTGTTGCGCAGGCACACCAGCTTGTCGCCGGCGACCGGAAAGACGTCCTCGATATTCTGGCGCTGGCGCACCCGCATGTTGTAGGCGCGCCTGGTGTTGTTGCGGCCGACCAGGACCTGGTCGGCGCCCATCACGCGGTCCGGATCGAGCTCTTTGCGCGACACCACCTCGCTCTCGCCGTAGCGGCCGATGTCGAGCTCGCGGCCTTCGCGGACGTCCATCGACATCCGCACGATCGGATCGTCCTGGGCCTGGCGGTGCACCTCGGTCAGCATCGCGTCGGGCTCGGAGTTGGTGAAGAAGCCGCCGCCCTGGATCGGCGGCAGCTGGGCGGGATCGCCCAGCACCAGCAGCGGACATTCGAACGACATCAGGTCGCGGCCCAATTCGGCATCGACCATCGAGCATTCGTCGATCACGATCAGCTTGGCTTTCGAGGCCGGCGCGTCGTCCCACAGCTCGAAGCTCGGTTGCTCCTCGCCGGATTCGCGGGCGCGGTAGATCAGCGAGTGGATGGTGGAGGCCTCGTCGCAGCCCTTGTTGCGCATGACGAGCGCCGCCTTGCCGGTGAAGGCGGCGAACTTCACTTCGCCGTCGACGCCCTCGGCGATGTGCCGCGCCAGCGTGGTCTTGCCGGTGCCGGCAAAGCCGAACAGGCGGAACACGGGCGGCGTGCCGTTGCGGCCGGGTTTTGCTTTGAGCCAGTCGCCAACGGCCTTGAGCGCGGCGTCCTGATGTGGAGTGAAGGTGGCCATGGTCTTTCGGGAGACGAGAGGGCGCCAGCATAATTGAGTCGCCACTATCCAAACTAACCATTCGGACTGCGCAATCAAGCCATTCTCCCGCGCGGCGGAATTGCTGCTCCGTAGACAGCTTCGCCCCGCGCATTAAGATACCCGCAACAAGAACAAGCGGGAGAGGCGTCATGAAGTTCGGCATCTTCTATGAGCTGCAATTGCCGCGGCCCTGGGTCGCCGGCGACGAGCTCGCCCTCTACCAGAACGCCCTCTCGCAGATGGAGCTCGCGGACAGTCTCGGCTACGACCACGCCTGGGTGGTCGAGCATCACTTCCTCGAAGAGTACTCGCATTCGCCTTCGCCGGAATCGTTCCTCGCCGCGGCGAGCCAGCGTACCAAAAACATCCGGCTCGGCCACGGCATCCTCCAGCTCACCACCAACCATCCGGCGCGTGTTGCCGAGCGTGTCGCGGTGCTCGACCTGCTCTCCAATGGCCGCTGCGAGTTCGGCATGGGTGAGAGCGCGTCCATCACCGAGCTGACGCCGTTCGGCCGCGACATGGAAACCAAGAAGGAGGTGTTCGAGGAGGCCGTCGCCGCGATCTTCCCGATGTTCAAGGACGCCGGCAGCGAGCATCACGGCAAGTATTTCGACATCCCTCTGCGCAACGTCGTGCCCAAGCCGGTGCAGAAGCCGCATCCGCCGCTGTGGATGGCGTGCTCGCAGCTGCCGACCATCGAGCGCGCCGGCCGTCACGGCTTTGGCGCGCTCGGCTTCCAGTTCGTCAGCGCCGATGCCGCGCATGCCTGGGTGCACGCCTATTACAACGCCATGACCAAGCGGCTGCACAAGCTCGCCGACTACGAGATCAATCCGAACATGGCGCTGGTGTCGTTCTTCATGTGCGCGAAGACGGACGAGGAGGCGCGTGCCCGCGCCGATGGCGCCACCTTCTTTCAGTTCGCGCTGCGCTTCTACGGCGCCGCGCAGAACCGCCAACGCCCGGCGCCGTACACCGTCAACATGTGGGACGAGTACAACAAATGGAAGCGCGACAATCCGGAAGCGCAGGAGGCAGCATTGCGCGGCGGCCTGATCGGCTCGCCGGAGACGCTTCGGCGGAAACTGAAGCGCTTCCAGTCCTCGCATATCGACCAGGTGATCTTGCTCAATCAGGCTGGCAAGAACAGCCACGAGCACATCTGTGAATCGCTCGAGCTGTTCGGCCGCGAGGTGATGCCGGAGTTCCAGAACGACCCGGCGCAAGCCGAATGGAAACGAGGCGTGATGAGCGGCGAGATCGAACTCGAAGAGATCGATACCCAGGCTTTTACGGATCGTTATGGCAAGCTTGCGATCAATGTCGCCCCTGCTAAGGCCTCAGCGGAATAAGCTGGTCGTTAAGTCATGTTGCTGACGCAATCTCTGTCTTAACGGGTGACAACTTAAAACACTGCGTGGGAATCACTCTGGTTCGCACCACGGTTCCATAGCCAAGGGGTTGGCTCGAATCCGCAAAACATCGGTGCAAGCGTCATGAACGCCTCCGCGTTCGCTTGCCCGTTTGCGGTGTCGGGAACCGGAAGACGAAAAAATCACAGGAGTTATGATGTTGTTCCGCTCGAGCGCCGCACTTTGCGGCGCCCTGCTTACGCTTGCCGTTTCTGTTACCGTTGCTCGAGGTGAAACGCGTGGGGATCACCCGAGCGCCCTCGTCGATGCCGCCTCCGGGAATGCGGTCGTCGGCGCTGCATCCATGTACAATCCGTTCAAGCCCGGCAAGGAGGAGGGCGGTCCAAGCACAGCCTCCGGCGAGCGTTACGATCCCTCCGACTGGGCGGCTGCCATCAAGACGACCTTGCGCAGGAAATTTGGTGGGGTCCCATTTGGCGAGAGGCCGAAATTTGCCCTGGTCGAGGCCGTCGGCAAGAAGGTCATCGTCAAGATCAACGACGTGGGACCACTCAGGCCCGGCCGCATCATCGATTTCAACGAGCGCACGATGCGCCATTTCGATCCCAGCCTGGAGCGCGGCGTCATCAAGGACGTCAAGGTCAGCCCGCTTTCGGGGGACAATTGGACACTGGGGCCGGTGGGCTGAAGGTCCGTTCAGCGACTGGCTGTCGCCTTCGTCAAAACGAACAGGTGAGAGCCTGCGGCGATCACCGAAAAAACAACTATCCCTAATTCAGCGCCGTGGACGTACTGCGGCGTATATACCGAAGCTAGCCAAATGAAGAGCCGAACGGCTGCCATGAAGACAATCATTCCCCACATCGCCAGCCATTTTGGAGCGTACCAGGTTGGCTCGCCGTCGCGTCCCCATTGCATCGCAACTCGCTCGCCTTCGATCCGGCGGCCAAAATAAATGTTGAATGCGACGACCACGGCAACAGCGAAGCCAAGGACGTAATCTGCGGACAACATGCTTTGCGCCTTCTGGAATAGCAGCCGGGCTTATCGGCGCATGGCCGACATCGCGGCGGCGCTGGCTAATCGCGGCTTGTGACCTATAGCGGACGGTTCGCGCATCTCGTTCTGCCCCTACATGACTTCCTAGCCGATGGGCTTTCTGTCGGCCACGCGGGCGCTCGTTCACTCGCAAGTATGAAGATCATCCGATCGCGTTCCTAATCTGCAGGAACCAAGAGGATGCCTGTGCGTTGCCGGGCTGCTCTTTGGTGTGACCCCGTCGAATCCGGCTCGCCTCTGCTGGGTGGCCGGACGGAGGCCGGGCGAGGTAGCGCAGGTGCTTCCTATCCGACTATTGATAGCAGATCGTCGTCCGATCGTCCTGCAGGGTTTTGCCACGCTACTCGCGGCGGAGCGTGACTTCGAGATTGTCGCATCATGCAGCAATGGCGCGGGCTGCCTCGAAGCAGTGCGGAGGTTGACGCCAGATGTCGCCCTTGTGGAGGACGGATTTTCTGACGTGACGGCTTCTGAAATGCTCGCCACCGTTACTTCGGAAGACCTTCCCACGCGCCTGGTATTCTACACAGCATCGGTTGCGCGAGGCGATATCGCTGACGCGGTCGCCGCGGGTGCCTGCACCGCGATTCCGATGCGCGAGGAGCCCGAAACGTTGTTGCAGTCCCTGAGGCTGGTGGCACCGCCCGCGCATCGGGCGGTTGCCCGCAATCCCGGCAATGGCGCGTCCGGCGAAAAAGGACTTGCAGGGTTGACGGACCTGGAGCGCAAGATCATGCGCCTGGTCGCCTGCGGTATGTCGAACAAGGAGATCGCTCGCCAGCTCAAGGTCGCCCCAGGCACCATCAAGGCGCGAGTTGATCGCATATCTGCGCAGTTTGAGATCAAAAACCGGACCGAGCTCGCAACGTTCGCTCTGTCGCGCCTTTACGGCGGGATCGGCGCGCTTGCAGCTCTGATCTGGGCGGCGCTGGACGACGTCCAACCCGTGAGCGCAGCTGATCATGCGCACGCCGATAGCCTTACGGTAGTGGCCGCAGACGACGCCGGCGCTGTCGTGACGATCAAAATCAGCCCTCAAAAAACGGCCGCTGCTTCGGGTAAGACGACCAAGGCCGTGAGTAAATCCGGTGGTGTGGAGAACTCTTTAGCTGATATTGCGGGGCGGTTCAGCAAGCTCATCGAATCCCGCGCCGATATCGCCGCCAGCACGATCACACCGCCGACACTCAACGCCGCAAGGTCGGGCATCAGTGAGTTTGGCGCGTTTATGCTCATGACGTTTGGAGTTTCGATCTACGAATTCCTTAACAGTGCTGCGCAGGCGTTCACTTACCGCGATGGCTTTGCGTCGGCTGCCGCAAATGGCACCAGCGAACTGGGCGCCTTTAATCCGCTTGGCAGCGCCGGCACGAACCCAACCGAGTCAGAGAACCTGGTCTGGCCTGATCCCGAAATCCGCCATGAATCATTCGTTTTCGAGGCTGGCCAAGGCGATACCATCGGCAGAAGCGACGAGCGTCAGATCATCGATGCAGCCGCAAGCGAACATGGCTTAGGTGCCGGCGGCAACCCTCACATTGGATCCGGCGCCGTCGACGCTGCGATCGATCATGGCGGCTCCGGGCAGGCGGCCGCAACCAACGTGTCGGGGAATGCCGAACACGGCACAACACATGCGACCGCGGTAGATGGATCCAATGACGAGCAATCGCGCGCTGATTTGCATGTTTCGGAACAGGGCGCCGCAGCCGGTAACCCACATGCCGGGGACGGGCCGCCCGGACACGATTCGGATCATGGACAGTCGCAGCGCGATTTGCATGTTTCGAAAGAGGGTGCAGCAGCCAGTAAGCCACACGCCGAGGAGGGACCACCCGGACACGATTCGGACCATGGACAGCCGCAGCGTGATTTGCATGTCTCGGAACAGGACGCAGCAGCCGGTAAGCAGCACGCGAAGCACGACTCATCCGGACACGAATCTGATCGCGGGCAATTGCATCGCGACTTACACGCTTCGGAGCAAGGTTCGTCAACTGCCGATCAGCATGCCGAGGACGATGCACAGAGTAGCCATTTCAATTCCGGACACTCGCACGCTGACTTGCACAAGGCGTCCACGAGCGGATCTACAACTCAGCATGCGGGGCCGGGCCAGAATGCAACGGCAGCTGCGCCCCAGGTCGAAGATTCCTTTCATTTCAAGGATGACAGGGCAGAGATCAGAGCTTCAGAATACTCTGAGAACGGCCACAGACCGGATGCAGTGGAACATGCTCTGCACGATGCCGGACAAAATGGACTGGCGCCGATTCTGGATGCGGACCTGATTGGCCCTTCGCATGCCGAGCAAAGCGTCCCTGATCACGCAAGAGTTGAGCACCATCTGACGCATGATTTGTTTGTGTAGCTTACTCGACGCCTCACTAGCGTCGGTGCCGCGGCTTTGAGCGTTGCCGGCCGCGTCCGCCGTCTGCTGCCGACCAGGAGTTCGGCATTAACCATCATCCGCGGTTCCCCCCTGAGCGGCATCCCTTCGAAGTTTCTTAAATTTTGCTGGGTACCTCTTTTGGGCGGAGTGACCTGGGGAAAGAGCATGGGTAAGCGGGCCAAACGTGGAAAGGCGGAGACGCTCGCACTACCCGCGGTCGCGAGAGTTGCGATTGGCGCAGTGGCCGTCGCCGTAGTGGGGTACGGTTTGCTGTCTCGTCCGGCGAGCGTGCAACCGTCACGGAAGCCGTCGGCGCCTGAAGCCCGGGCATCCTCAACGCCGGTTTACGTCGCTCCAGTTCATGCATCAGCGCCAGCTCCGGCTCCGATTCCTCCTCCCGCCTCGGCCCCTCTGGTCGAACCACCAAAAGCCGACGCCGACGTTCCCGGAGCACTTGTCCGGCAGGTGGTTGACTACGCCAGCCACCAGGCGCCCGGCACCGTGATCATCGATACCAAGAACACGTTCCTTTATCTCGTCCTGAACGACACGCAAGCGATGCGCTACGGCATCGGTGTTGGCCGCGAAGGTTTCGCATGGTCAGGCGAGCAGACCGTGGCGCGTAAAGCCGAATGGCCGGATTGGCGCCCGCCTGCGGAGATGGTCGGGCGTCAGCCTTATCTGCCGCGGTTCATGGCAGGCGGTCCCGGCAACCCGCTCGGCGCCCGGGCGATGTATCTGGGCGAGACCGAATATCGCATTCACGGCACCAACAAACCCGATACGATCGGCAAGCGGGTGTCGTCCGGCTGTATCCGGCTGACCAATGACGACGTCACGGATCTGTATGAGCGGGTGAAAGTCGGAGCCAAGGTGATCGTGCTGCCGGCAAATGCGGCCCGCCGGCCATCCCAGGGCGCGCCGACCGACGCCGCGTTCCGATTGCCTGACCCGGCATTGCCATCGAAGCGGCCGCTCGCGGCTAACGCGCAGATGCTGTCACCCGGACCGAAGATCGCCGAGGCGCAGTAAACTCAGTCCTCGGGCTGTAACTGACGACAAGCAAACATTCAGGTCGCCGCTTTAGCCCATCGCTGGCTCTGCGACCATCTAGCAGGGGTCTGCATTCAGGCGTAGAGGGGACTGGAGCTCCGGCTGCTCTTTGCTTCGGCTTGTGACCCGGAGCTGACTTGATCGAAGTTGGGCTGATCGCTTAAACCAGCTGCGATGCCTGAAAAGATAGGAAGCTCGTATGCCCCTGCGATCAGCATATTTTGAAAACTGGAAAAGTGGTCCTACGGTACTCCTTTGGGGTGACGCAACCGGCATGCGTCGGTTGGAAGACTTTCTGCGGGCTCTCTGGAGGACTCCGTACGCCCCTGCGTTTGAAGACTTCTGCATCCCCGTAGATGGCAACAAGATTACAATCAGACCTGTATCGGTCGAGCGAGACGCCGGGATGCGTCACGGCCGCGATGCTTTGGAGTGGAGCCTGCATCCGGCATTGGCAGAGGATTTTGCTGACAGAATAGCCGCGTTGGTGCCATCAGCGTCAGGACATCAGTATCTCGACGCTCGCGGAAACAGTGTCGCGGTTGAAGTTTCGGCGGGCGAGTATCCAGAGACCTTTCATCCAAATCGACGATAAACCCGCCGACATACGGCAACGTCCGTTTGTGGCCCATAACGAACGTCGTTGATGCGTTCGTCGATGTCCGTTGTTATAGGGCATGCGGACCACTATCGCGTCCCTCGTTCCCGGCAATGTAGATACATCCTCATCCGGCCTGTCCCTATCCTTAGGGACAGACGCCGGCGGCGGATTTCGGTAGTCTGTCCTGGATCACACGACACTCCAGGGGAGGCCGCCTTGAGCACCGCGCCGCGCATCGACATCGACCCGACCGCATTCTGGGCCGACCCCTATCCGATGCTCGCAAAGATGCGCAAGGAGGCGCCGATCGCCTTCGTGCCGCAGCTCGGCTCGACGCTCTTGGCCAGTCGCGATGACATCTCGATCTCCGAGAAGCAGATCGACGTGTTCTCCTCGCACCAGCCCGCCGGCCTGATGAACCGGCTGATGGGCCACAACATGATGCGCAAGGACGGCGAGGCGCACCAAATCGAGCGGCGCGCGATGTTTCCGGCGGTGTCGCCGAAGACGGTGAAGGCCTACTGGACCGCGGTGTTCCAGGCCCATGCGGATCGCATCCTCGATGAGATCGCGCCGGGGCGCATCGACCTCATGCGCGACTTCGCGCTGCCGTTCTCCGGCGAGTGCCTGAAGTCGATCACCGGCCTCACCAATATCGGCTTTGAGGACATGGATGCCTGGTCGCAAGGCATGATCGAGGGCATTGCCAACTACGCCGGCGATCCCGCGGTCGAGGCGCGCTGCCACGCCGCGACGTCAGGCATCGACGCCGCGATCGACGACATCCTGCCGGCGATGCGCAAGCATCCCGATCAGAGCATTTTGGGCGTGCTGCTCGCCTCCGGCATGCCGATGGAAAGCGTGCGCGCCAACGTCAAGCTCGCGATCTCGGGCGGCCAGAACGAGCCGCGCAAGGCGATCGCCGGCACGGTGTGGGCGCTGCTGACTCATCCCGCGCAGCTCGATCTGGTCCTGCGCGGTGACGTGTCCTGGCTCCAGGCCTTCGAGGAATATGCCCGCTGGATCTCGCCGATCGGCATGTCGCCGCGGCGGATCGCAAAGCCGTGGACGATCCGCGACGTGTCGTTTGAGCTTGATGAGCGCGTGTTCCTGATGTTCGGCTCCGCCAACCGCGACGAGAAACACTTCGCGCGTGCCGATGAGTTCGACGTGCGCCGTGACACCTCCAGGAGCGTCGCCTTCGGTGCCGGTCCGCATTTCTGCGCCGGCGCCTTCGCCTCGCGCGCCATGATCGCCGATGTCGCGCTGCCGAAATTGTTCGCCCGCGCCAGGCGGATCGAGATCGCCGACGACGAGCCGGTGCGGATCGGCGGTTGGGCCTTTCGCGGCTTGCAGAATCTGCCGGTGACGTGGCGGCATTAGCAAGGGCGCTCTCTCCAAAGCTGGTGTCATCGCCCGCGAAAGCGGGCGATCCAGTACGCCGCGGCAGTTGTGTGGAACGTTTGTCGTCTCTGGAATACTGGATTCCCCGCTGGAGCCTGTCATCGGGCT
The DNA here is from genome assembly GCF_016616235.1 of Bradyrhizobium diazoefficiens. Lineage (NCBI taxonomy): Bacteria > Pseudomonadati > Pseudomonadota > Alphaproteobacteria > Hyphomicrobiales > Nitrobacteraceae > Bradyrhizobium > Bradyrhizobium diazoefficiens. The sequence goes on from NZ_CP067100.1 coordinate 1,859,421, forward strand.
CGCCGAAGGCGAGACCCAGCGGCGGGGAATGGCAGCGCAGGGTGTGGAAGGAGTTTTGGCCGACAGCCCCAGTCCCTTGATGATGCCATCATGCCCCTGTTTTGCCCGACGTGTCAAATGATATTCGGATAATCAGCAAGCGCTTGTTCTTCCTCGCTCCGGCTACTGTGCATGGGGTTGTTTTCGGATTTTGTGACCCTGTGCCGAGCGCGGCGGACCGGATTCGTGTGACGCGAGTTCTGGATGCCCCTTTGCCGGCGGACGATCGTACCTAGATAGAGCAGGACCCCGCTTCGGGGAGCATGCCATGAATGTAGTGCCCCGCGACCTCATGACCGAAATCCCCGTCTCGTCCGCCGACGTCCGCGGCGCCATGCGCCACCTCACCGGCGGCGTCAGCATCATCACCGCAGGGCGGGGCAAGGACGTCACCGGCATGACGGTGACATCCGTCACTTCGCTGTCGGTCGAGCCGCCGACGCTGCTGGTCAGCATCAACCGCGATGCCTCGTCCTTTTCGCTGATCAAGCGCCACGGCGCCTTCGGCGTGAGCATCCTCAATGCCGACCAGCTCGACATCGCCGAGCGCTTTGCCGGCAAGGGCGGGCTCAAGGGCGCCGATCGCTTTGCCGGCAGCCAGTGGTTGACGGCGGTGTCGGGCGTTCCGCTGCTGGCCGGCGCCTTGTCGGCGTTCGACTGCGAGGTCGAGGAGATCCTGGAGCGGCATTCGCACGGCATCGTCATCGGCCGCGTCAGGGATGTCAGGAGCTCGACCCGCAACGCGGCGCTGGCCTATTGGCATGGCCAGTACGTGGCGGTCGACCAGGACGAAGACGCCGCGAGGCTCGCCGATGCCAGCGTTCCCGCGCGCGCCTGCCGCGGCGTTTGATCCTCGCCGCGCACCGCTGCACAAGCTGGCCTTTTCCGCCTCATCGCTCTAGAAGCGCTGCCTGAGCCTTCCCGCCGGAAGGCATGGGAGCGGAATGATGAAGCGTGTCGCGACCTGGGCCTTCTATGCCATCGGCGCGCTGGCGATCGCCTATCTCGCGCTCTACGCCTATGCGATGTTCAGCGGCCAGCCCCTCGTGCCGGGCGATCCCATCCATATCTTCCGCAAGCCGGACGCGCCGAGTTATTCGTGACGGCTCTCTCAACTCGTCATGGCCGGGCTTGACCCGGCCATCCACGTGCAGCCGGGATCGACGCAAGGCGTGGATGCCCGGGACGAGCCCGGGCATGACGACGGCGTGTGTGGTTACCCCCGCAAAATCGACAGCGCCAGCGCCTGTGCGCGCGGCACGATGCTGTCGATCTCGAGATATTCCTCCGGCGTGTGCGCAAGCCCGCCGACCGGTCCAAGGCCGCAGATGGTCGGCGTGCCCACGGCCGCGGTGAAGCCGGAATCGGCGCAGCCGCCGGAGAACTCGCCTTGGAGCGTGGTGAGCCCAACCTGCCTTGCGGCCGCCTGATAGCTCTCGAACAGCGCCTTCGATTCCGCGCTCTGCACCACCGGCACGAACTCGCCCTTGATCGTTAGCGTGGCGCTGGTGCCCGGCACGTAAGATGTGGCGACGATCTTTTCGATCGCGGCCATGATCCGCGCACGGTCCGCCGGATCGACATAGCGCAGGTCGATTTGCCCTTCCGCGTAGGGCGCTGTGGTGTTGACGGACTGCCCGCCCGAGACGAGACCGACATTGAGCGTGATACCCTTGTCGAGATCGGTCAGCGCGTGGATATGGACGATCTTGTGCGCGAGCTCGCCGATGGCGCTGACGCCCGCGGCAAAGTTGGCGCCGGAATGCGCGGCCTTGCCGGTGATGGCCATCTGCATGAAGATGCCGCCTTTGCGTCCGGTGACGATGTTGCCGGTCGGCCGCCCCGGCTCGGAATTGAACACGGCGCGTGCGGCGCGCCCCTCGCGCTCGATGACGGGGCGGGAGGAGGGCGAGCCGATCTCCTCGTCGGAGGTGATCAGCACCTTGATCGGATGCGGCGAGCCGCCGAACTTGTGGAAGGCGGTCGCCACGAACACGTTCATGACGAGACCGGACTTCATGTCGGCAACGCCGGGCCCATAGGCACGGCCGTCCTTGATCGTGAACGGGCGCCGCCCGGCCTCACCTTTGCCGAACACGGTGTCGCGATGTCCCATCAACAGCACCGGCTTCTCGTTGCTGCCGGGTTTTGCCACCTCGGCATGGATCGCATCGCCGAAGGTATCGTTGCTCTCGCGCCGGCAGGGAATGCCGTGCTCGGCAAAATGCCGCTCGAACCGCGCACCGACCGCATCGACGCCTGCCTTATCGTAGGACCCGGAATCGATGTTCACGACGTCGCGGAGCAGATCGATCATGGCCTGCTTCTGCGACGCCAGCCAGTCCGTGATTTGAGCTTGAGACATGTGGTTCCTCGCGTGGTTCTCATGCGGGGTTATAGGGCGTTGTGCCGGCTGGACCTAGTCGCCGGATGCGGTCCCGCCATGTCCACCGCGTTCGCGGGGACGACAGCGAGCGCGTGGAGTGTTCGGCGCAAACAAAAATGCCCGGGACTGAGCCCGGGCATTCGCATCATCAATAATCGTGCGGGCCGCCTACGCCCCCACCATCGGCATCCGCGGATATTCGCCCGGCGTGCCTGCCGGCGGGATCGGGATGCCGCCGTCGGCATATTCGTTGAGCTTGTTGCGCAGCGTGCGGATCGAGATGCCCAGGATGTTCGCGGCATGGGTGCGGTTGCCGAGGCAATGCTTCAACGTCTCGAGGATCAGATCGCGCTCGACATCGGCCACGGTGCGCCCGACCAGCGCCCGCGTGACCTGCTCGGCGGCCATGGTCGCATGCGCGACCGCCGGGGCGGTCCTGGCGAGGTCGAGGCGGTCGCCGTCCGGCGTGATGATCGCGTCGGGGCCGATCTCGTCGCCCTGCGCCATCAGCACCGCGCGATGCATCGTGTTCTCGAGCTCGCGGACATTGCCCTGCCAGCGGTTAGCGGAGAGGACGCGGCGCGCCTCCGCCGAGACCGGCCGCAGCGGCACGCCATTGGCTTCGGCGTACTTCTTCACGAAATGCTGGGCGAGCTCCAGGATGTCGGCGGGACGCTCGCGCAGCGGCGGGATCTTGAGATTGACGACGTTGAGGCGGAACAGCAGGTCTTCGCGGAACGTGCCCTCGCGCACGGCCTCGGCGAGATTGCGGTTCGAGGTCGCGATGATGCGGATGTCCACCGGAACCGGCTTGGTGCCGCCGACGCGGTCGATCACGCGTTCCTGGATGGCGCGCAGCAGTTTCGATTGCAGGCGAACGTCCATCTCCGAGATTTCGTCGAGCAGCAGCGTGCCGCCGGTAGCTTCCTCGAACTTGCCGATGCGGCGCGCGACTGCGCCGGTGAAGGCGCCTTTCTCGTGGCCGAACAGCTCGGACTCCAGGAGATGCTCGGGGATCGCGGCGCAGTTGATCGAGATGAACGGGCGCTTGGCGCGGGGCGAGCGGGTGTGGACGTAGCGGGCCAGCACTTCCTTGCCCGTGCCTGACTCGCCGGTGATCATCACCGAGGCGTCGGAGCCCGCGATCTGCTGCGCGAGCTTGATCACCTTTGCCATCGCCTCGTCGCGATAGATCAGCTCGCGGGAATCGTTGGCGACCGCGGCGAGCACCGCGGCGATCAGCTCGGGGTCCGGCGGCAGCGGGATGTATTCCTTGGCGCCGGCATGGATCGCGGCGACCGCGGCGCGGGCGTCGTTGGTGATGCCGCAGGCGACGATCGGGGCGTGGATGTGCTCGGCCTCCAGCCGCATCACGAGATCGCGGATGTCGAGGGCGACGTCGACCAGCAGGAGGTCGGCGCCCTTGCCGCCGCGCAGCACGCGCATCGCCTGCTCGTGATCCTCGGCATGGGTCACGGTGGCACCGTTCTCCATCGCGATCTTGGTGGCGGTGGTGAGCTGGCCCTTCAAGGTGCCAACGATGAGAAGCCGCATGTCAGTCTCCTGTCCGTCTGGTCGCGCTGCCGCGCGTTATTTCCTAGCCGCGTTCGGTCTTGATGATTTCGGTCATGGTCACGCCGAGCTTGTCCTCGACCAGGACGACCTCGCCGCGGGCGACCAGCTTGTTGTTGACGTAGATGTCGATGGCCTCGCCGACGCGGCGGTCGAGCTCGAGCACGGTGCCGGGCCCGAGCTTGAGCAGCTCGCCGACGTCCATCTTGGAGCGGCCGAGCACGGCCGAGACCTGCACCGGCACGTCGAACACGGCCTCGAGGTCGGCAGCGGCCCGCGCGGCATATTCGTCCTCGTTGTAGCCGATATCTGTGGTCGGCGGCAGCGGCCCGTTGAGATCGGGCAGCGGGACCTGTCCGTCGGTGTCGCTCATGGCTTAGCTCCCTCTGCGGGACGCGATATAGCGCCCCACCATTTCGTCGATCTTGGCCGCGATGGCGCCGCGCTCCAGCACGACGCCGCCATCGGCCCATTCGATCCGGCAGTCGCCGGTGTCGATGTCAGGCTCGGCCAGGATCACCAGCCGGCCCTCGAACCCGCTCTGCTTGGCGAGCCGCTCGATCTTCTCGCGCGCGGCGTCGTAGAGCGCGTCGTTGATGCGGACGACGAGGTGCGGCGTCGCCACCAGATGCGAGAAGCAGTCCTTGACCAGCGCCATGACCTCGCCGAGCGGCTCGGCGGCGACGAGGTCGGCGCACAGCTTGCGGGCCACCGCGACGGCGACGTCCACCGCCTCGGTCTCCATCCTGGTTTCGATGTTGCCGATGCCGGAGGCGATGCCTCTGATGCCGATGCCGATCTCCTCCATGGCGAGTGCGACGCGGCGGTCGCTCTCGGCCTTGGCTTCGCGCTGGCCGGCGGCAAAGCCGTCCTGATAGGCGCGCGCTTCGGCTTCGGCGACCTTCTGGGCGATCTCGGCCGCGGTCGCGGCCTTCTCGCGAGACGAGCGCTCGGGCGCCGCGAAGTCGGTGTCGAACAGGAATTTTGCCGGAGCGGCCATCAGTACACCAGCTCGTCGTCGGCGCGGTTCTTGGTCAGCATGATCTCGCCCTTGGCGGCCAGATCCTTGGCGAGGTTGACGAGCAGCGCCTGGGCCTCGTCGACGTCGCGCAGGCGCACCGGGCCCATCGCCGCCATGTCGTCCTGGAGCATTTTTGCCGCGCGCGAGGACATGTTGCCGAAGAAGAAGTTGCGGACATCCTCGTTGGCGCTCTTGAGGGCGACGCCGAGCTTGTCCTTGTCGACGTTGCGCATCAAGGTCTGGGCCGAGCCGGAATCCAGCTTCACGAGGTCGTCAAAGGTGAACATCAGCGCTTTGATGCGCTCGGCGGATTCGCGGTTGTCCTCTTCCAGCGAGGTGATGAAGCGGGTTTCGGTCTGGCGGTCGAAATTGTTGAAGATTTCCGCCATCACCTCGTGGGCGTCACGGCGGCGGGTCTGCGACAGGTTGGACATGAACTCGGTGCGCAGCGTCTTCTCCACGCTCTCGATCACCTCCTTCTGCACCGCTTCCATCTTCAGCATGCGGTTGACGACGTCGAGCGCGAGCTCCTCGGGCAGGATGCCGAGCACGCGGGCGGCGTGCTCCGATTTCAGCTTCGACAGCACCACGGCGATGGTCTGCGGGTATTCGTTCTTGAGGTAATTGGCGAGCACCTCTTCCTGCACGTTGGAGAGCTTCTCCCACATGTTGCGCCCTGCAGGGCCGCGGATCTCGTCCATGATGCCGTTGACGCGCTCCGGCGGCAGGTATTGCTGCAGCAGGCGCTCGGTGGCGTCGAAATTGCCCATCAGCGCGCCCGAGGCCGACATGCGCGAGACGAATTCGAGCAGCATGTCCTCGACGGTGTCGACCTCGACGGTGCCGAGCGTCGACATCTCCAGCGAGAGCTGGCGCACCTCGTCGTCGTCGAGCAGCGACCAGATCTTGCCGCCATATTGCTCGCCCAGCGCCAGCATCAGGATCGCGGCGCGCTTCGGCCCCGCCAGCGCCTCGGTCTTGGGGCCGCCGGCGCGGCTGTTGGCGCGCTGCCCGAGCGTCGAGATCACGCTGGTGATGTCGTTGGAGTTGGCGTTTTGCAGAGCGGCGGCCATGTCAGATCACTTCTCTATTCACTCGATCATTTCGCGGGTTCGGTCAGCCATTGGCGGATGATGGCGACGGTTTCATTGGGGTTGCGCTCGGCGAGCTCGCCGACGCGGTGCACGGACTGGGCGTGGACCTGGCCCTGGATGGTGGCGACGTCGATCGCGCTGGCGGCGCCGCTGGGCAGCAGCGGCTGGGCGGCTGGCGCGGCTTCCTCCGAAGCGGCCGGCCCGGCGAGGACGCCGGAGATGGCGGCGGCCACCTCGTCGGACGCGAGGATGCGCTTGACCAGCGGGCGGACCACCATGAACAGCACGATCAGGCCGAGCAGCATCATCACGCCGAGCTCGACGAAGTACATGACGTCGTCCTTGGTGAACTGGAGCATGCCGAGGAAGCCGTTAGGCTCGGCGATCGGGGCGGTGGAGGGCGCGTCGGCAAAGCGCAGATTGACGACCTCGACCTGGTCGCCGCGCTTCTGGTCAAAGCCGATCGCCGAGCGCACCAGCGCGGCGATGCGGTCGAGCTGTTCCTTGGTGCGGTCCTGATAGGCCAGCTCGCCCTTGTCGTTCTTGGAATAGATGCCGTCCACCAGCACCGCGACCGAGATGCGGTTGACCCGGCCGGCCTCGGTCACCTCGGTCTTGGTGGTGCGGGAGATCTCGTAATTGTTGGTCTCTTCGGTCTTCTTGCTCTGGTCCTTGGCCGCGACGCCGTTGTTCTGCTGGTTGCCGGGGAGCTCGTTGTTGACGGTGACCTGGCCGTTGTTGTCGGCGGTCATGCTCTGCTCTTCGCGGGTCTGGCTGGAGCGCAGCACGCGGCCCTCGGGATCGTACTTGTCCGAGGTCTGGGTCACCTTGTTGAAGTCGAAATCGGCCGAGAGCTGGACGCGGGCGCGGCCCGAGCCGACCACTGAGGAGACGATGTCCTCGACCTGCTTGCGCATCCGCTTCTCGAAGGCGATGCGGCGCTCGTCGCCGACGGCCTGTTCCGGATCGGTCGCGGCGCCGTCGGCGAGCAGCTGGCCGGCCTCGTCGACGATCGAGACGCGCTGCGGCTTCAGCCCGTTCACGGCGGAGGCGACGAGGTGGCGGATGGCGCGGATCTGCGGGGCCTCGAGCGAGCCGCGGACGCGGACCACGATCGACGCCGACGGCTCCGGCGCCTCGCGCGAGAACAGCGGGCGCTCGGGCAGTACGAGATGGACGCGGGCGGCCTGGATGCGGTCGATGGCGCGGATGGTGCGGGCGAGCTCGCCTTCCAGCGCGCGCAGATGATTGATATTCTGGACAAAGGAGGTGGTGCCGAGCGCGTCCGATTTGTCGAACACCTCGTAGCCGACGCCGCCGCCCTTGGGCAGGCCGCCCTCGGCGAGCTTCATGCGCAGCCGGGTGACCTTGTCCTTGGGCGCCATGATGATGGAGCCCTCGTTGCGGATTTCGTACTGGATTCCCTGGCGTTCCAGGTCCTTGATGATGCTGGAGGAATCCTCGACCGACAGATCCGTGAACAACGTGGTCATCTGCGGCGTGGTGACGCGCATGATGACGAAGGCGAAGAAGCCGATGAGCGCGGCGGTGACCGCGATCATCGCCCCGAACCGGGCGGCGCCGATACCTTTTAAGAAGTCCGCAAGACCTTGCAAGCAACCGCCCCGAAGCTTCGACCCGCAACTGAGCGGCCGACTGGGCAATTATTGCCTAGGTGATGGTTTCGATATGGTTAACGAAGGTTAAGAGGTGGGACAAAAGTCGCGCCAAAAGCCAACATGAAAAAAATCGGCCTCGCAGGGCGAGGCCGATTTTCGTCAAAAGCCGCAGATTTCCGAATCGCTTACTGGCGATATTGCTGGATGCGGGTGGTGCGAAGACCCGCCAGACCGTGCTGGTCGATGGAAAACTGCCAGGAGAGGAATTCGTCGACCGTCAGGGTATAACGGCTGCAGGCCTCCTCGAGGGAGAGAAGTCCGCCACGGACGGCGGCGACGACTTCAGCCTTGCGGCGGATGACCCAGCGTTTGGTGCCGGGTGCGGGCAGGTCTGCAATCGTCAGCGGACTGCCGTCCGGCCCGATGACGTATTTTACCCTCGGGCGATGGGGTTCTGTCATGGCGTACTCACAAACTCTCAACCACTGAACTCACGCGGTAACCCTACGCGCGGCGGCTTAAAAATCCGCTAAGCCTAAGGCTTCAATACAATTCTCGTTGAAACCGGCTGGAACGCCGCCGGCCCGGGAGCCGAAACGCGGTTTTCGGCTGGCCAGGCGGGACAGAAGGTAAATACTTTACTAATGCCGAATGACTTTTGCGGGCTCGGCGCGAGCCCGCAACTCTGATCCACGTTTGCCGCCGGGGAGAGGTGGAGCGCGCGATCAATTGCTGCTGGTGGCGATGATGCTCTTGACCTGGCTCAGCGTGTAGCTGTTGCCGTCAATCGAGAGCAGCGGCGGCGACTGGGTCAGGTCGACCGACGACACCACGCCCTGCACCTGCGCGGCGATGCCGACATTGTTGCCCCCGGCGTCCTTGCCGGTGGCCGAGATGGTGTACTTGCCGTCGGGCCATTGCATGCCGTCATTGCCCTGGCCGTTCCAGGTGAAGGGAATGTCGGTGCCGGCGGCGGCGGTGTATTTGCCGGTGAACACGGTCTGGCCGCTCGAATTGGCGATGGAGATGTCGACGGTCGCATCGCTGGGCACGTTGAGGTGCCAGGTCGCCGACGACTTCGTCATGCTCGCGGTCGAGCCGTCGACCAGCGCGGTCTTGCCGACGAAGCCCAGCGCCTGGGTCGCCTGCGTGGTCTGCTGCAGCGTCACGAGCTGGGCCAGCGAATCGTTGGTCTTGAGCTGCTGCTCGACGCCGGCGAACTGCACCAGCTGCTGGGTGAACTGGTTGGTGTCGAGCGGATCGAGCGGGTTCTGATTCTGCAGTTGCGTCGTCAGCAGGGTCAGGAAGGTCTGGAAATTGCCGGCGAGCGTCGATCCCGTGGACGAGCTCAACGAGTTCGACGAGGAGGATTTCGGGATGTCGGTCGTCCCGGAGACGACCGACGGCGCGGTGGCGGCATTCGTGGTGGTCATGATCGAATACTCCTCACACTCTGATGTCGACGCCGCTGCTCGATCCGAGCATGCGACCGTAGCCGCGTCCGATCGGCGCAGCGGTCACGGTTTCGTCCTCGCTGACGATCAGCCGGCGGGCATTGCCGTCATTGTCGTTGTTCTGGCCGGACTGCTGGCCAGATGAATTCTGGTCGCGCAGGCTGAAGGACAGTCCGTTGCTGCCGGTCTTGAAGCCGGCATCGTCGAGCGCGCGCTGCAATTGCGGCGCGTCCTGCTTCAGCATCGCCAGCGTCTCCGGCTTCTCCACCGTGAGATGAGAGCTGACCTGTCCGTTGCGGTCGACATTGATGCGCACGTCGATGCGGCCGAGCTCGACCGGATCGAGGCTGATGTCAAAGCGAGTCTTGCCGGCGCGCGCGGCCGCCGCAATCTCGATCGGGACGGCGTTGAGCGGCACGGCGCCGTTGGTAGCCGCGGTCGCGGTCAGCGTCGCGGTCGAGGCGGTGGCCGCCGACGTCGTATTGGTCACGGGCGCCTGGATCGCGGATGCGGCTTGCGCGCTGGTGTCCGTCGTGGTGGGCGCGGGGCCCTGCGTGCCGGCATGGGCGTGCATGGTCGGGGTGGCGGGCACAGCGTCAGTGGCGCCGGCCTTCGCATCGGCCTTTGCGTCGGTAGCGGCGGCCTCGGCTTGCGGCTTGGCGGCCTGGGCATGCGCGGCGTTGGTGGTTGTCGTATTCGCCGGAGGCTGCGTGGCGGCGTTCGCCTTGCCCGTATTCTGGCCGATATCGGAGACGTCGGTCTGGCTTTGCGTGGTGACGGCGGCCTTGAACGAGGTTTTGGGCGTGCCGAGATCGGCTGCGGCGATCAGTCCGCCGCTGGTCTTGGCATCGGTCGCGGCTCCGTCGGTGGTACCGGTCGCGGCATCGCCCAGCGTTGCCGTGGTGTCGGCATCGACCTTGGCGCCGGCGGTTTTGGCGCTCTTGTCGCCCGGCGTTGCCGTATCCGTCTTGGTGCCCGCGATCTGCGCCGCCGTGGAGGCGCTGGCGGCAAGGCCGGCGGCGGCGATCGTCAGCGGCGAGGCGGCGGCATCGGAGGCCGGGCCCGCAGCTGGGGTCGGATCGACCGGGACGGCAACAGGAATCACATTCGGATCGGGCACGGCCGTTTGCGTCGCGTCGGTTTGCACGGTCGCTGCGGCATCAACGGCGGCGGCGAGCCCGTCGGTGCCGTCGGCCTTATCGCTCTTCGTCTCGTCGGACTTGTCCGCCGGTTTAGCCTCGGAGGTCTCGGCCTTGTCCTTGGCTTTGCCGGCCTTGTCCGCCGCCTTGGTCGGATCGTTGACCGGATCGGCGACCGTGTCGCTGGCGGTCGCGGAATTATCGGTGTCGCCGCTCGGCTTGCTCTGCGAGGGCTGGTCGGTCGCGGACGTGTCGCGCGAGCTCCGGTCGGAGGCGGAGGACGACGAGTCGGTCCGGCGGGTGTCCTGCGCCGGCGCGCTGTTGCTGATGGCCTGGGTGTTGCTGTCCACCAGCGAGCCGAAGGAGTCTGACGTGTCCTTGCTGCTCTGCGACTTCGCAGGCTTTTGCTGCGCGCTCGGAACTTGCACGCTGGCGGCTACATCTGACGTCCGACCGACCACAGGCGACCCCTTGGCAACATCTTCGGCCTAAGAGGTAGCAAGGAGCGGGCCAGCTCCCGGGAATGAATTTTAGATAATAAAATCAATAGCTTGATAAATAGTGCGGCCTGCACGCAACGCATCCAGCCTCGTCATTTCTGCCGCCCCGGCAAGAATTGCCTTGAGCCTGTGGCCGGCGTGATTGCTTCACCGGAAGGCCGCCTATATTAAGGAGGCAGCTCTCAGCCGCTTTCGACCGGGCAAGCCGTGCCCTTCGGGAACCAGGGTTCCCGGGGATCGCCGATGTCCCGGTTGGAAGCATTATTCGCGGATCGCGAACGCCGCCGTCACAACTTTAAAGCCATGCTCAACAGTCTGGATCTCGAAGGCCGTCCTGAGGATACCAGGGTCGTCGTTGCCATGTCGGGCGGCGTCGATTCCTCGACGACGGCTGCGCTGCTGAAGGCTGAGCGCTATGACGTCGTCGGCATCACGCTGCAGCTCTACGACCATGGCGCGGCAACGCATCGCAAGGGCGCCTGCTGCGCCGGTCAGGACATCCACGACGCCCGCGATGTCGCGGCCAAGCTTGGCATTCCCCATTATGTGCTCGACTACGAGGACCGCTTCCGCGAGTCCGTCATCGACAATTTTGCCGACAGCTACGCGCTCGGCGAGACGCCGGTGCCGTGCATCGAGTGCAACCGCTCGGTCAAGTTCCGTGACCTGCTCAAGACCGCGCGCGAGCTGGGCGCGCAGGCGCTCGCCACCGGCCATTACATCGCCTCGCGTCGCCAGGGCGACGGCTCGCGTGCGCTGGTCTGCGCCGCCGACAGCGACCGCGACCAGAGCTACTTCCTGTTCGCGACCACGCAGGAGCAGCTCGACTTCCTTCGCTTCCCGCTCGGCGACATGACCAAGCCCGAGACGCGCGAGCTCGCGCGGCGCTTTGGCCTTGCCGTGGCCGACAAGCATGACAGCCAGGACATCTGCTTCGTGCCGACAGGTCGCTACACCGACATCATCACGCGCCTGCGTCCGAACGCGATGGATCCCGGCGACATCGTCGATCTCGATGGGCGCGTGCTCGGCCGGCACAACGGCATCGCCAATTTCACCGTCGGCCAGCGCCGCGGCCTCGGCATCGCGGCTCACGCGCCGCTGTTCGTGGTGCGGCTGGATGCCCCGAGTCGCCGCGTCGTCGTCGGCCCGCGCGATGCCTTGAAGATGCACCGCATCAGCTTGCGCGATGTCAATTGGATCGGCGGCGGCGACATCGATCGCGCGATTGGCTCTGGTCTCGAGCTGTTCGTGCGCGTGCGCTCGACCCGCGCGCCCCAGCCGGCCTGGCTGCGCGGCGGAGGCGGCCATTACGAGGTCGAGCTCGTCGCCGGCGAGGAGGGCGTCTCGCCGGGACAAGCCTGCGTATTCTACGATGCACCTGGGGGTCAGGCCCGCGTGCTCGGCGGCGGCTTTATCCAGAGCGCTGCTGCGAAGATCGCGAGCAACGCAGCGAGGCCGCTGGTGGAAGCGGTGCGCGGCTAGTCATCATGAGATCGGAACGCACTCTCGCGACACCGGAAGTGCGCCCCCTCTCCCGCCTGCGAGAGCTTTGCATAAAGCACGAGTCTGGGATTCTCTCTGGCTTGAGGGGAAAGGGGCTGGGATGGCATATCGTCAGGTTGGACAACCGAGCTTCGCGGACGCGCTGGTGTCGCGGCGAGGAAAAGGGAGCCCGGTGCTGAGGCGGATTGGCGAACTGGTGGATTGGGAGGCAGTGGAGCGCGTGCTGGGCGGCCTGCCGGAACCGGAGCGGGGCGCGCCGGCCTATCCACGGCTGGTGATGTTCAAGGCGCTGCTGCTGCAGCAATGGTACGGGCTGTCCGATCCGGAGCTTGAAGAGGCGCTTGATGATCGGGCCTCGTTCCGCGATTTCTGCGGCTTTGTGCTGGGCGACGAGACCCCCGACCATGCAACGATCTGGCGCTTCCGGGAGGCTTTGCAGCGGGCCGGCCTGGACGAGACGCTGTTCAGTGAGATCTTGCGCCAGATTGAGGCGCATGGGCTGGTGGTGCGGCGGGGCACGCTGATCGACGCGAGTCTGATTCCGGCGGCGGTGAAGCCGCCGAAGCCGCCAGAGGATCCGCAACCGCCCGGCCCGGACGGCCTGGCGCCGAGCAAACTGGTCAACAGCAAGCGCGATCCTGACGCGCGCTGGACCAAGAAGGGCGGCAAACGATACTTCGGCTACAAGGCACATGTGGGCATCGACCAGGGCTCGGCGATCATCCGCCGCAGCAAGCTGACCGATGCTGCGGTCAACGACACGGTGCCCGCCGACGAGTTGATCTGCGGTGATGAGAAGGCGGTGTATGCCGACCAGGCCTATGACAAGCACGAGCGCCGCAGCGGCCTTCGTGCGCGAGGCATCAAGCCGCGGCTGATGTTCCGCCCCAACAAGCATCATCCGCTGACCGAGCGGCAGAAGCGCTTCAACGACGCTGTGGGAAAGCGGCGCGCGCCGGTCGAGCAGGTCTTCGCCCGCCTCAAGGGCGGCTACCGCTGGGCGCGCGCCCGCTATCTGGGCCTGGCGCGCAACCAGACCCATCTGCGCCTGATCTGCCTCGCCATGAATCTCAAACGATGGGCGGTGCTGTCTGCTGTGGGAGCTGCAGCATGACCGTCGTCGCCCGAAGCCATCCGTCGGCCACCAAAACGCAACCGTTCCATGCCGTGCGCCGTCAGATGCTGCGCAAAAAAAGCCCGGCAGCAGGAACTACCCCCGCACATCCAATTAAGCAAAGCTCTCGCCTGCGGGAGAGGGTTGGGAGAGGGCTCTCCACCAGCGATATATCGCGAGTGGAGAAAGCCCTCACCCGGCGCTCCGCGCCGACCTCTCCCGCAAGCGCGAGAGGCGCTACACCGCGCGCGGGGCTGACTTCGATCTCACCAATGAATAATACTCTCTAGAGTTTCGCGCAGGGCAGGGGCATGGCAGCAGACATCTCGCGGGCCGGGGTCGAGAAGGCCTATGGCCGCTGGGCGCCGGTCTACGATCTCGTGTTCGGTAAGGTGTTCGACGCCGGCCGGCAGTCGACCATCGCGGAGGCCGACCGCATCGGCGGCCGCATCCTCGACGTCGGCGTCGGCACCGGTCTGTCGCTGTCCGACTATGCGCGCACCACAAAGATCTGCGGCGTCGACATCTCCGAGCCGATGCTGCGCAAGGCGCAGGCGCGCGTACGCAGCTTGCGTCTCTCCAATGTCGAAGTGCTCTCGGTGATGGACGCGAAAAACCTCGCCTTCCCCGATAGCGCCTTCGACGCGGTGGTGGCGCAATATGTCATCACCGCCGTGCCTGATCCCGAAGGCACGCTCGACGAGTTCGTGCGCGTGCTCCGGCCCGGCGGCGAATTGATCCTCGTCAACCACATCGGCGCCGAGAAAGGCCTGCGAAAACTCTCCGAACTCGCCTTCGCTCCGCTCGCACGCCGTCTCGGCTGGCGCCCGGAATTCCCGTGGCAGCGCCTCCTCGACTGGGCCGCCAGACACGGCGGCGTCACCCTCGCCGAGCGCCGCCCGATGCCGCCAATGGGCCATTTCTCCCTGATCCGCTACCGCAAATCATGATGCGATGAGCCTGGCACGCCGCCACGCCAGCAGTGCGCTCCCTTCCACGCGAGCGGGGGAGGGTTGGGGAGAAGGGCTCTCTCCATTCGCGATATCTCGCGAGTTGCTCCGCCATTTGCGAGGAGCCCTTGCGACGAAGCAATCCAGACTGGCTCCCCGGGCGATTCCCAATGACGGCATAACCCGATCACATCTCGCGCTCCCCGGGAACATCGCCCGCGGCCGGCGCGTTTCCCACCTATGCGCACGACATCAAACATCATCCTAGCGGGCCTCCTGATCGCCGCCTTCGGGCCAGCGATCGCGCAGGCCCCGCCCGCCCCGGCGACGCCGCCGCAAGCGACCGCGCCGCCATCCCCGCAACACGCCGCCAACTGCTCGCCGCAGGACCGCCCGAACCGCCAGGCCGACGGCACCACCACCGGCCAGTCCCGGGAACCGCTCGGCGACAAGCTGGCAAAGTCCGACGGCGTGATCTGCCCACCCGCCGGCGTCGACCCCGAAATGCACGCCCCAGCGCCGAGCACGGACGGCAGCATGCCCGTGATCCCGCCGCCCGGCAGCCCCGGCGGCGACCAGACGGTCCGGCCGAAATAAGCCTCTTCCTTCGCCTCTCCCCGCTTGCGGGGAGAGGCCGGAATCTGCGCAAAGCGCGGATTCCAGGTGAGGGGGACTCCCCGCGAGTCTGGTTCCGGAAAACAGAGGAATCCGTCGCCAGAATCATCCGTTTTCCCGCCAACTTGTCCCGCCGAAGCCTTTCCCGCTGAAGCCTTGGCGCAGGGGGAAGCTTTTCGCAAACGCGGATTGACTTCCCGCCGCCCCCTTCCTTATATGCCGCGCGTTCGCGAGATCGGCCGTATCCGGCCGCCGCGATCCCTGTGGCGGGGTAGCTCAGCTGGTTAGAGCACGGGAATCATAATCCTGGGGTCGGGGGTTCGAGTCCCTCCCCCGCTACCACGTATGACCCACTACTATGGTGGGCCTGCGGAAAGAGCGCTCCGCCGACCAGCGCGGCCAGCTTTCCCCTGACCTCGACCTCGAAGCCTTCCCATGGGCCTTTCGGGTGGACAATGACCCTGTGCACAAGCGCTCTGAAGTCGGCGACCAACGGGCCGCGGTCGTCCTCCGCGCTTGTATGGCTTGCTATCGTGTCGGCAAGCGCATTGACGGTCTCGATGTAGCGGTCCAGCGTGGCCGGATGCAGTGAGATGGGCGTAGGCGCCTCCTCGAGGGCAGCCAGTTCCGCCTCGACGCGCAATCGCTCCTGCTTCAGTTCGGCGATCCGTTGCTTCGCATCTTCCTCCGAAATCACGTACCTGATCACGAGATCAATGTTGCGCTGACGCTCGCCTTCGATCCGGTCACGTTTCGCCTCTAGCCGCAGGCGCTCCGAGGAGGCGTTCCCCGCAAACCGCTCTCGCTCACTGTTGTAGTTGCGGACGTAGGTCTCGATCAGCCGTGGGTCCTTCAACTCCTCGGCCATCCCGCTGAGCACAAGTCTTTCGATGTCGCGCAGGTAGATGATCCTGCGATTCGAGCAACTGCCACTCTCGCGCACAGCTGAGCAACGAATCCTGGTCTTTCCGGTCTTGTCCCGATCGTGGACTGACATGCCAGATCCGCAACGACCGCACCGAAGAAGACCCGACAGGAGATGCGGCGCCCGTCGCTTCATGTGGCTGGCCAAATGCCCCTTCTCAGTCTTTCAATGCATGCGCCTGCTCCCAAACGGACTGTTCGACGATCCGTAGTTGGGGCGCATCAATGCTCTGCCACTCCTCACGAGGGTTTGGGCGAGACAATCGTTTGCCAGTATCGGGATCCTTCACCATCCGCACCTTGTTCCAGACAATACGGCCAGCATAGAGCTCATTGAAGATGAGCCCCGTCCCGCGCTTGGCGTTGCCGTTGATCGTCGATGCATTCCATCGCCGGCCTCGCGGTGGGCGGATATTTCCCCGATTGAGATCCTGCGCGATCTCTCGGGGCCCCCGTCCCGCTGCGTATGCTGCAAAAATCCGCCGGATGATTGTAGCTTCGTCTTCAACGATTTCGAGTTCGCCGGGTTTGCCAGGTACCGTTCGATATCCGTAGGCACGCCCTCCCGCATGTCGGCCATCGCGTATCACGCCAGCCATGCCGCGGCGGACCTTCTTGGCGCCGTCCTCGCGCTGCATCTGTCCGACGAGGCCGCGGATCCCAATCAAGATTGAGTCTGCAGTGCCATCGTGGACGGCCTGGATCTCGATCCCCTGGAAAGACAACCTTTTGTGGATGCCGGCCAGATCCTCCATGTCACGTGAGAGCCGGTCATGCCTCTACGATCACAAGTGTGAAACGATGCTGACGCGCAGCGTCCATAAGCTGCATCAAACCATCGCGACCGAATACCGAGGCTCCAGAACGCGCTTTGTCTTCAAAGGTAGCAACGACATCGAGTTGATGACGACCCGCATAAGCGCAGCATAGAGCAATCTGATCTTCAGTCGATTTTTCGTTTTGAAGCTCGGTCGAGAACCGAGCATAGATCGCTGCGGGTTTCATCTCGAATACCAGTGCTGATGCGTTTGTCGCCTGCGGCATCAAGATGATTCTTCATCAGGCGGTCGCTATCGAAAAGATGATCGCGTCTTGCGTCGGCAATTGCAAGTGCTTCAACAAACTTGATCAGAGCGGGATCGATTTGCGCTGAGGCTGCCGACCGTGGTCCACGACTCTGCACTTCTCTCGTCCTCGCGCGCTTCATCCCCGCAAGATGCTGCGCATTCGTGAGAGAAAGCAGGGCGCTTATGCGCCGATCGGCGAATTGGATACGATAGGGAACAAAACGGACACTCCCAGATGATATCTAGTGCGGAGAGTCTTGTTCTGCCCGCAACCCGGCCAGGAATAATGCTGCGCCATCAGATGAACGAACCTGCAACCAGACCGTTATGAGCGGCCGGGTATCGGTCAGCTTCGTTGATGCAGCTGCGCTTTGCTTGCCCTCAATTGCGCTTGTTACGGTTCGTTCGGGTCGTTTCTGGTGCGCAACCGGTCGGAAGATTATTTCGAGGCACACCCTCTGGTCCAAGAACATCATTGGCTCACACGCACTCCCAAAAGCATCGTCCGGTTGAGCTACGTTCCGAGACATAGCTCGCCCCCTCCGTGTTCTCGCGCCATATCATCCGAGCAAACGCTCATGCAGATGCGAAAGGGCGTCTCTTCGGAAGTGTGCCGTCCTTGTGCGACATCTCGCTCGGTACGGGGACCCGCCGACGCGACGGCAAAGTGGTGCGCAAGCATCGGGCCGAGTGCGCTCTCGCGAAATCCTGAGTTGCCCCAAGGGCTGCCCCGCATTGAACGCATTGCTTTGCAGCGATTCAGATCGCGGAATACCGCATTGCAAAATTGCGGCGTCGCAATTGACAGGCGACCCCGCATGTGAAATTTTGCCGCCACTGAAAAAAATTACAGGGTGGAGACGTGAGCGCCAGCGATCGGCCCATTTCGCCTGATAACGATGATGCGAGCCTCGCATCGCGTGCGGCGTGGCTGCATTACGCTGGCGGGCTCACCCAGGGTGAGATCGCGTCGCGCCTGAACATTCCCGCCATCAAGGCGCATCGGTTGATTGCTCGCGCCGGGCGCGAAGGCCTGATCCGCATTTTCGTCGACGGAGCCGTTGCGGACTGTGTGAAGTTCGAAGAGGCGCTCAAACAGCGCTTTCAGCTCGACATGGTTCAAGTCGCGCCCGATCTCGGCGAGGTCGGCCTGCCGCTCAAGGCCCTGGCGTTTTCCGGTGCGAGCTATCTGCATGCGGTCCTGCAGCGCGACGCGGGGCAGATTGTCGGCATCGGTCACGGGCGCACGCTGGCTGCCGTGGTCAGGCATCTGCCCTCGATGCCAACGTCGGAAGTCAAGTTCGTGTCGCTGCTCGGCGGCTTGACGCGAAAATTCTCGGCGAGCCCGTTTGACGTCATTCATCTCATTGCCGAGCGGACCGACAGCGAAGCCTATCTGATGCCGGTGCCGCTCTATGCCAACAGCGCAGCGGATCGCGCCGTGCTGCTCGCGCAGCTCGGTATCTCCGCGGTGTTCGATCTCGCGCGGCGGGCGGACCTGATGCTGGTCGGCATTGGCGAGGCGCGCCCGAGCGGGTCGCTGGTGAAAACCGGAATGATCCGCCCTGATGAAGTCGCGGAACTGGAGCGTGCCGGGGTCGCCGGCGAGATGCTCGGGCATTTCTTCGACGCCGGCGGCAACGTAGTCGAAACCGAATTGTCCAGCCGCTCGATCTCGCTGTCGCCGCGGGATCTGCGCGGCCGCAACATCGTGGCGATCGCAGGAGGGCCGAGCAAGGTCGAAGGCATCCGCGCAGCATTGGCCAGCGGACTTTTGAAAGGACTGATCACTGATGAACTCACCGCGCGCCGTCTCGTCGATGAGCGGAGCGCGGTTGTTCCCGACAAAAAGAACGGCAAAGGCCGTCGCGTCAAAACGCAGAAAAAAGCAAAGGGAGTGAAACATGACAGACAGAATTAAGGATCTGTTCGACGCCTATGCGGCTGGTCGTGTCAGCCGTCGAGACCTGATGCGCGGTGCCGCCCGCCTTGGTGTCACCGCGGCGACGGCAAACCTGCTGCTCGGCTCCTCGTTCGTGGAGGCCATGGCTGCCGATTACGACTGGCAGGCGCAGAAGGGGACGGCGATCAAGCTGCTGCTCAACAAGCATCCCTATGCCGACGCCATGATCGCCGATCTCGATAACTTCAAGAAGATGACCGGGATCGAGGTCAGCTACGATGTGTTTCCGGAAGACGTCTATTTCGACAAGGTAACGGCGGCACTGTCGTCGAAATCCGATCAATACGATGCCTTCATGACCGGCGCCTATATGACCTGGACTTATGGTCCGGCCGGGTGGGTGGTCGATCTCAACGAATACATCAAAGACCCGAAGAAGACGAACCCGAATTTTGCCTGGGATGACGTGATGCCCGGTTTACGCGCGTCGACCGCCTGGAACGGCGTGCCCGGCGGTGAACTCGGCTCGGCGGATGCCAAGCAATGGTGCATTCCGTGGGGCTACGAGCAGAACAATCTGACCTATAACCGCAAGATGTTCGAAAAGGCCAAGGTCAGCGCGCCGAAGAATCTCGGCGAGTTGAAGGAGACGGCCGCAAAGCTGACCAAGGATCTCGGCGGCCCCTATGGCATCGGCGTGCGCGGATCGCGCTCCTGGGCGACGATCCATCCGGGCTTCCTGTCGGGATACGCCAATTTTGGCGAGAAGGATTTTACGGTCAATGGCGGCAAGCTCAAAGCCGCGATGAACACCACCGGCTCGAAGGCGTTCCACCAGCAATGGGTGGACATGATCCGGGAATCAGGCCCGAAGAACTGGTCCACCTACACTTGGTATCAGGTCGGCACCGATCTCGGCGCCGGTGCATCCGCCATGATCTACGACGCCGATATTCTCGGCTATTTCGAGAACGGCGGCGACAACAAGGAGAAGGGCAATCTCGGCTACGCGGCGTTCGCGGCCAACCCCGCGGCAAAGGCGCCGACGCCGAACGTCTGGATCTGGTCGCTGGCGATGTCCAGCTTCTCGAAGAAGAAGGACGCGGCCTGGAAGTTCATGCAATGGGCAACCTCGGTCGAGCACGACATGTTCGGTGCGCGCAAGATGGACTTCGTCAATCCGGTCCGGGCCTCGGTCTGGAAGGACGGCGAGTTCCGCGACCGTATCGCCAAATCCTATCCCGGCTACCTCGATCAGTACGAGGCCTCGGCGCCGGGCGCGAAGATCTACTTCACCGCCCAGCCGCTGTTCTTCGACGTCACCACTCAGTGGGCGGAAACGCTGCAGAAGATGGTTGCCAAGGAGGTGCAGGTCAGCGAAGGGCTCGATCAGCTCGCCGCCAGCATCGACAAGCACTTGCGGGAAGCCGGCCTCGGCTGAACCTTCTCCGCGACCGTTGTTATCTCATCGCCTGCTTCGCCCGACCCGAAGGGGTCGGGCACCGGAGGCTCTCTCATGACGTCACAGCCCATTGACGAGCCCGTTCGCGTCGTCGATCGCCGTCCGGTCGAGTGGCTGCCCTATCTGCTCAGCCTGCCGGCGCTCTTGGTCTGCATCGGCATCCTCATTCCGTTCGTCACCGCGCTGTATTATTCGGCATTGCGGTTTCGGCTGAATTTGCCGGCTCTGAAGGGTTTCATCTGGTTCGGTAACTACACCAACCTGCTGTACGATTCCGAGTTCTGGAACACCGTCAGCATCTCGCTGCGGTACACGGCCATCACGGTCGGCGTCGAGCTGGTGTTCGGATTGATCATTGCGCTGTTGCTGCAGCGGCAGACCCGCATCAACAATCTGATTTCGGTGCTGCTGCTGTTGCCGCTGATGACCGCGCCGGCGATCGCGTCGCTGATGTGGAAGCTGATGACGAACCCGAATTTCGGGGTCCTGTCCTATCTCGTCAGCCTCGCCGGCATATCCGATTTTCGCTGGGCATCCAGCCCGTCGACGGCTCTGTTCACTGTCGTCCTGGTCGATGTCTGGGTCTATACCCCGTTCATGATGGTGCTGCTGCTGGCCGGGTTGCGCTCGCTGCCGCAGCAGCCATTCGAGGCGGCGGCCCTGGACGGTGTGCCCAGATTGTTCGTGTTCTTCCGGATCACGCTGCCGATGCTGTCGCCCTACATCATCACGGCGAGCCTGTTTCGGCTGCTCGATGCCATCCAGCAATTCGATATCATCTACGCGATGACGCAGGGCGGGCCAGGCAACACCTTGCTGGTATTTCAGGTCCGCGCCTATCTCGAATTCTACCAGTACACGAATGTCGGAAAGTCGGCGGCGCTGCTGGTCGTGCTATGGCTGATCACCTACATCCTCTCGCATTTCTTCATCAAGAACTGGTTGCGGCTGCGTGAACGCAGCCACGCCTCGGCATGAGGAGCAGACCAAATGGATCGTAGCTCTGTTGTCGAACGCGTCATTCGCGCCGTGCTGCTGACTTTGATCGTGATCTTCTTCCTGTTTCCGATCGTCTGGATCCTCTTGATGTCGTTCCAGACCAACGAGCAGATCCTGCGCATTCCACCCAGCCTCACCTTCGTGCCGACCCTAGAGAATTACCAAGCCCTGATCAGCGGCCATCTGCTAACCAGCGCCGGCTCGCTCGACATCGCCTTCATGCGCAATCTCGGCAACAGCGTGCTCCTGTCGACCTCTGCTGTGCTGCTGGCGCTGATCCTAGGCGTACCGGCGGCCTATGCCTTTGCCCGATTCAAGTTCTGGCTCAGCGAGGACATCGCGTTCACGCTCCTGTCATTTCGCTTCGCGCCGCCGCTTCTGGTGCTGCTGCCGCTATCGCTGTATTTCCAGCAGCTCGGGCTGGACGACACCTATACCGGACTGATCTGGGTCTATCAGTTGATCGCGCTGCCGCTGATCCTCTGGATCGTACGCGGTTATTTCGAGGACATCTCGCCCGATATCGAGAATGCTTACCGTATTGCGGGCCATTCCTGGCTGCGCACCTTCTTCAAAATCGCCGTGCCGCTGGCGGGGCCGGGCATTGCGGCCGCAGGACTATTGTCCTTCATTTTCTGCTGGAACAATTTCGTCTTCGCACTGGTGCTGGCGTCCGCCGACAAGCAGCCGGTGACAGTCGGTGCGCTGGCTTTCGTCACGGCCTCCGGAATCCAATACGGCCAAGTCGCGGCCGCCATTGTGCTTTCGGTGACGCCGACTTTGCTGCTCGCGCTCTATGCGCAGCGCTGGCTGGTTGAAGGCCTGTCGCTAGGAGCCGTCAAGGGCTGACATGGCGCAGATCGAGATCAGGAACCTGCACAAGGCTTTCAAGGATGACGCAGTCCTGAAAGGACTGTTCTTGAGCGTCGACAAGGGCGAGATCATCACCCTGTTCGGGCCATCGGGGACCGGTAAGACCGTGCTGTTGCGGCTGCTTGCGGGAATCTACCCGCCGGATGTCGGCTCGATCGCCCTACGTGGCCGCGACGCCTCGGGAAGCCCGCCGGACAAGCGCGGCATCGGCATGGCCTTCCAGAACTTTGCGTTGTTTCCGCATATGACCGCACGCGAGAACATCACAAGCGCGTTGACGGCACGAAAGACGGACGGCCGCGAGATCGACCGAAAGGTCGATGCCGTCGCACAGCTTCTCAAGATCGGCCACGTGCTGGGGCATTCGCCGCGTGAGTTGTCCAATGGCCAGAAGCAGCGCACCGCGCTGGCGCGTGCGCTGGTCGCGGATCCCGATATTTTGCTGCTCGATGATCCCTTGCGCAATGTCGATGCCAAGCTTCGCTACGAAATGCGGCTGGAGCTGCCCGCGCTGCTGAAGCGCGCCGGATCGACCGTCGTCTACGTGACGCAGGATTTCAAAGAGGCGATGGCGCTGGGCGACCGTGTCGCAGTCCTGCTCGATGGTCAGGTCGCACAATGCGATACGCCGGCGCGGATCTATGCCGAGCCGGTCAATGTCGGCGTGGCGCGGCTGTTCGGCGACCCGACGCTCAACCTGATCGAAGTCGCGCCGCAGGTTGTCGATGGAGCGCCCGAGATCCGGCTGGGCGGCGCAACTATCAGGCTTCCTGCGAGCTACGCGGCGACGGCGGGCGGCAGCTATCTGCTGGGATTGCGGCCGGAGGCATTGCGCCTAGTCGATCGACCGGCGCCGGGCACAATTGCGGTGGAGCTGCTCGCCGTGACACCACTAAATGAGAAGTCGGTGCTGCTGCTTGCAATGCAAGGTGGAGAGGAATTGCTGGCGTCGGAAGCCGGCGACCGCGATGAGCCGCGCCGAACTGGGCCCGCGCATATTGCGCTCGATCTCGACGCGGTGCTGTTGTTCGAGCGCGAGAGCGGCCGACGATTCATTCCCGCGGGAAAGGGAGGAGGTGGCTCATGAGCGCACCGCTGTCGCTTCGCGCCGTCGACAAGACCTACCATCCGCGCGGCCGCGCGCCGGTTCACGCCGTCAAGGCGCTGAGCATGGAGGTCGAGCGTGGCGAAATCGTTGCGCTGCTCGGCTCGTCCGGCTGCGGCAAGACCTCGACCTTGCGAATGGTCGCCGGCTTCGAGGACGTCAGTGCCGGCGAGATATCGCTCGCGAATCGGCGGATCGAGCGTCTCGCACCGGCCGCGCGCGACGTCGCGATGGCCTTCGAGGGGTATTCGCTCTATCCGCCGCTGACGGTGCGGGAGAACATCGCCTTCGCGCTGAAGCGGGGTCGGCTCTCCGCGAGCGAGGTGTCGCGCCGCGTCCAGGAGGTGGCCGCGTTGGTGGAGATCGAGCCGATCCTTGACCGCTATCCTAACTCGATCTCCGGCGGCCAGCAGCAGCGCGCGTCGCTGGCGCGCGCGCTGGTGCGTGATGCAGCATTGTATGTGCTGGACGAGCCGATGGGACAGCTCGAGCCGCAATTGCGCGCGGTGTTGCGTGGCCGCCTCAAGCGGCTGCTCAAACATCGCGCGATGACCTCGATCTTCGTCACCCATGACCAGACCGAGGCCAATGCGCTGGCCGACCGCATCGCGGTCATGGAAGGCGGCGTGCTGCAGCAATTCGCGCCCCAGCACGTTCTCAAGGAGAAACCCGCGAACCTCTACGTCGCGACGTTCATCGGCGAGCCGCCGATGAACGTGTTCGATGCGTCTGTGATCCGCGACGATGGCCGCACCACATTCGCGCTCGACAATGGCCCAAACTTGAGCTTCAGCGACAACGAGCTGGGACTGGAGGTCCGGAGGGCGATCGGCGACCGGACCACGGTTGTGCTAGGCGTTCGTCCGCACCGTGTCGTGCTCGGCAATGGCAGCGCCGCGACGGCACGTGTCGTTTCCAACCAATGGCTCGGCGACCAGAGCCACGTCGCGATGGCGGTGGCCGGTAAGCTATTGGTCGCGGTCTCCCATGCCCGGGTGCGGGCCGCGATCGGAGACACTGTGCCGTATGCGGTGCGGGCGCAGGATCTTCACATCTTCGATCCTCATACTACCGTTGCGCTGGCGCATGGAGCGCGAGCCGCATGATTCGCGATCTCATCATCGGCCTCGACGCCGGCACCTCCGTTCTCAAATCGGTGGCGTTCACGATCGACGGCGTGCAGGTCGGGATGACGTCGCGCCCGAATGCCTACACAAAACTCGGACGCGGATGTGTCGAGCAGGACATGTTGCGGACTTGGGATGACGCTCGGCAGACATTGTGCGATCTCGCCGCCGTCGTGCCCAATCTCACCGAGCGTGTCGTAGCGCTTGCCGTGACCGGGCAGGGCGACGGTTGCTGGCTGATCGATGCCGATGGCGAGCCGATCGGCGACGGGTTGATCTGGTTGGATTCGCGGGCGGCCGAGATGGCGGCGCTCTTCGTGGCTGGACCGGATCACGCCGCCCATTATACGACGACCGGCACCGGTCTGAACGCCTGCCAGCAGTCGGTCCAGCTCGCCTGGATGCAGCAGCACCAGCCGGAGCGATTGCAACGCGCAGCGACCGCCTTGCATTGCAAGGACTGGCTCTATTTTAAGCTGACCGGCATTCGCGCCGTCGACCCGTCGGAGGCCATCTTTACTTATGGAGATTTTCGCAGCCGCAGCTACGCGCCTGAGATATTCGACGACTCGGCATTGCGCAGCATGTTGGTCTACTGCCCGAGATCGTGGATGGCGCACGGGCGCATCACGGTCTCACCGACACGGCCGCGGCAGCGACGGGCCTGCCGAGCGGCTTGCCTGTCGTGCTCGGCTACGTCGACGTGGTCTGTTCGGCGATCGGTGGCGGGCTCTACGATGTCGGCGGTGAGGTCGGCTGCTCGATTCTCGGCTCGACCGGCATGCATATGCGGATGAGCGTCGGCGCTGATGCGGTGGCGCTCAATCCGGCCTGCTCGGGCTACACCATGGCGCTGCCCGAACCTCAGCTCTATGCGCAGATCCAGTCCAATATGGCGGGGACGGTCAACATCGACTGGGCGATCGAGACGGCGCGGCAGGCCTGTGCCATGGCGGGCGTCGATGCCAACCGGCAGGCGCTGCTCGCCGGCGTCGACACCCGCCGCCGCGACACCGGGCAGCGCGCTGTATCATCCGTATATCCTGGAAGCTGGTGAACGCGGCCCGTTCATGAATGCCGATGCGCGCGCGCAATTCGTCGGGTTGTCGACCAGCACCACTTTTGCCGGCCTGATCCGTGCGATCTATGAAGGGCTGGGCCTTGCCGCGCGCGATTGCTACAGCGTGATGGGGAATATCCCGAGCGAGATTCGCGTCACCGGCGGTGCGGCGCGCTCGTCGAGCCTGCTGCAGATTTTCGCCGACATCCTCGGCGCCTCGGTGCGGCGGGTGATGCGCGAGGAAACCGGCGCCGCCGGCGCCGCGATGATTGCCGCGATGAGCCTCGGCCACTATGCGAGCCTCGCGGATTGCGCGGATCGCTGGGTCACGCCGACGCTCGGTCCGTCGGTCGACCCCGATCCCGATCGTCGTGTGCTCTACGACAAGCTGTTTCCGATCTACCGTTCTGTTCGCGAAGCCATGTCCCCGATCTGGGCCGCCCTGGCTGACGCAAGGGAGGCTAACTGATGACGCAGTCGGTGGCCATCATCGGGGACCGCTTCATGCTGCCGCGCCTGTTCGAGGAGGCGTTGCGGGATGTTTGCGGTGATGCGCTGACGATCCGCTCGTTCGAACAGCCATGGCCCGACGAGCCGATGGAGCACGGCTATGCCAAGGCAGGCATGGATGGCCTGAAGGAATATATGGGGCAGCCCGACGACATCGTGGCCTTCATCGGCGACGCGCCGATCCTGGTGACGCATCTCGCGCCTTTGTCGGCCACCATGATGGATCGCCTGCCACACCTCAAACTGGTCGCGGTGTCCCGCGGCGGCCCCGTCAACATCGACGTCCCTGCGGCGCGGGCACGCGGCATCCAGGTCGTCAACACGCCGGGACGCAATGCCAGTGCGGTCGCCGAATTCACCATCGGTGCCATCCTCTCGCAAACTCGTCTGATCACGCGCGGTCACGACTCGTTGCGGCGGGGCGAGTGGCGCGGCGATCTCTACCGCGCCGATCTGACCGGCGATGAGCTGTCCGCGATGACGGTCGGCATCATCGGCTATGGCCATGTCGGCCGCCGCGTGGTGCGGCTGCTCAAGGCGTTCGGTTGCCGCATTCTGGTGTGCGATCCCTATGTGCAGCTCGCGGTCGAGGACCTCAATGATGATGTGGAGCAGGTCGGTCTGGAGCGCCTGCTGGCGCAATCCGACGTGGTCAGCCTACATCCGCGAGTCACGGAGGAAACGCGGGGCATGATCGGTGCCGCGCAGTTCGCCGCGATGAAATCGGGCAGCTACTTCATCAACACCGCGCGCGGCCCGCTGGTCGACTACCAGGCGCTGTATGATGCGCTTGCCTCCGATCATTTGCGCGGCGCCGCCATCGAAACTTTCGCGGTCGAACCCGTTCCGCCGGATTGGCCGTTGCTGCAACTGCCGAACGTCACGTTGACGCCGCATATCGCGGGCGCGTCGGTCAAGACCGTGAGGATCGCGGCCCGAGCCGCGGCGCTGGAAGTGCAGCGATATCTGAACGGCGATTCCCTTCATCACCTTTGCTGATCTCTCAGGAGCCGAACCATGGATGACACCGAGCTGCAGTTGCGCAAAGCAATCATCGACAAATGCCGCTGGATGAACGCCTCCGGCCTGAACCAGGGTACATCGGGGAACATCTCGGCGCGGCATGGCGACACCATGCTGATCTCACCGTCGGCGACGCCCTATGACATCATGACGCCCGAGATGGTCGCCGCAATGCCGATCAACGGTGAGTACGGATCGTGGGAAGGGCCGCTGAAACCGTCGACCGAATGGCGATTTCATCTCGACATCATGAAGGCGCGGCCCGAGGTCGGCGGCATCGTGCACACCCACGCGACCTATTCGACGGTGCTGGCGATCGCACGCAAGGAAATCCCGGCCTGCCACTACATGATGGCCGCCTTCGGCGGCATGAACGTACGCGTCGCCGGTTATGCGCGCTTCGGCACCAAGGAGCTATCCGACTATGCGCTGCAGGCCTTGGAGGGCCGCACGGCCTGCCTGTTGGCCAACCACGGCATGATCGCGGTCGGAACCTCGCTCGACAAGGCGATGTGGCTCGCCGTCGAGCTCGAGACCATCGCACGGCAATATTATCTCACTCTGGCGATCGGCGGGCCGGTTCTGCTCAGCGAGACCGAGATCGCCGACACGGCGAGCGCCTTCGGCAGCTACGGCGTGCAGGACCCGCCGTCCAAATCGAAGAAGATCGCATCAGCGTGATGGGACCAGACCCGGTCGATCTTCTCGTCATCGGCGGCGGCATCAACGGCACAGGTATCGCACGCGATGCGGCCGGCCGCGGCCTCAGCGTTGTGCTCTGCGAGAAGGACGATCTGGCGCAGGGCACGAGCTCGCGTTCGGGAAAGCTGGTTCACGGCGGCCTGCGTTATCTGGAATATTATGAATTCCGTTTGGTGCGCGAAGCGCTGATCGAGCGGGAAGTGTTGCTCCGCGCTGCGCCGCATATCATCTGGCCGCTGCGCTTCGTGCTGCCGCATTCGAAGGAGCAACGTCCGGCCTGGATGATCCGGCTCGGGTTGATGCTGTACGATCATCTCGGCGGCCGCAAGCTGCTGCCGAAATCGCGCCGCCTCGATCTGCCGACCGAGCTTGCGGGCAGGGCGCTCAAACCGGAGTACAGGACGGGCTTCGAATATTCTGATTGCTGGGTCGACGACGCGCGGCTGGTCGTGCTCAATGCGCTCGACGCGGCGGCTCGTGGCGCGCGGATCCTGACACGGACCGCGCTGGTGTCCGCACGCAGGGACGGCGGGATCTGGCACGCCGAGCTGCGCGACCAGGCGGGCGCCGTCACCATCGTCTCGGCCCGTGCCGTCGTGAATGCGGCCGGTCCGTGGGTCGAAGATGTGCTTCGCCACCATGCCGGGTTGAATGCAGGCCACCGCGTTCGCCTGGTCAAGGGCAGCCACATCGTTGTGCCGAAGTTCTGGGACGGGCCGCACGCCTATCTCTTCCAGAACGACGATCGCCGGGTGATCTTCGTCAATCCGTATCAGGACGATCTCTGTCTGATCGGGACCACGGATATCCCCTATAGCGGCCAGGCCGACGCTGTCGCAGTCGGCGAGGACGAGATCTCTTATCTGTTGCGCGCGGTCAATCGCTATTGCGTAACACAGCTCTCACGCGCCGACGTTGTCCATTCGTTCTCGGGCGTTCGGCCGCTGTTCGATGACAACGCCGAGAATCCCTCAGCGGTGACGCGGGATTATGTCTTCGAGCTCAATGACGCCGATGGCGCCGCGCCGATCCTGTCGGTGTTCGGCGGCAAGATCACGACCTTTCGAAAGTTGGCGGAGCAGGCGCTCGAGAAGCTGAGGCCGTATTTTCCGGGCATGACTGGCCCGTGGACATCAGATGCTGCGCTGCCGGGCGGCGATATCGCGTGGGCCGACTTCGATGCGTTCGCCGCGGGCCTTCGTCGTGACTATCCGGCTTTACCGCGCGAGGTACTCGATCACTATGCGCGGCTTTACGGGATACGCGCTCTCGGGCTGCTTGATAAGGTTCGTGCGCCCGCCGACCTGGGGCGCCATTTCGGTGGCGTGTTTTATCAGCGTGAGGCCGAATTCCTGCAACGGGACGAATGGGCCTTGACGCCGGAGGATGTCCTGGAGCGGCGCACAAAACACGGCCTCCATCTCACGCCTGGCCAGAAGCAGGCTTTTTCCGACTGGATGTTCACCATGGCGAAATCCGCGTGACGGATACCGACGATTCCGAAATGCGCGACCTGCTCGCGCTGGCAGAGCGGCTTGGGCGCAATCCGCTCGTCATTCAAGGGCCCGGCGGCAACATCTCGCTCAAGCGCGATGGCGTGATGTGGGTCAAGGCGAGCGGCACCTGGATGGCGGAGGCCACCGAGCGCTCGATCCTGATTCCGATCGATGTCGCCGCGGTGCTTGACGGCTTGGCGGCCGGCGATCCCGCCTGCGAAACGTGCGAGCCGTTCGTGCGCCGCGATCTCACGGATCTTGCGCTGCGTCCCTCGATCGAAACCACTTTGCATGCGGTTATGCCGCAGCGCGTGGTCGTGCATGTACATTGTGTCGAGACTATCGCGGCCGTGTGCCTGTCCGACGCGGTCGAACGGCTTACTGCGCGCTTGTCCGGGCTGAATTGGAGCTTCGTGCCTTATGTTCGCCCTGGCGCCCCGCTGGGGCGGGCCATGCTTAGACATCTCACAGCCGAGACAAACGTCTTGGTGCTCGGCAACCATGGATTGGTGGTCGCCGCCGACAGCGTAGCTGAAGCCGAGCGGCTCCGCGCGGAAGTGTCGCAGCGGCTTGCCAGGGTTGCGCGCGCGGCGCCGAAGCCGGATCGCGAGGTGCTGCAGGCCGCCGCGGGCGACGGCTATTCGATTCCGGATGACGATCGCCGCCATGCGATCGCGACCGACTTGGTCAGTCTCGCCGCGGCTCGGCGTGGATCGCTTTATCCGGATCACGTCGTCTTTCTCGGTCCAGGCATCGTGACAGCCGACGCCGGCGAACGAGCGGTCGACGCTGCGCGGCGCTGCGGCCGTGTCGGCACGCCATTGGTCGTCGTTCCCGGTGCTGGCGTCCTGGTGCATGCGGCGGCGACGCCAGGCGCCCGCGCGATGATCGGCTGTCTGGCGGACGTCACGTGCCGGCTCGCGAGCGACGATCCGATCGCGCCGCTGAGCGCGGATGACGAAGCGCAATTGCTGAATTGGGACGCAGAGAAATATCGGCAGTCGCTCGATGCGAGGATGCCATGAGCAATCTCGTTCTCGGGATTGATGTCGGGACCTCCGGGGTCCGGATCGCTGCGATCGATCGCGCCGCCGAGATCGCGGCCCTCGCAACTGCGGCGATGCCGCCGGCGCCTCGTCAAGGCGATCGGATCACCCAGGACGCATTGGTATGGGCGCGTGGGCTCGACGATGCGATGATGCGCCTTTCATCGATGATCGATCTGACGCGGGTCGCAGCACTGGCCGTGGACGGCACCTCAGGGACATTGGTTGGGATCGACGATCGTGGCGCCCCGATGGCGGCTGGAACCCTCTACAATGACCGCGCCGACGATGCCGATATCGCTGCGGTCGCACGCGTCGCGCCGCCTAAGGCCGCTGTTCATGGCGTGACTTCGCCGCTGGCGCGCGCGATGCGTCTGTTGCAGACGTCGGGCGTTGTCAGGGTTCTGCATCAGGCCGACTGGATCGCCGCGCAGTTCTCGGGGCGCTTCGATGTCAGCGACGAAAGCAATGCGCTGAAGACCGGCTATGATCCGGTCCGCCGGCGATGGCCTGACTGGATTGCAGCCACCGGCGTTGCGTTGCCAAAACTTCCGGCGGTGGTGCGAGCCGGCAGCGTCATCGGCCAGTTATCGCCGACGGCATCGCAGAAGTTTGGGCTGCCCGCCAAAACTGTCGTTGTCGCCGGAATGACGGACGGGTGCGCCGCCTTCATGGCGACCGGCGCCGCGAAACCGGGAGATGCCGTCACATCGCTGGGTTCGACGCTGGTGCTGAAGCTTGCGAGCCAAGTGCCCTTGTTCGCCCCCGAATATGGCATCTACAGCCATCGCATCGGCGACCTCTGGCTGGCCGGCGGCGCTTCCAATACTGGAGGAGCGACGCTTTCCCAGTTCTTTTCATCCGAGCAATTGCGCGAGATCAGCGCGCGGATCGATCCAGGCACCAGCACCGGTCTCGATTACTATCCGCTGCCTGCGCCTGGTGAACGATTCCCCATTAACGATCCCGCACTCGCCCCGCGGCTGACGCCCCGTCCCGATGACGATGCGGCATTTCTGCAAGGACTGTTCGAAAGCATCGCACGCATCGAAGCGCTGGGTTACCGGCGGCTGTCCGAGCTCGGTGGTCCTTCTCTCACCGGCGTTGCCACAGTCGGCGGCGGTGCTGCGAACGAGGTCTGGCGCCGCATCCGCGCTGCCGCTCTCGGCGTGCCCGTGGTGGCCTCCTTGAACGACGAAGCAGCCGTTGGCGTTGCCCGGCTCGCACTCCGAGCGGGGCTTTCGTCATGAAGCGGATCGCCGGATTGCGCGACATCGCCGACCAATTCGATGTCTACCTCGTCGATCAGTATGGGGTGCTGCATGACGGCGTTGCCGCCTATCCCGGTGCCATCGATGGCCTGGCGAGGATTGCTGACCACGCGCGCGACGTCATCGTGCTGACGAACTCAGGCAAGAACGCGTCCGACAACATGGCCCGGCTCGCCCAGTTGGGCTTTTCCGACTGCCGTTTCCGTGTCTTGAGTTCGGGAGAGGTCGGCTTGCAGCTCGTGCGCAGCGGCGGCCTCGGCCCACGGTTTACGCTCGGCGCAGCGGTTTGCGTGATCGGACGCCGCGGCGATCGATACGCCTTTTCGTCGGATGTATTCGATCTGGTGACTCGACCGGATGACGCCGCCTTCCTGGTCTTCGCCGGCTCGGACGCGCCGAGGACCTCGCTGGATTCTTATCGCGCGTTGTTGCAGACCGCGGCGCAGACGGGCGTGCCGGCGATCTGCGTCAATCCGGACATCACCATGATCAGGGACGGTGAGCTCGTTCCCGCACCGGGCGCGATCGCAAGGATCTATCAGGACCTTGGAGGCCAGGTCGACTATGTCGGCAAACCGGATGGTGTGATTTTCCGCCACGCGCTGGGCGGTGTAACGACAGATGTCGAGCGCGCGATCATGGTCGGTGACAGCCCAGAACACGACGTTTGCGGCGGCAGGGCGATGGGATTGTCGACGCTTCTGGTGCGGACAGGCATTCACCGGTCCCTTGGAGAGCCCGAGCTTCTCAGCTTGTGCGCCGCATGTGGCGGCACGCCAGATTTTCTCACTGCATCCTTCAAATGGTGATCGGTTTCCCGGCCGATGTCCCCGCCGCCGCAAGCGGCAGAATCTCGGTCAGGTCCGTTGATTTTGCTTCGGTTCGATCGCGTTTGTTGGTTTCGGTGAGGTCTTTTCTGCTGCGAAACTGGTGCGGTTGCGAGTTCGCGCTTCGAAGCTGATTGGCTCAACAGCCGCATCTTCTTCAAGCGCTTCCCGTCGCTCTCTCAAGGCTGAAACAGGGGTTCGATTCCCCTAGGGAGCGCCAGCAAACTCAGGCACTTAGCCAGGTATCAGCCACGTTCGTTGAATAATGGTTGAATAAGACGCTGGTGAACAGCGACGAACGCTTGGGGAATTTGCTACCGACATAGCGGACTAGCCTCGGCGCGGTGCCTCATTGTGGCTGCCGCATTCGCGAAAAATTTGCTCCTCGCCCTTGGTGTCCAGAAATATTCAAACCGCCGCTGACGTGCGCTGTCGTACGCGAGCGCCCTCGGATGTTCGCAGTGACGCTGCTTGTCGCACAATCAACTCTTGTCCTGTCGAGCTTCGTGCGAAAAGAGGGCCGGCCACGTGAGATACAATCGACGAGAGAAAGCTGGCAGACAGCATTCACTAGTCAGTCTATCCGCTCCGACAGCCGCAGAACCGAGCACGTTGCATTCGCGCAGCGGCTCACCTGCACGGTTGACGATGCATGCGAAGCGACCGGCTTGGGACGCACGAAGCTTTACGAGTTGATCGGAACTGGGCGTATCGTCACGACAACGATCGGACGTCGGCGACTAGTAGGGGTGCGCTCACTTCTGGCGCTCCTTGACACCAACATGTCGAACTAGCGGAAGTGCCACTTAACGGGAGCAATCCACTTCGAACGCGCCTTTCTTCAACACTCAATTTGATGACACGACCGTGCTCTCTTCGCCGGTCGAGGATTCGAACCATCAACTAGGCTGTTATGAGCGGGAGACTATCATCGAAGTGGTTGATTCTGCTGCGTTTTCGCTAGGGTTCGATCGCGTTCTTGGCGTTCGTTCGCGTTGCTTCTGGTGCGAAGCTGGTGCGGCCGAATCTGACCTTCGTTCTGTGGAACAGGAAGTCGGTGATTCGAGCCCACCCAACTGTACCAACACAGTTGAATTGTCCTGCAATCCCGGCATCTTACTGGTAGACCTGACGTATTTGCGCCGCCTAAAATACAAAAGGCGTCACAAATGGCATTGCGGATGGCTGCGTTAAGTCGTGCTTCGGATGGGCGATGGTTTGCCCGCAAAGGCATCCGCGAGGATGTTCGTGTCGAGTACCAGCGCCTCTACGGCGTCTAACGTGAGGCTCACCTCAAGCCATTTCGCACCCCGTGACCAGCGCGGCTTCGCGCGCGGGATCGAATGGGCTGCTGAGTAGTCTCGTATCTGCCTCTCCGATCGGTTGAGTTGCTATGCATCGACCACGCCCGTGAAGAACCAATAGCTGCCGAGCAGGGTAATCAGCGCCGACAGCGCATAGACCAAAGCTGCGGGCCTCGCCGGCTTGGCTCTGTCGATCGCCACGAGGCCGTCTAGGCCAATCAGCGCCGGAATCACCATTGCAACGATAGCGACCTGGCCGATCTCGACGCCGATGTTGAAGGCCGCGAGTGCCGACACGACCGCATGTGACGGAAGGCCGATCTCCTGCAGCGCGCTGGCAAAGCCGAAGCCGTGGATCAGCCCGAACATGAAGGTCACGCGCCAGCGCCGGTCGATGTCCCGCGAAAAGAAATTCTCGACGGCAACAAACACGATCGATGCCGCGATCGCGGGTTCAACGATCCGGCTCGGGATGATGACGATGCCAAGCGCCGCCAGCGACAGCGTGATCGAATGCGCGATCGTGAACGCCGTCACGATCTTGATGACGGGAACGAGCCGCCGCGCCCAGAGCACGACGGCGACCAGGAAGGCGATGTGGTCGTAGCCGAGAAAGATGTGCTCGATGCCGGTGAGAAGATAGCGTTGCATCGTCGAGGCGAGCGATGGCGCCTGCGCCGACAGTGTCACGGTCGTGTTGTCGGCATCGAGCAGCGCCTGCGCCTCGTGTCCGCCTTGCGCGACCAGCACGACCTGCCGCGCGGTGGGATCCTTCTCCGTCATTACCGTGGAGCGATAGATGATGTCGCCGGCCACGGTGGCGCAGGAGAAGGTGTTGCGGAAGATGACGCCGTCGCCATCGGCGAGGATCGCGGCGTCGCCGGCCGGGCACGCGATGCCGGCGGCATTTCTCACGGCCAGATGCGCGGTCACATAGGCAAGGATCACCGGCGTGGCGGCGGCGACCGCGGCGGGATCGACCGTATCCTCCTTGGCGTCATAGAGCTTGGTGCCGACCAGACGGTCGACGTCGCTGCCCTTGAGCCCCATCTCGACGGTTACTATGCGGTCGTCGGTCGAGGTGAGGCGCGCTGTGGAAAGGTTGATCTGGTGCGCCCAGGCCGGCAGGGCCAGGCCCAGCAGTGTCAGGATTGCAGCCAAGGACCCCCGCCACGATCGTCTCACGAGGCCGCTCCGACGGCGCGCAACAGCTCCGTGAGACGGCGCATCTCGAACTCGGCCACGGTGACCACGGCGCCATCGGGCGCAAGCCGCGCATAGCGATCGAGCGGATCGGCTGAGGCACCGAATTCGAGCCGCGCCAGCGGCGTCGACGAGTCGCGCGCGAAGGCCAGCAGGATCAGGCCGGGCAGATTGAGGCCATACCGCGCGAGCTGCGACGGCTCGGCGTGCCCGATGCGCGTCTCGACAGCCGACGCATCGAACGCGCGCAGCGCCGCATCGATGATGCGGGCCTGAGCGGGATCGGCGAGATGGGCGACGTTGCCGGCGGCATGGCTGTGCTGGCCGAGATGACGGAACCAGTTGCCGTCGGGGTCACGCTCGAACCGCGTCAGCTTGCCGGCAAATACGATCTCGATCGCCCAAATCTGCGCGATCGAGACCGGCAGCAGCAGGTCCTTGCCGCGGCTCGCCGCGCCGTGGCCTGCCTGGTCGCGGGAGCGGCGCGCGATGTCGAAAGCCACGCGCCACTC
Organism: Bradyrhizobium diazoefficiens; assembly: GCF_016616235.1. NCBI lineage: Bacteria > Pseudomonadati > Pseudomonadota > Alphaproteobacteria > Hyphomicrobiales > Nitrobacteraceae > Bradyrhizobium > Bradyrhizobium diazoefficiens. Next base: position 1,894,844 of record NZ_CP067100.1, read on the forward strand.
CTCCGCCACATGGCGTGGCATTAGCGCGACCGTGGCCTTGCCCGCGAGCCGGACGTAATGCGAGGTGCTCGCCGGATTGAGCGCGCCGAAATTGATGGTCGCAGCAGTGCCGCCGTTCGCCTCGATCGCAGCGACGATGACTGGCGGATCGAGGCCGAACTCGGCGAAGCTCGCGACTGTGAGCTCGCTTGCCGGCATCTCGCGCACGACCTCGCTGACATTGATTAGCCGCAGCGCCGTATCAAGATGCTTGCCGAGCTCGGGCGGCACGGCGCCATCGACAGCTTCGATGCCCCAGCCGGTCGCCCGGTGGACGAGCACGATGCTGTCGCCGCCGGAGCGGATCGCGACGCGACGCACGTCAGCGGGCGCGATCGCCACCAGGCCCTTTGGCGCAAACGCGACCTTGCTCCGCAATTCCGGCCACTGCCCGCTGATCACAAGAACGGCGAGCAGCGCCAGCAGCAATGCGGCCAATAGCGGCATTCGCCATCGTCCGGTCCTGCTTGCAGCCGCTGCCCTCATCGCCGCCTCCACCACATCAGCATGCCGAACACCGCGGTGCTCAGCGGCAACAGGACCTCCAGCACAAGGAAGCTGTCGCGCATCTGGCGGCTCGTCAGCACGATCTCCGGCAGCTTCAACCGCTGCGGCGGCACGCTCGGGCTTGCATCATCCTCGGCGAGCCAGCGCAGCATCGACAGCGACAGCTCGCCGTTGGAGACGTAGGGGAAGTATTCGTTGCTGGCTAACTTGCTGGTACCGGCGACTATGAGACGAAAGCGTTTGTCCTCGCCCGCGCCGGGCCAGGTCCCCTCGAGCGCAACCGCGAGCGGCTGCGGGCCGGATTTTGCGCTCGGCGCCTCTCCGCCTGTTGCCGCAACCACGGCCGTGGGCGATTTCAGATAGCTGTCCTGGCTACTCGCCGCCAGCACGACGAGGCTGACACCGGACGGCGGCTGCGCGACGAGAAGCGGCCGCGCCTGCGGGAACACGGTCAGCGCGAGGCGCTTTGTGATGGGATGGGTTGGATAATAGGGCACCGCGACCTTGTCGGCGTCGGTCCGGAAATGGTTGAGGGGATCGACGACGATCGCGGCCTCGCTCGCCAGTCCGACCGGCCTGAGCAGGAGCCGCTCGAAATCACCTGATATCTCCGACAGCGGATCGAGCAGCAGCAACAGCCGGCCGCCGCCTTTGAGGTAATTGCCGAGCAGCTGCACCTCGTCCGCGGTAAGGGCAGTACGCGGCCCGATCTCGGCGATCACCGAGCAGTCGGGCGGAATTGCCGACGCCGTCGCGGTGACGAGCTCGCGCATCTCGAAGCCGATCTGGTTCAGCGCGAGCTGCAGCCGGTCGAGCTGCTCGGGCGCGGCCTCCAGCACGTCGCCGGCGCCGGGCGTCTCATGGCCCTTCAGCGTCTCGACATGGCTATAATGGAAGTGCGACGGCATCGGGCGGAAAGTCTCGCCATGCCCGGTGACGAAGCAGACGGTCTCGGTGCGCTTGCGCAGCACGCGCAGCGTAGCCAAGCCGAGCCGCGCGGGATCGATCACGCTCTCGACCAGGACCTTGCGATCCTCGGCCTGCAGCACCGCAGTGTTATAGGCGCGCACGCCGAGGTCGCGCGCCGTGCCGGGCTCCTTGTCGAGATCGATGGCGCGAAAGGCGAACAGTGGATGGTTGCGAGCGGCGATCTGCACGAGGTCGCGCAGGGCGACCGCGTTGGGATCGCTGGCATTGTAGAAATAGGTCAACGCGAGCGGAGTGCGCAATTGCGCGATGACGTCGGTCAGCTGCCGGGGTGGCGTGTTCAACGCCTCCTGGCTGACGTCGAGATGCACGTCATGGCGATAGAGCGCAACATTGGCGCCCGTCACGACGGCGATCGCGCCCAGCACGATGGCCGCATTCGTAACCCAGGCCGAGGCGCGCGAACCGCTGCCGCGCAACGGAAGCCGCACCGCCAGCATGAACAGGGCAAGCAGCACGAGCAGACAGGCGACGAACAGAATGCTGTTCGATGCGGTCTCACTCATGCCGCCAAAGCCGAGCAGACCGCAGGCGACGGCGCCGACTGCCAGCGCGGCCACGATGATGTTGGCTCTGGTCAAGCGCGCCATCATCGCCGCGCCAGCGCCCGCACAGTCAATAGCAGCGTCAGAAGCGTGACGCTGAGGAAGAAGCCGACGTCGGAGAGATAGATCGAGCCGATGGCGAAGGGGCGAAAATGAACCGACAACGACAGGTTCACGACCAGCGTGTCAGCGGGGCTCGGCAGCAGCCAGCCGAAATTGTCGATGATCCACAAGAGCAGGAACACGCTGAGCGTGATCAGGGCCGCGATTACCTGGTTCGCCGTCAGCGCCGACGCCAGGAGCCCGGTGCCGACCAGCGCCGAGCCGAACAGCAATAGGCCGAGATAGCCGCTGTAGATCGGGCCGAAGTCAGGATCGCCGAACCAGGCGAGCGCAGCGGCGTAGGCGCCCGACAGCAGCAGCATGACCACGACCAGGCTCATGGCGGCGAGGTACTTTGCCAAGACGATCGCGAGCTCCGACACCGGCGCGGTCAACAGCACTTCGAGCGTCTTCAGTTTCCGCTCCTCGGCAAATAGGCGCATGGTGATCAGCGGCGCCGTGAGCCCGAACAGCACGAACATCTGAAAGAAGATGTGCACCATGCTCGGCTGGTGGCTGAGGAACAGCGTGAGCGTGAAGCTGTAGCCCATGATGAGGAGGAACACGGTCATCAGCACATAGGCGATCGGCGAAGAGAACAGTGCCGTCTCTTCCTTTCGGAGCAGAACCGCAAAACTTCTCATGCGGCCTCCCTCGGGGCCCTGGTGAGATCGAGAAACACCTGCTCGAGACCCGGCCGCAACTCGGAGAGCGCCGACACCGCGACATCGGCCGCGACGAGCGCGGCGATCAGATCGGCCGCGAGCGATGCGCGGCGCTCGGCGCGGATCAGATAATGACCCGCGTCGTGATCGGGCGCAACGTGGCGCACGCCGGAAACACCTTCGGCGGCATGGCGCACGGCAGCTTCGGGCGACGGCGTCGCCAGCCTCAGCGCCAGGTCCTGCATCATCTCCTTCAGCGCATCGGCCGTCAGGAGCCGGCCATCGAGCAGGATCATCACGCGCGAGGCGATCTTCTCGATTTCGGGCAGGATGTGGGAGGCCATCAACACCGTGTGGCGACCTGCGAGCGATCGGATGAGTTCGCGTACCGCGATCACCTGATGCGGATCGAGCCCGCTGGTCGGCTCATCCAGCACGAGCACCTCAGGATTGGCCAGCAGCCCCTGCGCGATCGAGACACGCTGGCGGAAGCCGCGCGACAGTTTCCCGGTCGAGAGCGTCATGACCCCCGTCAGGTCGAGCCGCTCGGCGGCCTCATTGACTGCGGTGCGCGCCTTGGCTCCGTGCAGCCCCTTGATGCCCGCCATGAAATGCAGGAACTCGCCGACCCTCATGTGATCGTAGAGCGGCGCATCCTCCGGCACGTAGCTGATGGCGCGGCGGACGCCAAGCGAATCGGCGACCACGTCGCAGCCCGCCACCTCGATCCGGCCGAAGGTCGGCACTAGATAGCCCGTGAGCATGCGGAAGATCGTGCTCTTTCCGGACCCGTTCGGCCCGAGCAGGCCGACGATCTCGCCCGGCTCGATCGCAAAGGATACATCCGTGACGGCGCGCCGCGGCCCGTACCATTTCGTCACATGCTGCGCCAGAACGACCGGAGGCATGGTATCCACAACACTCCTCTGGCGGTCTCGCGCGCAGAGTATCGAACAGAATCCCGGACCCTAAGGCCCGGGATGACGACTCCGCGCGCGAGGACCGAGGTCGTCAGCCAATCACTCGTAGAATTCGGGCGAGTGCTTGTGCGCCTTGAACGTATCGGGATCGTGGGCATAGATGATGTCGGCGCTCTCGGTGTCGCGAACCCGTTTCACCCAGGCGTAGGCATCGAGCATGCCGACGGGATCATAGACGCTGCCGATGCTCGGCAGGATATTCTTGTCGAGATTCTCCTGGAGATACACGGCGTCGGAGGTCAGCACCACTGTGCCGGTCTTCGGCAGCCGCACGACTAGGATCTGGCTTCCCGGCGTGTGCGACACCGTGCGATGGATGAAGACGCTGTTGTCGCCGAACAGGTCGAGATCGCCGTCGAGCTCGATGGTCTTGTACTTGGCGGGCATGCCGCCGCCGATGCTGTTCCGCAACATCGAAAAATCTTCTGAGATGAAGAACGTGGCGTAGCCCGGCGCCGGCCAGAACGCGTTCCTGATCTCGTCGCGCTGGAACACGAAAGTCGAATCCAGGAACTTGCCGATGTTGCCGGCGTGGTCGACGTGGAAGTGCCCGAGCACGACGTACTTGATGTCGGACGGCTTGACGTTGATCTTGGAAAGCTGGGCATCGATGGCGATGTCGGGATCGCGGCCCGGATCAAGCGCCTTCACGAACGGGCCCCAATAGTCGGGATCCTTGATGATCCGGTCGTTGTTGCCACAATCGAACAGAACGTCGCCCTTGGGATGGCGGATCAGGAAAAAGCCGACCGGAATCTGGACCTTGCCGCTAGAGCCATTCTGAATGATCGACTTGTCGAGATTAAGCGCCCCCGAGGAGAAGACGTAGAGCTTCATCTCTTTCGGAGCGTCCGCCGCCATCGTCCCGGCGGCTGTCCAAATCAGTCCTACGATCAATAAGCCAAGGACTCTCGCACAGCGCATCAGCATGTCGTCCTCCCGGTTTTGACGTATTTTATCTTCCGCTTTGTCTTTCCGTCTTGCTTGGGTCGTTCTCGCTCGATGGTTGTCGGATGTTAGCTTCATACCACAACCTGTGTCGATTGTGCAGCTTGTGACCCACCACACAACGAAATTGCGCGAGCGGTTTTGTTGCGCAGCAGCAAGATCACGATCCCTCAGGCCGACTCGCCGATACGGGCTTATTTCACAGGGCGAGATATTGCTTGATCGCCTTCTTCCTCGCCTGATGTCCGGCATAAGCGATCCAGCCGCCGTCGATCATGGTCGCATCGCTCGACCTAGTGACGGTCGCAACCGCGGCGCCGCTGCTGGTTGGCGCCAGTCGCAAATGCCAGTTGATCACAAACCTATCGCCGATCTACACTCGGCCGCCTGAATAAAAACAGCCGGCTGTCTTCGAGACAGGCCACGGGAACAGGTTCATGGGAGGTGTGATTCAATGAGCGCAGTCATCACGCGTCGCATTGTGCTGGCCGCTGGTACCGCCAGCTTGCTGGCCGCTCCCTGGGTGGCCAGGGCACAGGCCAACACCTTGCGCATTGGAATGCAAAGCATCCTGTCGGGGCCGATCGCGCTGCTCGGCACCTCCTCGCGCAACGCGCTGATGATGGAACAGGATCGTATCAACGCGGCCGGCGGCTTCCTCGGCCGACAGATCGAAATCGTGTACCGCGATTCAAAGGGCCAGCCGCAGGAGGCCGCCCGCATCGCGCGCGAGCTGGTGAACAGCTCAGGTTGCGAGCTCCTGATCGATGCCGAGGCGTCGTCCGCCTCCTTCGCGGTCCAGGAAGTCGTGCGCAATCTTGGCATCCCCTGCATCCACACAAACAGCGAGACGTCGTCGCTGACTGCCGACCCCAAGATCCGGGCGCCCACCGCGTTCCGCGTCGCGCGGCAGGGCGTTCACGACGCTGTCGCCGGCAGCATTTATCTCTCCGAATACGCCAGCGCCAAGAAGCTTAACAAATGGGCGACATGCTCGCCTGACTACGCCTACGGCCGCGACACCACTGCGCAATACCTGCAGTTCTTCAAGCAGTTCAAGCCGGACCTCGAGGTGATCACCGAGGCCTGGCCCAAGCTCGGACAGCCCGATTTCACCGAAGTCATCACCAAGCTGATCCAGGCCAAGCCGCAGGCGCTGTTCACGTTGCTCTATGCCGGCGACCTCTCGGCCTTCGTGAACCAGGGCAACATCTATGCGCTGTTCTCGCAGATGGCCGTGGCGACGCCCAATGTCGATTATCCGGTGCTGGCTGCGATCAAGAACCTGCCGGCCGGCATCCAGTCGGCGACCCGCTATCTCGAAACCTTCCCGAATACGCCCGCCAACAAGGAATGGGGCCAGGCCTACTTCAAGAAGTGGAACGAGCGGCCGACCAACTGGTCGTGGCAGAACACGGTGGCGATGCAGTTCTATGAGCAGGCCATCAAGAAGGTCGACGCCCTGGATGGCAAGTCGCTGGCCGATGCGCTCACCGGGATGAAGATTAGCACGCCATTCGGCGTCGACGGCACGATCACCATGCGCGACGACCACACCACGATAGGCTATGCCATCGGCTGGGGCCAGACCATACCGAAGGAGCCGTTCATCGTCGACGTGAAGGCCGCCGACTGGGGTAAGATCATCGAGCTCGAGACGGAGTGGAAGAAGCAGCAGAAGTACATCTGAGCTCAGATGGACCTCAACGCGCTCGGCGCCTGCCTCACAACATCAGCCTGTGTGGTGACCCAAACCACCAGCGGGCTTATCGTGGGCATGCTGCTGTTCCTGGTCGCCGCAGGCGTGACCCTGATCTTCGGCGTGCTGAAGATCGTGAATTTCGCCCACGGCACCTTCTACATGCTGGGCGGTTACGTCGCCTATACGGCGCTCGGGGTCACCGGCAGCTATGCGCTTGCGGTGCTGGCGGGCGCGGTGTCAATGGCGGTGTTCGGCGTCGTGTTCGAGCGCGCGCTGATCAGTCGCGTCTACAGCTCCAATGTCCTGATGCAGCTTCTGATCTGCTACGCTGTGGTGTTGATCTTCGACGATCTCGTGAAGATCATCTGGGGGCCCGAGTTCCACGCCATGGGTATGCCGCCGACGTTCCAGGTGCCACCCCTCTTCATCGCCGGTGGCGTGGTGCCCCCATTTTATGCCGTGCTGATCGGCATCGCTGCGCTGATCGCTGTCGTTCTCGGCCTCGGCCTGTCGATGACGCGGCTCGGCAAGACGGTGCGCGCCGCCGCGATCAACGCCCAGATGGTATCCGCGCTCGGAGTCGACACCACGCTGCTGTTTGCGATCGTCTTCGCGGTCGGCGGCGGGCTCGCGGGGCTCGCCGGCGCTCTCGCGGCCCCGGTGCGTTCGCTGTCGCCAGGCATGGGCTTTTCGGTGCTGATCGAGAGCTTTATCGTCACTGTGATCGGCGGCATGGGCTCGATTGCGGGCGCGCTAGTTTCGGCGCTGCTGATCGGGCTGGTTCGCGGCTTCGGCACGATCGGCTTCCCCCAGTTCACCGACGGCCTGATCTACATCGTGATGATCGCCATCCTGCTGCTCCGGCCGCAGGGCCTGTTCGGTCGGCGGCTATGAAGGACAATCACCGCTCGGCCACGCGGGATGTGGCGATTGCCGCAGTGGCCTTGATTATCGTGCTGAGTATCCCGTTCGTCCATCGCAGCCCCGCCTTCGAGGATTTCGTCATCCGGTTGAGTGCGATGGCGCTGTTTGCGACCTCGCTCAACCTCCTGGTCGGCAACACCGGCATGGTCTCTTTCGGCCATGGCATGTTCTATGGGCTTGGCGCCTACGCCTTCGCATTGATGATGCAGATGACGGAGCTTTCGCTGCCCGTCGTCGCGGTGCTCGCGGTGCTGTTCACGACAGTTGCCGCGCTCTGCGTCGGCACTATCTGCGTCCGCCTCAGCACGGACTATTTCGCCTTCATCACGCTGGCGTTTCAGATGCTGATCTACAGCGTCATCATTTCCTGGCAGAACCTCACCGGCGGTGACCAGGGCCTGCGCGGCGGCCTGCCGCGCCGCGAGATATTCGGCTTCGACCTCACCTCGCAGCTTCATCTTTACCAGTTCTGCGCGGTCATCGCGGTGCTCGGCCTGCTTGCGCTGCGCCACATTTCCGCAAGCCCGTTTGGCCAGACGCTGTGCATGATCCGCGACAACGAGACCCGTACGGGCTTTCTGGGCGTGGTGCTGTGGCGCGCCCGACTGTGCGCCTTCACCATCGCCGGCGGCTTCGCAGGGCTCGGCGGCGTGTTGGCCGCACTGTTCGTGTCGGGGGCCTATCCGGAACTGGCCGATTGGCCGAATTCGGGCCAAGCGATCTTTGCTGTCATGCTGGGCGGAATCAACAGCTTCCTCGGACCGCTTCTCGGCGCGGCGATCCTGCTCGCGCTGAATGACGCGGTGGCACGCGTCACCGAATATCAGGGCTTGGTATTAGGGATTGTGATCCTCATCTTCGCCCTTGGCTTGCGCCGCGGCGTGCTTGATTTCCTCCGACTTGCCTGGCCGAAAGGCTTACGATGAAGCTCGAGATCAGACATCTCACCAAAACGTTCGGTGGCGTGCGGGCGATCGACGATGTGTCGCTGGCCTTTCCGTCAGGCTCGCTTTCGGCGGTGATCGGCCCGAACGGCGCCGGCAAGAGCACCTTCTTCAACCTGATCAGCGGCGCGTTCGCCCCCGATGCCGGGGAGGTTCTGCTCGAGGGCCAGGACCTCGTCCGTCGCTCCAAAGCTGAACGCATGCAACTTGGCATCGGGCGGGCGTTTCAGGTGGCGAGCTGCTTTCCTAGCATGACGGTGGCGGAGAACCTTATGGCCGCCGTTACCGCCCATCTCGGCCGGTGGGGCAATCTCGCTCGCCGCTTTCCGCCCCCCGGCGTGCGAGAGCGCGCCGGAGAGGTGATGGAGTTGGTCGGCCTGACCCACGCCGCCAATGTCGAGGCTGCGATCCTTTCCCACGGAGACCAGAAGCTGCTGGATATCGCCATTGCGCTTGCGCTCGAACCGAAGGTGCTCCTGCTCGATGAGCCGACGGCCGGCATGGGATCCGACGAGCGCTGGCGCATGATCGACCGCGTCTGGGGATTATGGGATCAGCGCAAGCTCACGCTGGTGTTCATCGAGCACGACATGGACGTCGTCTTCCAGGTCGCGAGCACCATTCGCGTGCTGTGCTACGGCCGCGTCCTGGCCGAGGGCACGCCGGACGAGATCCGCAACAACCAGGCGGTGATCGATGCCTATCTTGGCAGAGAGGAACCCGCGGCATGACGGAGCTCCTGCGTGCCGAAGGATTGAGCGCCTTTTATGGCGCCAGCCAGATCCTGTTCGATATTGACCTCGCGCTCGAAGAGAAGCGCACGCTGGCGCTGCTCGGCCGCAACGGCGCAGGCAAGAGCACGACCATGAAGACGCTTGCGGGGATCGTGCCGGCCAGAGGCGGCCGCATCGTCTTAGCCGGCCGCGACGTCACCCGCGCGCCGCCGCACGTGCGCGCCAGGCTCGGTCTCGCCTATGTGCCCGAGGATCGCCAGGTGTTCCCCGAGCACAGCGTGGAGGACAATCTCCTGATCGCGGCCAAGAGCGGTCCCGATGGACGACGCGACTGGACGCTGCCGCGCATCTGGGACACCTTCCCGCTGCTCGCAAACTTTCGCGCGCGCCAAGCGGGCCGCCTGTCCGGCGGCGAGCAACAGTTGCTGGTGATCGCGCGGGCTCTGATGGGCAACCCCCTGGTTCTCTTGCTCGACGAGCCGAGCGAAGGGCTCGCTCCCATCGTGGTCGCCACCATCAGCAGCATGCTGCGCGAACTGGGAGCAAGCGGCGCCACCATCCTGCTTGCCGAGCAGAACATGCATTTTTGCCTGCGGATTGCGGAGGAGGCCGTGGTCATCGATAAAGGTAAAGTGGTGCACCACCAGGATACGGCCGGCCTTGCCAGGAACGAGGATATCCGCCGGCGCTATCTCGCCATGTAGCGATCGGGTTGGTGCTGGCAATGGCCATTGCGAAAAACGCCTCCCGGTTTTATGCAAGGACACCGGATCATGACCGTCGAATTGCCCCGCCGAGAACTCGACCTTTCCTCGGCCACTGTCGAAGCGCTGTCGTCACGATTAGGACTTCGCAAATTAAATCGGCGTGGCCCGGTGTAGTAGGGGGGCCGCTACACAACCGTAAGTCTTGAGCGTAATGCGCAGATCGAGCAGGCCTTCTTCTTGAGTCCGAAAGTGGCCCAAACACGAAGTGCAGGCCACGCGCCAATTTGTCCGCTCATCGGGTAGACCGGAAGGGGGGCGTCTGCGGCTCAAAGGCGCAATGTGACCCATTTCGGACGAAGATGACGTCCGTTGGGTCTGACATGACGAACGCTACCCTTCTGGCACCCCGGCCAGCCGCATTCCCTCAACGAGGCGTTCGTGGACAGCAAGGAAAATCGAATTGTCGCTCGTGGGCCGGTTCTACTTCGTGCAAGACTGTCGGCAAGACGCCGCGCAGCTGCTAGGAGATCGGCAAGTACCCTGCTCGCGACTGATAAGCTTTCTAACAAAACCCTATCAGTGCCGCTCTTGTCCAAGCGGAACGGGCGAAAACCGGAGGATCACCGCTCCTCCAAACGACTTAGCTAAGAAGATGAGTTCTCTGCAAATTCTACAATCCCTCTGAAGCTTGCGTGAATAGCCACGGTGACGTGCTACGATGGACTGGCGCAATTCGGCACGACCGTCGACGCGGCGGGAAGGGCGCGTCGGTCCCGCCGCGGCCGGACCTGCCGTGATCGCGTCTCCTGCCCCAGCCAAAGCGAGACCCGGCCGCGCCAATTTCGACTGAGTCGGGCAAATAGGTAAAAGCTGCAGCAGACAGACCAGCTCTGCTTTGTGTCCTTCATTTCGCAGGGCCAAGATCTTGCATGGTTGCGCCCGAGCGTCGATTTCTCTGAAACTGGACCTATGGTAATGGGACAGAGCGAAGTCGAAGAGCAAAGATCAACATCTTGCAAGATCGCAGCGCAGGGAGCTCCCATGAGCGTCTCCCAACTCACGAAGCGGGTTCGGCGCGAGCTGAGTTATTTGGAATATCCGGCTCGGGAGTGGACCATCCCGCGATTTCGGGACGGCTCGCCGGTTCTCGATGTGCTGATCGTCGGCGGCGGACAGAGCGGGCTCGGAATCGCCTTCGGTTTGAGGCTCGAGCGCATAACAAACTTCAGGATCATTGATCGCCGTCGACGTGGTTTTGAAGGCCCCTGGCGCAGTTTCGCTCGGATGAAACAGCTGCGCACGCCGAAAGAGGTGACCGGCATTGATTTCGGCATCCCAAGCCTAACTGTGCGGGCGTGGTACGAGGAAAAGTTTGGGAAGCGAGCATGGGATCGGATAGATACGCTCCACCAGGAAGTATGGCGATCGTATCTGGATTGGTACCGGGACGTGTTGGCTCTCCCGGTGGAAAATGATGTCGAGTTGGTGCTGATTGAGCCCGTGGATGATATTTTCCTTGCCCTCCTTCGTCGTTCCGATGGCATTGAGCGGGTGCATGCAAAAAAGATCGTTCTAGCAACGGGCTTTGAGGGAAGCGGCAGCTGGCGGGCTCCGAGGTCTCTGGTTACTCATTTATCCGCAGATCTCTATGCGCATTCAGCCGATGTTATCGATTTTCGGAAGCTTGCGGGAAAACGCATCGGCATCCTTGGCGCCGGTGCATCGGCCTTCGACAACGCAGCCCTCGCACTTGAGGCCGGCGCCGCACGAGTAGATCTATGCTTCCGTCGTTCGGAAATGCCCCGAGTCAATCCGCTCACCTGGATGAACTTTGCTGGTATGTTGGGCCACTTCGGTGAACTTTCGGACCTGGACCGCTGGCGATTCATGCGCCACATTCTCGAGGAGCTCCCGGTCCCGCCCACACAGGACGCCTACTGGCGATGCCGCAGCTTTGAGAATTTTCACTGGCATTCCGAGTGCGGGTGGAGTGTCGTCGAGCAAGCAGGCGGTGTCGCAAGAGCCCGAAGTACCGACCGCAGCTTTGATTTCGATTTCATTATTTTTGCGAACGGAGTGGAGACTGATCTCGCGGCACGGCCGGAGCTCGTCCTCTTTTGTGAAGAGATTGCTCTTTGGCAGGACCGCTTCACGCCTCCACGCGGGGAGGAAAGCGAGTCACTCGCTCGCTATCCATATTTGGGTAAAGCCTTTGAATTCACAGAGCGGCACTGCGGCGCGGCTCCTTTCCTGAAAGGACTATACAACTTCACCTTCGGAGCGATGCTGAGTCATGGCATTTCGGGAGCTGCCATAACGGGTATGAAGTACGGACTGCGGCGGCTCGTAAGCGGCATCGCGCAGCAACTGTTTCGCGAAGAGGCAGCCGCTTACTATAGAGATCTGCTATCATACGAGACGCCTGAGCTGCGCACCCTCGATAGTGCATTTGTCTGGTTGAGCCAGCTTGGCAGTGAGGCGGTTAATGGCGACGGCCTTGTCAGTCAGTTCGATCAACACCAGGTTGCAACGCTCGGTGGCTCATTGCAGCGATCAATGCCCCAGCAGAGCTCTTTGTCGGCAAAGTCCATCCGGCTCGGGCGCAAGAAGCGTACCCGGCGAGCGGCGCAACTGAAGAAGAAAAAGAGGCGGTGAGAGGCGATTAGTAACAAGATGTGCGGCGCTACCGTTTCTTCTCGCTCCGCGGACAGCAAGAAAATGTCGTTTGACTATAGGCCAATGATAGCAGAAAATATTGCATTTCTTTGCCTTGCACCTAGTGATCAGCGCCTGACGACCACCCATCGGGAGGTAAGTAATGGCCTTCATCGCATTTACGAAGGTGATCGATTTTACCACATTGACGCCTGAACAACGAAAAGAGCTTAAGAGCATTCTTGGGAACCGCGAGAAGCAGCTCAAGAAGGCAATAAGAGATGTCGAGATTGCCCTAAGTAAGCTCGAGCGATCCGGTGGCACGACTCGAAAGCGAAAGACGGGGAGGGGTAGGCGTTGACGCTGCCAAATCGCCGGCACGAGCGAATGTTGAGCGGCGTTGGCTAGCAGTTACCGTGGTCTGCCTCTTTCAATCCCGGAATTGAGCTCAACTCCTCTACGAGGGTCCTGGCGTCTTCCAGATCTGGCGTATCCCGACCTTCGGTGAACCACGTGTATACGGGGTTTACCAGGGACCTAGCTTCGAAGTATCTGCCTTCGTTGATCCAATGCCGAGCGAGACAAATGGAGGCACGCAACTCCCACCAGCGGGCTTGTTGTTGCTGTGCAACCGCCACGGACCGCTGCAGATCGGCCTCTGCTTGGTCACTCCTGCCGAGTCCTAGATTGATGGTGCCCCGGATACGGTACAACTCGGCTTCAAAGAACCTCTCACCTGTTGCCTGCACCATCTGAACGCCTTCCTCCAGCAGACGAAGGCCAACTTCCGGCTCTCCGAGTTTGGCATGGGCAAGGGCGAGATGGCCCAGGTAGAGACTGCGGCGGCCTCGTTCAGAATTGCGGTAAGTTGCCGCCAAGGCGCTGCGCATCAGGTCGATCCCGGCTTGAAGTTCTCCTGCTTGGGCTAATAGTGCTCCACGGAAAAAACGCGCTCTTCGTTCGATCGCCGCGAATTCATGCTCAACGCTGAGTGATATTGCCTCGTCGGCGTGTGCCAGGGCACGCTGTGCGTCGCCTCCGATTATTCCCAAAATGACTATGTTCCCCAGAGCAAGGGCGGTTGTGAAGCTTTGTTGCCTCGTTCGAGCAAGAATTTCGGTCTGCTCGAGGATCCTTGCGGATTGTTCGGGATAACCAAGCACTAATTGCGTCGACGAGAGCCACGCTAGACTGTTCACCGCGTCGTCGACTCCAAAGCGGCGATAGGTCGATATTGTGACGGGATTGGTCGAGCACAACGAGAGCGCTCGCTCCAGGTGGTTGCGCGCGTCGGCGAACACGCCTGTGCAATGCAGCGTCTGTCCGATGAAGCGCGTGGCTAAGACGGAAACGCCAGGATGATCATACTCTGCGGCCAACGCAAGGCATTGGCGGGCATCCTCGAGCGCTGTCCCATACTCCGCGCGCATGAAGTGAGCTAGGTAGTTGCCCCATAGGATCGTCATTCGTTCTTCGAGGCTCGCGCTTTCGCCAAGCAGCGCGCGAGCTCGCGAGAAGACCCGCAACGTTTCGGGCGCGGCGTCGCCGTCGGTCGCGGCGACTGCAGGCCCAAGAGCCAGATGGAAATCCAGTTCTTTGCGATCGCGTTGTGGCGAGCTCCGCAGCTGTTGGATCAGCTCCAGCCCTCGCGCCAGATGTTTTACGGCTTCGGCATTGGAGGACCGACCGAGCGCACGCTTTCCGGCCTTGAGCCAATAGTCAGTAGCCTGTTCAAGCAGGCCGGATTCGGTGAAATGATGCGCAAGGATTTCCGGATCGTTCACAGCGGCTGTCTGGAATTCTTCCTCCAGGGCGCGCGCTATTTGAGCATGGAGTTGCCGCCGTCGTGTTTTCAGTAAACTTTGATAAGCCGCATCTCGCACCAACGCGTGCTTGAACGTGTACACCGCTTCCGGCAAATCACCTTGCCGGAAAATGAGTCCGGCCTGTTCGAGTTCAGAGAGGGACTGCTGCAAACGTGTTTCCTCGCGAGCGACCACAGCTCGTATCAAGCAATAGGAAAATTCACGGCCGATGGTGGCGCCAATTTGGGCGATCTCCTTTACTGAGTGCAGGCGGTCGAGCCGCGCCATGAGGGAATCGTGCAGGGTTTCTGGGATCGCGAAAGGCGGTAACGGACTTCCGAGTTGATAGCCATTTTGATCTTCGACCAGAATTCCTGCTTCGAGGACGGCCTTTGTGAGTTCCTCCACGAAAAGCGGATTCCCATCCGTCTTGGTTATGATCTGTTTCATCACGTCTGTCGGAAGCGCGCGGCCATTGGCCACCTGGGTGGCCACGCCTTTAACATCGTCGGGATTGAGCCGTCCTAACGTCAGGCTTCCAACATTTGCAAGACCCGTCCAAGCAGGCTCAAACTCTGGTCGAAAGGTAACCAGTACAAGCATAGGCAGCAGACGGGCTCGCTCGACGATGAGGTCGAGCAGTTCGAGAGTAGTGTCGTCGGCCCAGTGAACATCTTCGAAGAGCAAGAGGATCGGCTGTTTGCGCGATCGGCTCTCGAAATGATCGAGCAGCGCGGCAAGCGTGCGTCGACGCTGCTGAGCGGGACTTAGCTTCAGTTCCGGATAACGGCATGCGAATGGGATCGATAGCAATGCAGCAAAAAGTGGTGCCACGGCCTCAACTTCCGGCCCTCTCAAAGCGAGCAGCGCCTCCAGCTTATCAAGCCGCTTCTCGGCCGTATCCTCCGCCTTAATCCCCGCGCTCCTCTCCAACTGCTCGACCACGGGATGAAGTGCACTATTGGCGTGATAAGGCGAACACTGATAGCGAAATTGCGCGTCTGATTGATGGTTGCCCGCACGTTCCGTTAGAGCCGTTGCAAGCCGCGATTTGCCAATACCCGGTTCACCAGAGATAAGGACAATCTGGCCTTCGCCGGCCCGAGCCAAATCCTGACGTTCCAACAGGAACTTCAACTCGGAGTCGCGGCCGATGAGAGAGCTGAGCTCTGCCGGACGCACCGCCTCAAATCGGCTCTTGGAGGCCGAGAGGCCCTGAACGACCCACGCGCTCACGGGCGCGCTGATGCCTTTGAGCTGGTGGGGGCCCAAATCGCGAAGATCGAAGATATCGGCAAGAAGACGGCGCGTAGACTCGGCGACGACCACCGTATTCGGCCCGACCAAGGCTTGCACGCGAGCCGCGACATTAGGAGCGCCTCCAACTACGGAATGCTCACGAAGTTTGCCTTCGCCGCCGAGGTCGCCCACGACCACCATTCCGGTAGCGATGCCGATGCGAACGGCGAGAGGTTCTCCTGCGCGCGTTTCAAGCCGTGCGACAGCAGCAATGATGTCTAGTGCCGCTCTAACTGTTCGTTCAGGATCGTCCTCGTGCGCAATGGGATAGCCGAAATACGCAAGTATGCCGTCTCCACGAAAGTCCGCGAGAAAGCCGTCATAGGAGCGCGTTATCCGAGCACAAGCGGCGTGATAGGCATCGATAACGGCGCTCATATCTTCCGGGTCAAGCCGGGCCGCCAAGGCGGTCGAATCGACTAAATCACAGATCATCACCGTGAGATGGCGCCGTTCCGCAAAGGGCGCAACTGCAGCGTTCCCGACAGGTGAGGGAGAGCGGGGAGGAAGCGCATTTATCCCGCTCATGAGACGCTTCCGATCGCCGAGCGGGATACCGATCTTTTCGAAGTCGAGTTCCGTCAATTGCGGCAGCACATCGCAATCTATGGCGTTCGCGATGAACAGGGACTCATGCCGTCCCAGGCCCAGCCCTCTCAGCCACGTCCTGATTTCCATGCCAGGATCCTTGTGCATAGCAGATGATTCAGCATCTCAGAACCTGATCTTAGTTCGGGCAGCTCAATCCTACTTCATTAAAAAACTGATTCAATGCTCATACCGCGCCCCACGGTAGCATGCCGTCGGAGCTGGACATGTGAACAGCCTCGCAATTCGCCGCGTCTAAATACCTGTGAACGGGGTGAGTGTCTTCTGCCCGAGAGACTGGCGGGGTCAGTTGCGATTCTTTGATCACCACGAAGACGGTTTGCTATATTGGTCTCAGAATATTCCGTTCGAAGCGCGAACCGACACAGACACACCTTTCTCGATTTGATCAAGCCGCGGATGCAGTTTCCTCTGAGTTGCCGTGGTTCAACTCATTGGCCAAGTCAGGCAGTGCACGCTGATTTGAATGAATCGCTACCGCATTCTCGTCGATCTGAATGGCAGCCAACTCGGCAATCAGCTGCAGATGAAGCGCGGCTCAACGTCCGATAGCCTCCGCAGCGTGGCCGCCCAGCGATCGGCGCTTCCCGCTACGCTATGGTACAGCGGTAGTCCGCACAATTGATCACGACGCGGCCCAATCGCTAACTTCGCTCATGCTGCGCGAGGGGCGCTGCCGCAGCGGGAAGCGGACGCGGGATTTTCGAAGGCCGAGTCGTGTACCGTAAGGGGCACGTATCGAGCCATACCAGCACCAGCTTGCACCAGTGGTCTCTCGCTTCAGAGCTCACCCACTCCCCTGGAGCCCGCTATCACCGGGGCATGTGACGGAGCTGTTGTCTTGGGCAAGCGCGGTTCCAGCCCAAGAGAAGTCAAGGGAAGTGTGGTCTCCGAACTCCGATTTCCGTCTACGCAATGGCGGGCTACCAACCTTGCGGCAACTTTGCTGACGCACTTTCCTATTTTTCCCGGTCGGGCCTTGTGTTATTTTAGGTTACTTTCTTAGATTGTAAGAATGTAGCGACACTTCAGTGATTTGGGGGAAATAATGGCCAGGATCGCTGTTTCCCGCGAAGCATTCCGCGGTCTGTTCGCCTTTTATGCTGCCAAAGCGCACCACGATCAGAGGCACGACGGCGAGCATTGTCTCACGAAGCTGTTCAGATCCAGCGACGACATACCTGATGGTCTACTCGAGCTGTGGTCTGAGCGCGTCGACACGCTCGATCCCGACACGGTTGGCAATGTCCTATGTCCGCGCGCTCGCGCGGTTGCCGATGGCCGCGTCGAATACGATCATGCCAGCGACTTCCTACATGCCTTACTGAGAGAATTGAACGGGAAGCAGCACTGAGCGCAACGAACAAGCCGGGCCTTTGCGCCGGGCTGATCGCCAATATGGTTGGGTTCTCGCGCAACAACCATCACGAAAATGGAAAATATGTTTGAGAAAATATGGGAGGTTGGATTGGAAGCTGCCCGCCGCTTTCGCGCAGGGCATTGTTTTGCCGATGGACTGCCGCGCGAACCCTGACAGGAGCTGGCTGCTCGCAGGCAGAGTACTGGGAGCATCTGGCGACTGCGGCTTTAGCTCATTGAGTTTCGATGGGAGATGTTGGCAACTTGTTAGCCCGGCATGGCTAATATTCGAACTAAGCCGGCGGTAAGACGGGCCATTTATTTAGGACGGAGTGGTCGCCTCGATTGTTCGTTCGCACTTGCACCTCCAAATACAGCAATGAGGCAATCACCTTCCCAAAGCTCAACGTCGTGCTCGCAACACATTTGTTCGGCTCGACGTCTCGCCGCCTGCTCGTCAATGCAGTCGAGCTTTGCGGCGCAAATCACATGCCGCCTGCTGTCCACCACGAACACTTTGTACCGCATGATGCAGTCCCATCCCAAAGGTGGACCGTCACCGTACTCGAATGTCCGTCTAAGGCCGCGCCAAACTTCAATGAATGTGCGCGGAACCTTTGTACGTGTGTCAATTCGGCTATACCAGCTAGACCTCATCGACCGAGCGACCGACGCGTCAGGTAAACCTAGTCAGAGTAGTGCGCTTCAGTGGCGCAATCTCACCGCGTGCCGAAGCGAGCGGCTCGAGCTTAAGATGGAGAGCATCCCCAGCATCATCAGTAGTCCGCCGAGCCAAGTTGCCGTTCGGCTCGGCGCTTCGTTACGTGCCTCTGCAGTGAGCACGAGCGCGTCGATCGGCATAGTCGGACGTTCGGACATCGGCGTAGTCGGAGGTTCGGTCGAAGTCACCGCATCATTGGCCGGCGCGGCCGCGAGAAGTCGCTCAACATCGACTTGGCTCGGCACGGAGTGCGTGGGCCGGCGGCCGTGCTCAGCGATGAGGGCCGCCGACATTAGAGTGGTGCCCGTATCGAGATCGGAGGCAGCATCAGCTACCTTGACTTCGGGGTAAGGCGGCTGAGACGGCTCGGCCGGTCCGGAGCGCAGCAACTCCGCGCGCGCATCAACGACCCCGCTCTGCCTGGGCCGCGTGGTCCCGTTCTCGTCCAAACTGGCGGTGTTATTTTGCGCCACGCGCCGACGAACCGTCTTCTTCACCTTCGCCACACCCTCGGTAAGGAACCAGCATTTGCGGTGCCCGTCCATTCGGTAGACCCAATGCTGGCTATCGGGGGTCGAGTTGCCGGGGCGTCCCAAGCATTCCCCTTGCGGCGGAGAGGTCACCGTAGGTTGGGGTGCAGCAGTATTGAAGATATCCGCAAGAGGATTGGAAGATGCAGCCCCCGTCGAAAGAGTTTCAACAAGAACCAAACTGACGAAGCACATTCGCAAATAACCGGACATCGAAAACTCCCGGTGTTGCGCCCCGCCCGGCATGACCCTTCGTACTGACATAGGCGGCCATGCGGCTCAAATCTGGCGGCGCCATGGATTCATTGTGCTCCCGACGTGAGCCCCGGGTCCGAATGCAAATCCGGTCTAGCCGCTCAAGGTTGCAAAACACAGCCCCACCGTCATGTGGGTCGAGTCGCGGCGGCCGCCGGACATCACTCCTTGGTTTTCTGCGATCCACCGCTGTCTTAATCGTGCTTAGGTACATCGGTTGTTAAGGGTCGGTTTAGTTCCCGGCATGATCATTGGGGACCACAAGGGGCCCGAGCATGCAATTGCACCATGCCAATACCTTGGAAATAATCGAGACGGTCGCGGATCAGGGTAGTGGCGAGGTCGCGACGTGGCCCGTCACGCTCGGCCGATCGGACTTCTCGTCCTCCACTC
Organism: Bradyrhizobium diazoefficiens; assembly: GCF_016616235.1. Classification (NCBI taxonomy): domain Bacteria; kingdom Pseudomonadati; phylum Pseudomonadota; class Alphaproteobacteria; order Hyphomicrobiales; family Nitrobacteraceae; genus Bradyrhizobium; species Bradyrhizobium diazoefficiens. The sequence goes on from NZ_CP067100.1 coordinate 1,914,254, forward strand.
GAGATGAGGTCATGGCGCTATTGGCGCCAACCGGTCATCCAAAATCCACTATTTGGCTCCTCGCGGTTGCATTGGCTGGAGGTTTTGGAGTGGGATGGGCTGGTGCCTGGTATGCTCCTGCAACCATCTCGGCTCTCAATCCAAATGCTCGGATAGAACCGGCTTCGCGCCGCGTGCCGGACACAAAGTCCGGCGGTAAGGCCGAAAGCAGCCGTAAGATGGCATTAGGAGCAAGCTCGCGAACACCGCCCGGTTTAGTTCAGCCCTCCGCAATCAGCGCGAGCCTTGCTCCGAAGCCTCTCGCCAAAGCGTCGGGTGGCGCGCAATCGGCGCAAGCTTCGAACCCAGCTTCTTCAGTTTTGCAGGCGGACATGTCTGTGACCGGCTCGCTCGAGCCTGCGGGGCCGCTCCTGTCGGTCCCGGAGACAAGACCAACAACTATTGGGGGGTGGGCAGTCCTTGACGTTCGCGGCGGAACGGCGGTGCTCGAAGGGCCCGATGGGATTCGAATGGCAGCACGGGGGGACGTGATTCCCGGCATCGGGCGAATCGATTCTATCGTGCGTTGGGGCAACCGCTGGATAGTTGCAACAGCTCGTGGATTGATCTCGACGCCGTAGGCGTAACCGAAAAGAGGTTGAGAAGGAGGAGACAACCTGCGCGAGATGCGTCCTAACTAAGCGGTTCATCGTCAGGCAACTGGTTTCGGATCATCCAATGACCCTCGGCGTTAAGCATTTGATACTGAATTGACAGCCTGCGCGATGGCGGCGGGATCTGCGTGCGTGACCATATGCCCGGCATTCGGAATCAGGTGAAGATCGGACCGAGGTAGCGCCTGATGTAAATCTCGCGCTTGCTTGGGTTCGATCACCTGGTCCTCTGCTCCATGGAATATTTGCAGTGGGTTGCCCATAGTTGGAACGAGGAGTGCACTCTCCTCCGCAGCCGCCCTCAACTGTCTGGGCCTGAGAACTAGAGATGCTGGAAATTCATTCTTGAACGTCTGCGGGACCGAACGGGCGCGAAGATTTTACGGAGGGCTCCCGGCAAGACGGCCCAGGAAATGACAGGCGCGACAGTGTAACTGACCAAGTCGCCCAGGACCGGTATAGCTGGACCTGACATCAACCCACACGTCCAATCGAGCGGTCCGGAAGTAGTACCATCCCAGCGATACCATAGGCTTCGACATAAAGCTCGTCCTCTTGCCGAAACATCCTCAATCCGTTTCCGACGTTCAGAAATCGTCATAACAACACGCCGACGGAACAGCCTGCCCAATCCACTCATCGGCCAGGCGGGGTATGCGGCAGCTTGTTGTTGCCGAGTACCGGCTGGCCTGGTGCTCGGTCCAGTGGCGGATGTGGCCTCGCGAGTGGCCCAGCTCGACGGGCTCGGCTGTCGGGTACCTTCCCAAGCCTTCGTCTGCTTTCGGGTCAGAAGCGGCGGTCGAGGCAAGCGCCGGGCGTGTCCACTGCAACTCAAACAGCGGACGTTGTTGCGGCGGGAACGCTGTTCAGCTCGGCATGTCTACGCGCTTGCACAATCTCTGGTGACCACGACCGGCAGAAACGCTCTACGCCCGCGCTTTCCCGCAAGGCAATGGACCAAGTGGCATAGGTCGCTAAAGCACTTCAGCATGAACCTGAACCACGCCACGGTCCGTAATGCCCAAGCTGCGCGCGGCGCCAAGTGAAAGGTCGAGGACACGGCCGCGAACCCTTGGTCCGCGGTCGGTGATACGAACCACCACCGACTTGCTGCTCGTAGCATCAGTGACGCGAACTCTTGTGCCGAACGGTAAGCTGCGATGCGCTGCTGTCAGCGAATCCCGATTGAACGGAGAACCGCTGGCTGTTTTTCCTTTCTGGTATGAGTAGAACGAGGCTCTTCCGGAAAAAATTCGATTGAAAGAGCGGGTCCCTGGGCCAGCTGTCGAATCTCGTGCCGATTTGTTTCCGATCGGAGGTTGCGCTTGTGGCTCATCGTTCTTTGTCTGGTCAGGTCCCTCAGGAGCGGGCTCTGCGTGAGCCTTTGGAATGATGGACCACCTGTCGTCGAAGGACTGCGCTACCGCAGGGTTCGCATGACTCGCCATCCACACCGGGACTGTTGCAATCGCGATCATTCTAGCAAGCAAACGCATGATCGGCCTCACTGAAAAATCGAACTCGAAAAACAATGCGAACTTATGAGTTGTGTTCCTGCACATGCAGGGATCCAAATGTCGGGAGGTGACAGCATACCGATTTTTCCGAAATTTGATGCACCGAGGCGTGTGGGCGCAGTGCAGCAAGCATTTATCCGTTGCGGCGCATCACGTTGACTGGCCAGAAGTCCTGGAGCTAAGTGTCTAGCGGCGCCAGCACCAACACCGGACCCGGACAAAAATGGACACGCGGGTCCCGCGTTGAATCACGTTTTTTAGATGCAAAGAGATTATGTCACCTTCACCGTCGGATGGATCGGCTGCGGTCTTACCGACGCCGATTTCATGCAGCTAAAGAAACTTTAGCGCCTGGCGGCGCACCTACGGAACAGCGTGACATCTAAGAAGTTCACGGAACGAAACGTAAGGTGAGTGTTTCTCTGGCTTTGGGAGGTGCCCATGCCTTCGCAGGCCATCATAGAAGGCGCGTGCGCGTTCGCTTGGCGAAACTACTTGCTGCTCCACAGCGGTATCAACGAAAATGAGGAGAGGCGTTCCGCCCTTCATCGCTACGTCACCAATCTTCGTAATGCCGGCGAATATGATTTCGGTAGTTTGCAAATAGCGGCAGTCGCCTACTTGAAAAAGCTGGACGAATTGCATGACGACCGAGTCGAGACTCGCGGCAGATGAAATCTTGGCCGAAGGTTTAGAATCAAATAGTGCACAACTGACACTTGGCTTTCGGCCATAATATGAGAGACGAAGAGAACAGCATGGCAGGCAATACCTCCAACGCAAGCCGGTTCGCGCGCGACCGATAAAGGCGCATCACCGCAGCAACAGCAGTCGGCATGTAACCCTAAAGCCAATTATGCACTTTCAGGTCTCGATGCTGCGGATGTGGGCCGACAATATCGAGAGGTTCGCGGGTAACTACCAAGCGGGATTGGAAGAAACCCGACCACCGTCGAGGAACAGTTAGACAGCCAACGCGCGCGCGTAGATTAACGCGGATCGTTCGGCTGAGCCCGAGCTGGTCCAAGTGACCGGATCGCGAGCAGTGGCGGCAATGGCCGGCTCATTGGCGGCCTCGCCCGAGGGATGAGAAGTCGAAGTTGGCCAGCGCTTCACCCGCGTTGCCACGGGTGTCGGACGGGTTGGAGGCGCAGTAGTCCTTCTGCGGCTGGCAGTAGTCCTTGTGCCGCGGGCAACTGTAGTTCGTGGCATCATTACAGCCGCCATCGGGCTTATCCCTCTTGCCGTCCTTCGAGCAATCGTCGTTCCCGGCGCACTTCGGATGGTCGCCCTTGCGGATGTTATCGGAGCAGTCGTCGCGGCCCTCTGCGGAGTCGGCCGATTCTACACTTTCGGCGGCAAGCCCAGTGAAACCAGCATCCTGCGTAGGCGCCACTGCCGGTCTGCGGCTTATGTCTCCGACCTGAAGCGGCCTGCCCGCCCTGGCAAGATGGATGATCATATCCGCGCCGTGCGTGATTTCGGGGCGGTGCGCTATGCTCACGCGAGTCATATTTAGATGTCGCAGATTCGCATTGATTTCTTTTTCCTTTTCGGTGTCAAGATGTGCCGTGCCCTCGTCCAGGAACAGGATCTTTGGTCGGCGATAGAGCGCGCGGGCGAGCAGTACCCGCTGTTTCTGCCCGCTGGAAAGCGAGCTTCCCATGTCACCGATGAGACTGTTGTAGCTCATCGGCATTGCCATGATGTCGTCGTGGATGCCGGCAATCCGCGCACACTCGATCATCCAGTGCTGGTCGAATGTAGTCTCAAAAAAGCAGATATTGTCGGCAATCGATCCTGACAGCAATTGATCCTCCTGCATCACCGCGCCGATTTGTTCGCGGTAAACGCGCGATCCGATCTGGCCTAGCGGAAGGCCGTCGATCAGGACCTCGCCGCTCGTTGGCTCGAGCAGCCCAAGCATAATCTTGACAAGAGTTGTCTTGCCGCAGCCGGAGGGTCCCATGAGCGTCACGAATTGGCCCGGAGCAACGCGCAGGTTGATGTTCTCGAGAATCAGAGGCTCTGCTTCTGCATAGCGGAAGCACACGTTGCGCAACTCAATCGCGCCTTGGATCGGTCGCACATACGATAGGTCCTGGTCGTGTCCCCGCTCCAGTGGGGTGAGTGCAATATCGGCGAGGCGCTCCAGGTGCAGTCCAAGAATGCGCAGGTCTACCAGCTTCTCGATGAGCAGCGCCGTCCGTTCCGCGAACTGCAGCTTGTAGCTGACGAACGCGAAGATCATGCCAACCGTCATGAGATTGTCTAGGGCGAGGCGAGCGGCAAGGTAGATTGTGACTACGTTTTCCAAGCCGAAAATCGTGTCGTTCATCGCTTTGAAGCTGATCTTCGCCCGGCCTAATCGCACGTTGGCATTTACATAGTCGGCATAACGGTTGAGCCACTGGCTCTCCCGCTCGTTCTCTCGGTTGAGCAGCTTCAGGCTCTGCACCGCTCGCACGGTCTCGATGAAGGTGGAGTTTTCGTCTGCCTTACTGTGGATGGCCGCTTCGTTCCGTCGCCGGAACATCCTGAAGAGCGCGAGCCGCAAGGCGGCGTACAGCGCGAATGCGAACAGGACGACAAATCCGAGTTGTATGCTGTAGGTGAACATCAACGCCAGCATCAACGCCGACATGAGACCGTCGATCAAGCCCGTGATCAGTCCCTCCGCGAGCATGTTGCGGATGGGCTCGATCGAGCCGAAGCGCGACACGATGTCGCCGATATGCCGCTTTTCGAAAAAGGAGAGTGGCAAACGCACCAGATGATGAAACAGCCGGGCGCCGATCTGAAAGCTCAACGTGTTCTGCAGAATAAGAATAATGAACGAGCGGGTCGCGGTCGACGCGACTTTGGTCAGGAGGAGGAGCGCGAATCCAAGTCCGAGTACGAGCAGGAGATCGACGTCCCCTCTGGCGATCACCTCGTCGACTGTGAGCTGCATGTAGAAAGGGGCGGCGAGAATAAGAATCTCGGTGACCACTGACAGGACTAATATTTGCATTAAGATATGAACGTTTCCGCTCATTCCGCTAAAGAATACCGAGAACGGTAATCGCACTCTTTCGTCTGTGCGGCAGAACCCTTCGGTGGGTGAGAGCTCGAGCACGACTCCGGTGAGATGTCTCGATGCTTCGCTAATGGGAAACCATTTCTCGCCAGCCGCCGGATCGTGCACCACGATCCCATTTTTCTTGTACGCTTTCAGGACAACGAAATGAGCCATGTCCCAGTGCAGGATAGCCGGGAGGCGCAATTGCCTGAGATGGCCAAGCTCAATTCGCAGCGGCCGGCATGCGAGGCCCAGGTGAGCCGCTATCTCCATGAGGTCGCGGAGAGTGACACCTTTCAGGGATACTGGGTATCGACGCCGCAGGCTATTCATGTCGGTTCGATAGCCGTGATAGGACGCCACCATGGCAAGGCATGCCAGCCCGCATTCCGCCGCTTCTGTCTGCCTAACGAGCGGGAGGAAGGCGCGCCCAGTGAAATTCAATAACCCCTGCATGCGGCTACATCCTTGCGCTAAATATCGGATCAAGCAGCCACCGCATTAGCGAGCGCTGCTCAAGAACGACATCGGCCTTAAGCAGCATGCCTGGCTGAAGCGGAATCTTGAGACCATAGGCATCGATGTCGGGCCTCGCGAGAGCCGCAGTCACGCGGTAAGCCGGCTCCTTGAGGGTAATCGGCCCGGTACTGTCGTTGCCGGTCAGGATCGTGTGAGAGACCTTTGTCACGCTGCCGCGGTAGGTGCCGAATTTCTGATAGGGAAACGCATCGTAGAGCATCCTGACCTGCTGGCCGGGGCGCACGAAACCGAACGCGCGCGTCGGAAAGAACAGCTCAGCCTGCAAGGTCGCATCGAGCGGAACGATTTCCAGCTGCATATACTTTGGATCGGCGATCTGGCCGACGGTCGCCTGTACCGTCGACACGCGCCCGCTGGTCGGCGCTTTGATAATATACGCTCGCCGTCCATTCACCTCGGCAACGCGCTGTTCGATCCAGGAAAGATCATTGCGCAGCACGCGAATCCTATCTCCCGCCACGATCGGAAGTTGCTCGAGTGTATGCCGGGCGTCGGCCAATTGAGTGCGTCGTGCGGTGATCTGCTGATCAAGGGACGCCACGTTCTGCTTTTGCTCCAGCGCGGCCTGCTCGCGTCGCTTCAGCTCGATGGTCGGCAAGGCCCCGCTCGCGGTCAACTTGGCGCCCGACGATACGAAACTCTCGGAGAGCTTCAGCCGATCGCTCTGGATCTCTCTCTGGTCCTCGAGCTGAGCAGTCTCTGCCTCAATCCCTTTGATCGTGGACGCGAGGCGATCGTGCTCCGAGGCGGTCCGGCGCTCTTCGGCAGCGATCTGTCGCTCGATGACATCGCGTTGTTGCGTCAGCGCTGCGAGGACTGCGGCATTGACGTCATCGCCGTTGGCGCTGATTTGGGCAGTGACCACGGTCAGGAGCGGGTCGCCCTCGGCAACCTCCTGCCCCTCCTTGACGTGTAGCTCCTTGATGAAACCCTGTTGTGGCACGAAAATCTTGGCCGTGCCGAAGGTCGGCGTTAGATAGCCGGTTACGGTTTCCTTGCGCGCGTATTGAGCGATGGTGAGAAAACATAAGATGATTGTAACAAGCATCGCGAGAGACCAGCTGAGGATCGTGCTCGATATCGGCTGCAGCGATACGACCTCGCCCCAGCTGTGACGCTGATGCAGAAAGTCGATTGCTTCGTGGCGAAATAGAGCTGGCCGAGTCTCCATCGACGCACCTTGCTAGGCTCTCATTCGTCAATTTATGGGGCTGCGCGTAAATATTGTTCCGCCGCAGCACGTCCGGATGGATACCGCACAATGCGGTGGAGAACCGCTTCCCGCTATCGAGAAGCGGCTCTCGCGCCAACATTCATTGCATTAGGCGTTATCGGAACTGTTCGATTGGATGCCCGCAAGCCCAGCAACGTTCACCTGCACGGTATCGAAGCTGAGAACGTTGATCGAGCCGTTGCCATTGCGGTCGCCGCCGCTGCATCCGCAGCTGCCGCTACCGGCTGCTACGAGGTCGAGTTCCTCATCGGTTAGTTCGACAGGGGTCGCAAATTCTTCCATCATGTTGCTCTCCTTGGATGTAAGTGGCGCGATGTTGCTATAAGTGCTGCCACGCTACGAATAGTCGGCAGCCGCAAATCTGGATGCACTGTCGCGGAAATTTCTGTGAGGCATGGGATGACGCTTACCATTCATTCGAGCACGCTTCATCCACGCTTCATCGCGAAAAGATCCCGAGCAAGTCACGCCTTATTCTATTCTTGTCGATCAAGTGGGTGGCATGGCGCCACCGCGCAGGATCCCAATCAGCATCTCGTTTTGCAGCTGATGCCGAATTCCCGTTTCGAAAACGGTCGGCCGGTCGTCGATCGGTGCTGCCATTGCCCAGTTGACCAGCTACGAGCTCAAGCTGGGTTAATCATGCGTATCTAGCTCGTTCTAATGGGCGCATTGCTGACTTGGAGTCTTTGCCCGCCGTTGAAGCATGCGAAGAGACCAGTCATTGGGAAGACACCAATCATTGGAATGTCCAACATTGCCGATGGTTTGCCTGTACTATCCACCAATCCGTTCGGCTTCGGAGCGGACCCAGGCTCGGCGCTCCAACACTCAACTCAGGACTCGGAGGGCGTCGCTCCGAGCCGTGTATTGTTGTGTCGGACCACGGTCCGCGAGAGCTTTCACCCATCGAACGCCCGTAGCGCCGCCTTCGAATTGGAGCGATACGACGTAGCCATCCTGCAGCACCAACTTCGGACCAGTGGCCTTCATGATCTTCCTCATGAACTGCTCGGGCCAATGATGGAGCCCTCTGCGACGACAGGTCCTGCTATCGGCACAATCGTGAGCCAATAGTAGACAGCGCCCGCTTCCTCTCCGCCGATAATGATCGTACCGTCGCCGCTCAGTTCATCGATGGTATCTTCGTGCAGGTCCATTTGCTCAACCCTCAAGAAGGCGAAGCGCGCTGCCGACGGGCTGTTCCTGCATGTTACTCTCCTTGTGTGTTGATGGCGTCGTAAGTAACAGCCGCCATCCCTCTCTATTCGGAAGCCGGCAATCTGGATGCAGCGTCGCTCGAATTGTGCCGATCAGGAATGACGGCGCCGGTCATTGATACCGCTCGACCTCCAGGAGGTCGCAATCAAGCTCGCCGCGAGCGCATGCGGGGCAACGGGCCGTCAATTTCCCGATGCGAAATCTGCTGGCCGGATCGTCTATCGGTGCTGCCCTTGCTGAGTTGACCAGCTACATAATTCGTGATGGCGGAGATCGGAAAATTTTTTCGACAGGTTTGGGAACGAACTCGATTGTGCTGGCTTGCTTCACCACTCGCGCTCGCATTTTTCGTTTTTATTTAAATTATTTAATTATTTGAATTTGTGTCACTGGTTAAATGTGGGTCACTGATATGCCCTGCGCGGGATAATTTGTTCCTGCAGAGGATAAGAGTGGCCGCGTTGCCACAGGTCGCTGCGACCATGCCCCATCAAGGCGCCAGTCTTACAAAAGCAGAGTCTCACTGCGACACAGCGCAGGATGAGATAAATTTTGATTGCAAGACGACTCTCAACTATGAGACGGCGCTGCTCGAGTGCGCATCCGGATCACAGTCGGCCGTCGGCGAGATCTACGTCCGGGAGAAGGCGCAGTTGCGCGCGATGGCGCACCGCATCCTCCACGACGGGTCGCGGGCGGAGGACGTCATCCACGATGCATTCGCGCAGATTCTCCGATATGCCAAAAACTTCGATCCTGCACGCGGATCGGCCCGGGGCTGGATCTACGCGATCGTCCGTAACACGGCGTTCAAGATGCAGGCGAACGCCAAGCGCGAAGTCACGCTCCAGGACGACACTCTGAACGCCATCTCTGCGCGGGAACAGTCTGTTCCGAACCCCGAGTCCGGCATCCCGGACAGCATGACCCTCCGCACCATGCTCGATCAACTTGAGCCAAAGCGCCGCGCGAGCCTGCTTCTGGCGATCGTCGACGGCCACACGCACGAGGAGATCGCCGAATACCTCCGGGTTCCGGTCGGAACCGTCAAGGCGTGGATCCGCAGAGAGCTCGTGGCCATGCGTCGGCAACTCGAATGAGGCGTAAAGTTATTTTTCGCCGCTGCATCCATCGGCGTGCGTCGGCGACAGTAGGAGTGACGGCGGGGTGATCGGCGGCATGCGCCCGCCGCAAATCGAAAGCCGGGAGCGAAACCATGTCTATCCTGAGCAGCGTTGCGAGCATTCTCGAGCTAATGAAGATTCCAGGACTCGGCGGCCAGCGCGAGGCATCCGAGCCAACCGAGCCCGACCACAGCAGGCACTCCAAGTGGGATGACGACGACAGAGGGCGCGGCGACTACTCGAAAGACGGGGACAAGAACGACTATTCCAGGCTTAGCGGAAAGTACGATTATTCAAAGTACGACTGTACGAAGCAGGGCGAGGACGACGCCTCGAAAGACGGCAGGGGCGACAGCTATCATAACCCGGGTGAAGCGCTGGCCAAGTTCGACTTCTCACAGGGCGATTTCTCACGGGACGATTTCGGCTCGCACGGTCCAGATCATTCGGGTGACATCCAGTGCGCGCTCGCTTCGATGTCGTCCGACGATGCGCTCGAATACGCGATCGGCCAGATGGGCCCGGCGGACCACTTCGACGTAGGGCATTTCGAGGGGCCGGCGGACACCTCGCACGACACGGACGCCTGATGCGCCGAAAGGGTTCGCCCGGTGAATGCTGCCAGGTGAGAGTTGTTGAGTGGAACGAGATGAAAGGCGGCGGTCATGAACGAAGTAGAAAAACGCGAACTGTTCGAACAAGAGCGGAAGATCTTCGAAGCTGGGGCGCAACGTGTGGAAAAGCGAACCGGTTCTTTCAGTTTCTTGACCTGGCCGTTCTTCGTTGCCATTGCCCCGTTGATCGCCAACGAAGAATCTCTTGCTGCAACGTTCAAATTCGAAGCAGCCGAACAGGAAGACGCGAAAGCCGCGCAGGCAGGCGCCGCTCCGCAGGCGACGTATGACCAGTCGCCGGCAATTGATCCCTCTAGAGCGGACGCAGAGGCTGTGACAGCCAAGAGGCCAACCGCCTCGTCGGGGGAGGCGCATGCGGCCCAGTTCGATCCGACCCGGCTTCTGACGCAGCCGCATGAAGACGTGCCCAAGCCGAGCACCGCCCGCAGCGAAGCTGTCGTCGGCGCAGAGGATAGAGGCGACGGAGGCGGCGATGATGCCGATTTCCGCCATCATGACGCTCACACCTCAATTGACGATGAATCCGCCAACTCGCTGTCAGCGGCTTCCCACCTCGGAAGCAGTCAACTGCTGGGTGGGTCAACGCTCGAAACCGTTCAGTCTAATGTGCTTGGCGACTCGTTCAGCCCGTCGGTCGTCGGCTCCTCCCCCCTGCTTGGAACGATCGGAAGTCCTGGCAATGACGTAGCGAGCACGGTCGCGCCGGTCGAGACGGCGGTGCCGCCGGTGCTCACGACGGCGACCGATACCGTGAGCACGCTGAGCCACGACGTAGCGAGCACGATCGCGCCGGTCGAGGCGGCGGTGCCGCCGGTGCTCACGACCGCGACTGACACCATCGGAACGCTGGGCCATGATGTAGCGAGCACGGTCGCGCGGGTCGAGACGGCGGTGTCGCCGGTGCTCACGACCGCGACCGTGAGCACGCTGAGCCGCGTGAGCACGCTGAGCCACGACGTAGCGAGCACGGTCGCGCCGGTCGAGACGGCGGTGCCGCCGGTGCTCACGACGGCGACCGATACCGTGAGCACGCTGAGCCACGACGTAGCGAGCACGATCGCGCCGGTCGAGGCGGCGGTGCCGCCGGTGCTCACGACCGCGACTGACACCATCGGAACGCTGGGCCATGATGTAGCGAGCACGGTCGCGCGGGTCGAGACGGCGGTGTCGCCGGTGCTCACGACCGCGACCGTGAGCACGCTGAGCCACGACGTAGCGAGCACGGTCGCGCCGGTCGAGACGGCGGTGCCGCCGGTGCTCACGACGGCGACCGATATCGTGAGCACGCTGAGCCACGACGTAGCGAGCACGATCGCGCCGGTCGAGACGGCGGTGCCGCCGGTGCTCACGACCGCGACCGATACCGTGAGCACGCTGAGCCACGACGTAGCGAGCACGATCGCGCCGGTCGAGACGGCGGTGCCACCGGTGCTCACGACGGCGACCGATACCGTGAGCACGCTGAGCCACGACGTAGCGAGCACGATCGCGCCGGTCGAGGCGGCGGTGCCGCCGGTGCTCACGACGGCGAGCGATACCGTGAGCACGCTGAGCCACGACGTGGCGAGCACGGTCGCGCCGGTCGAGACGGCGGTGTCGCCGGTGCTCACGACCGCGACCGATACCGTGAGCACGCTGAGCCACGACGTAGCCAGCACGATCGCGCCGGTCGAGGCGGCGGTGCCGCCGGTGCTCCCGGCGGCGACGGATACCGTGAGCACGCTGAGCCACGACGTAGCGAGCGCGATTGCGCCGGTCGAGGCGACCGTGCCGCCGGTGCTCACGACGGTGACGGATACCGTGAGCACGCTGGGTCACGACATAGCGAGCACGATCGCGCCGGTCGAGGCGGCGGTGCCGCCGGTGCTCCCGGCGGCGACGGATACCGTGAGCACGCTGAGCCATGAGGTGGCCAGCGCGATCGCACCGGTCGAGGCGGCCGTGCCACCAATGCTCACGACCGCGACCGACAGCATCGGCATGCTGAGCCATGATCTAGCGAGCACGGTCGGGCCCGCCACTGGCAGCACTGGGAGCGGTGACATTGCGCAACCACGCAATGTGGCCAGCGACACTCTTGCGAGTGCGGTGCGGGCCGTTGGCGCGGCCGAGCCGGTGCTCACGGCGGCAACGGCCGCTGTGAGCCATCCGACCAGCGACGGGTCACATCCGGCCGACACCGAAAACGTGGCGAGCGACACTCTTCCGAGTGCGGGGCCGGCCGCTGACGCGGCCGAGCCGGTGCTCACCGCGGCAACGGCCGCTGTGAGCCATCCGACCAGCGACGGGTCACATCCGGCCGACATCGGAAACGTGGCGAGCGACACTCTTCCGAGTGCGGGGCCGGCCGTTGACACGGCCGAGCCGGTGCTCACCGCGGCAACGGCCGCTGTGAGCCATCCGACCAGCGACGGGTCACATCCGGCCGACACTGCAAACGTGGCCAGCGATGCTCTTCCGAAGGCGTTGCCGGCCGTTGATACGGCCGAGCCAGTGCTCACCACGAGCGCTACCTCCTCGAGCAATTCAACTGGCGACGGGGCACATCCGGCCGACATCGGAAACGTGGCGAGCGACGGGCTTGCGAGTGCGGCGCCGGCCGTTGACACGGCCGAGCCGGTGCTCACCGCGGCAACGGCCGCTGTGAGCCATCCGGCCAGCGACGGGTCACATCCAGTCGACACCGGAAATGTGGCCAGCGATGCTCTTCCGAACGCGTCGCCGGCCGTTGATGCGGCCGAGCCAGTGCTCACCACGAGCGCTACCTCCTCGAGCAATTCAGCCGGCGACGGGTCACATCCGGCCGACACCGGAAATGTGGCCAGCGATGCTCTTCCGAACGCGTCGCCGACCGTTGATGCGGCCGAGCCAGTGCTCACCACGAGCGCTACCTCCTCGAGCAATTCAGCCGGCGACGGGTCACATCCGGCCGACACTGGAAACGTGGCCAGCGATGCTCTTCCGAACGCGTCGCCGGCCGTTGATACGGCCGAGCCAGTGCTCACCACGAGCGCTACCTCCTCGAGCAATTCAGCCGGCGACGGGTCACATCCGGCCGACACTGCAAACGTGGCCAGCGATGCTCTTCCGAACGCGTCGCCGGCCGTTGATACGGCCGAGCCAGTGCTCACCACGAGCGCTACCTCCTCCAGCAATTCAGCCGGGGACGGGTCACATCCGGCCGACACTGCAAACGTGGCCAGCGATGCTCTTCCGAACGCGTCGCCGGCTGTTGATGCGGCCGAGCCAGTGCTCACCACGAGCGCTACCTCCTCGAGCAATTCAACCGGCGACCCGTCACATCCGGCCGACACTGACAGCGGTCAAGCCCCCGGACCAGCCGACACCCTTCTCGCGCTCGCCACAGCGCCTGACGCACCGACCGCGACTTCTGGATCCGCGACGGCTGCCCCAGCCGACGGCGCAGCGGACACATCGAAAGCCGTGGCGGCCGTCGACCCGACCGCCTCCGCAAGCGACGTGATCGCCTTGAAAGACGCGCCACCGCCTCCAACGGATGCTCTGCACACCGGCACACAATATACCGACTACGGCGTCGCGCTGAGTAGCGACGGCACCATTGCCCCGCAGCATGCCGGGTCTCCGGCCGACGCCACATCGGATCACGAGACTTCGGTGCCGGGGGTTGCGGATGTCCAATCACAGGCGCCGCCGCCTCCCGACATCATGGATACGACTCTTCCAACCGATCACCATGCCATCCTATAGCGGGGGCCGAACATGGCGGCTGTCGAGACACTGGGCAATCCGCCGCGCGACCATTCCCCGGATAGACTTCGCGTTGCACTCGGCGGCGAGGCTCTCGATCATGTTGGACCTGTCAACCCGCTGGCGGCTTGGCGTTCGGTCGCGCGCGCGAACCTGATCGCGGTCGCGGCATTTTCGGTCGTCGTGAATCTGCTGATGCTCACGCTGCCGATCTACCTGTTCCAGATATCCGACCGCGTGCTGACGAGCCGCAGCTTCGAGACACTGCTGATGCTCTCGGCTCTCGCGCTCGCATTCATCGGCATTCTCTCGATCGTCGACATATTGCGTCGGCAGGTGCTGGGGCGCCTTGCAACCAAGATGGAGGCCTTGCTCGGCGGCGCAGTGCTGGCGAGCAGCATCAACAACGCGAGGGCCGGCGAGGGCGGGTCTATCCACGCGATCCGCAGCCTTCACCAGGTGCGCGGCTTCCTTTCGAGTCCCGTCATGCTTCTGGTGATGGACGCGCCGCTCTCGCCCCTCTACTTCGGAGTCATATTCCTTGTTCACCGAGATCTCGGCTTCATCGCTGTCGCGGCGGGTTTGGCCTTGGCCGTGATTGCATTGGTCAACCAGAGAGCGACCTCGGAGCGTCTGGGCCAAGCGGGCCTGCATGCCGCCGAAGCCGACGCGGCGGCCGAGTCACTGGCGCGAAATTCACAGGTGATCAATGCGATGGGAATGCTGAGCGAGAGCATTCTCCACTGGGGTCGCCGGCAGGCGCCGGCTCTGACGGTGCAGAGCCAGGCCCTCGACCGGAATTTCTGGATCAGCGGTGCGTCGAAGTTCGTCCGGCTCGTGACCCAGATCACGATCCTTGGCACGGGCGCCTATCTGGCCCTCCACGCCGAGATCACCGGCGGCATGATGATCGCGGCCTCCATCATTGCCGGTCGCGCCCTGCAGCCGCTTGAGGGCTTGATCGAGGGATGGCGCAGCTGCGTTCAGGCGAGATCGGCTTATGCGCTCGTCAAGCAGGCGGTCGAGTCGTTCCAGCGCGAGACGCCGAAGCTGCGCCTACCCAAACCGCAGGGACGACTGACGGTGGATCGGGTCTTGTACCTGCCGCCCGGTTCGAAGGAGCCGGTGCTCAATAGTGTGTCGCTCGAGCTCGCGCCCGGAGAGTCTCTGGCCATTGTCGGACCGTCCGGATCAGGCAAGTCGACGCTCGCGCGCATTCTGGTGGGCTGTCTGGTGCCGACGGCTGGCAAGGTCAGGCTGGACGGAACGGAGCTGCGCAACTGGGATCGCCGCCAATTTGGGGAGTACACAGGCTACCTGCCCCAAGAGGTCGAATTATTTCCCGGGACTATCAAGCAGAACATCTGCCGCATGCGGGACGACTTGCCCGATGCGAGCATCTATGAGGCGGCGATCTTCTCGGGCATCCACGACATGGTCTGTCAGCTCTCGCAAGGATACGAGACCGTGCTCGACCGCGGCGGCGGACCGCTCTCCGGAGGCCAGAAGCAGCGCATCGCGCTCGCCCGGGCCTTCTTCGGTAATCCGTCTCTTGTCGTGCTCGATGAGCCCAACTCGAATCTTGACGCGGCGGGCGAGCAGGCTCTGACCGAGACGCTGCAGCGCGCCAAGAAGCGGGGGGTCACTGCAGTAGTCGTAACCCTGCGCCCGGCCTTGCTGAACAGCGTGGACAAAGTTCTCATTCTGCGGGCCGGACGGGCGGAAGCATTCGGATCTCCGAGCGACGTGCTGCATCGCCTGGTTCGGTCGCCCGGCGGAGCCGCCGGCGACAAGCCGGAGCAACCGCAACGCATCGAATCCTCGGGCCCGGGGAGGTGACCAACTCGGGAGGACAGCATGAGAGCTGAGAAGGACAGCACCGGCGAGTGGTATCGCGGCGTTCCGCTGAGTGCCAAATGGCCCATCTTCACCGGCCTCGCCATTCTGGTCGTTTGGCTTGGTTTCTTCGGTGTTTGGGCCGGCGTCGCGCCACTGAACAGTGCGGTCGTGGCCTCCGGCACGTTCGTGGCTACCGGACAGAACAAGCTGGTGCAGCACTTCGAGGGCGGCATCATCCGCGAGATTGCGGTCAAGGACGGTGATGTCGTCGAGGCGAACCAGGTCCTGGTTCGCATGGACGATACCGCTGCCAATTCCAAGCTGAGGCGTCTGGAGTTAAAGAAGTATCGGTTGCTCGCCATGAAGGCCCGCCTCCAAGCCGAAATGAGCGCTTCAGAGACAATCGAAACTCCGGCCGCCTTCAGCGAAAGCGAACGTGATCCGGAAATCAAAGCGATTCTTGAGCGGCAACGTGCCGAGCTGCGGGCACGCCGCGCTAGTCTCGTGTCCGAGGAAAGCGTACTCTTGAAGCAGATTGCCGGGCTGGAGGAAAGCATTCGCGGATATCAGGCCCAGGTGCAGTCCACCCAGGAGCGCATTGCGCTGTTCGCCGAAGAGCTCAAGGACAAGAATTCGCTTCTTGGCCAGCAGTTGGTCCGCAAGTCGGATGTGCTCGCGCTGCGACGCTCCGAGGCGAGTCTTGGGGGAGAGCTCGGCGAGTATCTCGGCCGCATTGCCGATTCGAAGGAGCGGATCGCTCAGGCGAACGAAAGAATAGCCCAGCTCCACGCGGCGGCGTTCCGGGATGCGATCAAGGAGCTGCGCGAGACCGAGGCGGATCTGGACGATGTCGAGGAGCAGATTCGCGCCGCCCGGGATGTGGTCGATCGGGTCGAGGTCCGTTCCCCGGTCCGTGGCGTCGTGGTGAAGAAGAACTTCCATACGCCAGGCGGCGTTGTGGCTCCTGGCGCCGTGATCCTTGAGCTCCTACCGGTAGGCGAAGAGCGCATCATCGAGGCACATGTGAATCCCAAGGACATTTCGCACGTGAGTATAGGCCAGGAGGCGTTGGTGCGGCTGTCGGCGCTCAACCAGCGCATCACGCCCATGGTCGGGGCGAGCGTCACCTATGTGTCAGCGGACACGTTGTCGGAGCAGGAGAAGGCCGAAACACGTCCCGGTGGTAACACGCGTCGGGAATTCTATGTCGTTCGGGTGCGCCTGGACCAGGATGATATTCTCAGGCGCATGCCAGATTTCATTCCGACGCCCGGGATGCCCGCCGACGTTTACATCAAGACCGGAGAACGCACGTTTTTCGAGTACATCATGAAGCCCGTCCTCGACAGCTTCTCCCGCGCTTTCCGCGAAACCTGAATGGACCAGAAATCTGGTCGCCAATGCTGAGCTCTCACGAGTACCCCCAGCGGGAGAGGGTGTGCGAGCGATTGGTGCGAATGCGCAACCTTGCATTTCCACATAGGGCACGGGTTGTCCCGGTCGAAAGCATAAAGCTGCACCTCATGATCATGCTTGCGCGAGTGCTGAAATCAGAAATGCCATTCGCGCCGAGCACCGGATAGTTGTTACTCTCGGTTCAATACCCCACACTGGCAGATCATGATTCGGGCGTATCATGGACCCAAGGCAATTTGAGAACATGTCGATTGATGAGTTGTGGGATCTACATACAACGGTGGATGCCATTCTCGCTGCGAGGCTGGCCGTCAAAAAGGCTGAACTCGAAAGGCGGCTCGAGCAACTCCGCCCAAAGGACGACCGAGGCGACGCATCAGAACCTCACTGACTTATTATGAACCGCGCAGCCGAGATCCGACGGTTCTCCAGGCTATCAGTGCGTTGCGGAATCTCTGTCGCTCAAGCCGCTTCTGGCGGAGGGCGTGCTCCGTGATAGGGATCGGGATACGGCGGCCGCAAATTCGAGCCCAGTACGGCAAGCACAGGCTTCGAGCCACGATTAGCAGGGAGGCCTTCCATTCTAAATTTACGAAGAGGAGCAGAGAGGCTTTGGTCGTGTACTCATGCGGCGATCTCGAGCTGTTCGAAGAACTCATAAGGGCTACTGGGAGCCCGCGTTTTTAGGACGGTGTCGTCGCTAAGGACTTTGAAAAATCGCGCATCAGTTCGGCGGCTGCTCTCATTCAGCTGCGCCGCACTTGGTGCATGAGCTGAGCGACGATACGAGGGTCCTCCTGTCCGCGAGCATAGGGCGGAAGTGCCGTCCCCCGAGCCGGACAGCGGCGCGACAGATTCTGTACAATCTTGGCGAAGGTCGTGCTGGGCAAATCATCGCCGGAGACTATGTTGAAGCCTGCTGCGGATGCAATTTTCCCGACGACCAGAGCTTTTGCTCTCTGGATCAAGCGCCTCCTCCTCCAGCGCCAGGTCGTGCTCCGTCAATTTCGTCTCAAGCCGCAGGCTGTTCACTTGGCGCTGCGATGCCGAAATCTGGAGCCGACCGAAAAATACAATAAATCAGCAGCGATGGGATTGTTGTCAAAGTTCAGTCGGTATAAGCGCGAGGTCGCTCCGTTTCGGCAGTCTCGTTTGAGGCCAAGCAGCGCCGCGCGCGTTCGATCTGGGCGTCGCTAGCCCCGTGGTTGCGAGCGTACATCTCGGCCACTGGTGCCGAATACTTCGCCACGTAGTATCTGACCTCGCTGCAAGAGATGCGTGTTGTGGGCCTGTGGTGACGCGAAGCGAAAACTTCGGACCCCAGCGGGATCAGCAATAAGGCAATAATGGCTCCCGCCCGTACAATCATTTCCCGTTCCCCCCACATCCCATGTGAAAGAGAGCAGGCCTGAGTCGCGCACACGGCGCAAATTAACAATCGCGCACTGGTCAAAGTGCCGGGAAACTGTTGCGACAATGCTTCGGGTTACCTGGGCATGGGGACAGACACAGGTGTCGTAAACCGGCCGGATGCGGCTTCGCAAAAATGCCGAAGCATCGCGTTTAACGGTGGCTACAGCCGCCGAAGAACTCTCTTTCTAGCGGCGGCCTTCCGGATACGCCGACCACTGCCAATCCGTCTCGCGTTAGCGGCGCGCAGGCGACGCCGGAGCGTCTGCAGTTCCCCAAACAATGCGAGCAGCCCCTCGACCCGTTCGCGCAGAATAGCCGAACGGTTGTAAACCTGACCTCGATTACTCATCACTGCCTCGAACAATGATTATTGAAACGACATGCAGGCGATAACGGGAAAAGTATGCAATCGGGGGGAGGAACATACAACCCCCAAAAGACGATAGCGTGAACGTTGAAGGAGGCCCGATAGACTGCATAGGGTTGTCGTTGCGCGTCCCTTTCGCTTTGTCTTTCGGGTCGGCTTTCGTTCGAAAGGCCGGGTCACTCAGGTAAGGCTGCGGGCTGATATGCCGCAGCACAGGGACGCGGCGCCCTGGAGCTGGCATGAACGCAACGCTTACTTCCTCACCACTGATTGTCCGGGTGCGCGATCAAGAGGCCGCCGAGGGCTGGCCAAGCCCGT
Organism: Bradyrhizobium diazoefficiens; assembly: GCF_016616235.1. Lineage (NCBI taxonomy): Bacteria > Pseudomonadati > Pseudomonadota > Alphaproteobacteria > Hyphomicrobiales > Nitrobacteraceae > Bradyrhizobium > Bradyrhizobium diazoefficiens. The sequence goes on from NZ_CP067100.1 coordinate 1,933,321, forward strand.
GGTGCCGGAGAGAGAGTCGCTACGTGTGATGCTCCCGACCCGCTCAAACGTGGTGACGAATGCCGCGAGGGCTGCGACTGTCGCTGCAATCGCGAACAACAGGACCACGGTCCGGTTGGGGTTCCGCTCAGTACTCATGAGCAACTCCACTCAGACGCCCTGGCGGCTGACCAGTCTGCGCAAACTCCGCACGACGACTTATCGTTGTCGGCTTTCGCTTCGAGAGCTCGGCCGAGCGCGCTCTGGATACCAACGTGACTACGCAAAACGACGGCGACCCCGATGCTTAGGCTACGAGAGACCCTCCTCTTAGGCGACGGCGGAGATCAAGGATGGAATCTCCATGGTATCACAAAGAGATCTGAATCTCACCAGCAGACAATCCGCCAAGCGATACTTGTGCCGAATGGCGTGACCGAGACTACTTGGACGGCTTAGCTTTCGTTCTGGGATCGTCCGCGGGGTCGACGTAGGTGATCGCGAACGATCCCTGGCCATGTACCTGCACCACAGTCGGACTACTCGCCCAAGCGTAATGGTTCATTTTGGCCGGCGCCTCGGCATAGTCTCCAGCCGTGAGCAGCAGGCTCTTTGCTTCGTCGAGCCTATCGCCCATTCCGAGATGGAAATCGCCGGAGATGACGGTGACCATTTCGGCCGTCGGGTGATTGTGAGCGGGGATTTGATATCCGGCAGGCATCTTCAGCCGAACAACATATAACCCATCCTTGGATGGATCCCCCGATAGCACCGCAATCTGGGCACCCTCGGGAACGAAATCCGGCGCAGCCGCCCATTCGATCTGAGACGCCTTGACCGGCATCTTCATGTCGTCGGCAAGTGCGCCGGACGCGCCGGCTACGAGAAGCACAAGACTCAGCGTACTAGTTCGCATGCTTCGCCTCCATCTTAACGACAACTTTGTTCAGGTTTAAAAATATCTGTCGGTCAAACTGGGTTGTTGGTTCAGATCAGCCTCTGGTCTTATGTTGGCCGATCGAAAACGCGGGTGCTCACTGCGACGTGTCGTCGCGATGTTCGGAGGCTCTAGCGACTGAATGACCGGCGCTGCACTGCACGATAACTCGCCGATCGCCTTCTGACGAGGCTCCCAAGTCAGCCTATGGCGACTTGTCTACCATTCGGGATCGTCGAAGCTATCATACTCCCGCACGATGTACTCTCGCGTGAAGCGCTCCACCGGACGCCAGTGCTCGCGAATGACGATTGTCGGAGTCGGGGGCCGCCAATAGTCAGGATGGATGACTATTGTCGAAGACGGCGGGTAGAGATAGGGCGTATGAACACGCCAGCAAACGTCTCCCCTACACGCAATCGCGGCCGAGGCGCCCGTAGTGAAGAGCGCAAGAAGACCAGCAGCGACGCTACCGGCCAAAACTGCGTTCCTGTCCAATGACCGGTTCAGCTGGGTCATGTTTTCCTCCTCCGTAACAGCGCTTCTTCTTTTGCTGCGTCGAAACAAACCCCCGCAGAAACCCCCTAGTTTCAAGCATCCAACATTAAAACTCACCTTACTTCGAAAGCAGCGATCAAGTTGTCCAGCCATCTGGGACGGGTTCACACCTCCATCTATCTCGCATCGCGGTAGCGCAATGAGCGACGACGGCGGCATTCGGTCAGCTTCGGTGTAGGGACGATCGCGTAAGCTTGCTTGCGGTTGTGGAAGCGCTAGGATGCATCTGCAATTCACACTGTCTTTTTTCGATGGAGCATTCTTATGATTGATATCCATATCCTACGAATACCGTCCGCCTTTGTCTGCTTCGTACTTGCCTCGCTTGGGACTGACATTGCCGTGGCAGAACCAATTGGCCGTTACGAGTGTAACGTAATCGGTGCACCACTTCAGGACCAGGTAGGCGACCGCGACGGTCACGCGCTTAGCAGCGTGCAATACGCGTGCTCAGGGGTGGATGGACTGCTGAAGGGCGCTGTGTATACGTCTATGAACGTGAGCGAAGCCGACGGACCTCAGAGGACGTTTCTTTTTGGAGGTGGCATTCATCGTGTACCTGGTGGTCTCGCTATAACTCAGATCGTAGACGGAGGCGGTACAGTCGTAATGAAGGATGGCAAACCCGCGGGGACAAACGCGTCCGGGAAAGCAATCGTAAAGTTTGCCTCCGGCACCTTGAGCCAGCTTTCTGGCAAGACAGTCACGTTTGCGTCGAAACCACTTGGCTATAATCGGTTCGACTTGCAATTCGGCGACTGAGTTGGGGGCAGAGCTCTGGGTGATCAATGTTCTGTCTCTCGTTTTTGGCTGCGGAAGGTGCTCGCGCACGCGGACTGGCTGCTGCTATAGCTGTTGTGCTTGAGAGCGCGGGCATGCTCATTCGAAATCATGGCGCCGGCGGCGTGCTCTTGCTCGGCGTCTGGCGGAAATTAGCTCCCTGATGCCATAGCCAATTATAACGCCGGCGGAGAATGCGGCCGCCGCAATCAGCGCCAAAGAGAATGCCTTCATAGCCGCGGAATTCGCCGCAGTCCGAAACGCTCCCGACGCGCCGAATTGCTCAAACCACCAGACCTAGTGCAACACTCGTTCGGCTTCTGCCGCCCGGACCTGTTCTCTCAGGTCCTCGAGCTCCTGCATCAATCTCAGGAGATCGACCAGGGCGTGTGTCAAAATACGTCCTCGCTGTTTTAAGATTGGACCCTTTTGTCCCATGGCTACACACCTCCTTGCGTGGTGGATCCAATCCGCAAGGTGCGTGCCGTCCGAGCACGCCGAGGCGCCCTGAGAGCCGATAAGCGGGGATGATCAAACGTCGGCGTTAGAAATGTCCAGGCCTGTTTCCTGACGACTCTGCGCTCCAATCGTGGCAGTTGGAATGACGCCCTGGGTACCAAGACTCGCCCGAGTTCGAGCGCTGCCGCACGGCGTTCTATTTTCAAATTGGGGTACGCCAGTGCGACGACGAAGGTAGCAAAGGCCGCCCCGCAGGCGGCGGCAGAGTGTAAACGCGATCAATAGCATGTACTGAAATAACCCTCGGCGGCAAGGCTGCCCGGGGCCTCGGGTCAAAATCTAAGGGGATGCAAACTTTGCCGCGCAGGTTCCGTCCGAATTCGACGTGACGCTCTGAGGAGTGCCAGACGAAACCCGTTTCAATCCGGTGAAATCTCCCTCAATGCACGTTAAAGGGAATTTCAGGGAACCGCCCGGGCGCTGGTAAACATTAAAATGGATCCAGGTGATCAAAAGTGCACTCAGGACTTACTCGGCGAGGGCTAACCTCTGCGGCGCTCGGGCGATCTGCCAGCCCCGTGCGCCCGGCCTTGGAGCGCCGGCCCACACGTACCTTCAGACGGCCGGGGGTCGGCGTGTCCGAGGGCTCAGGCCTCGTGTTTCGAAACCCATGCCGCACGGCGCATTTATTCCAATTGAAGTCTGGCCGAACGTCTTCGCCGCCGCATTGCCTCACAGACGAAGCGCGGGTCGACACCGGCAGCCGCTCATTGCCCCCCGGGCGATCGGCGCTGAAAGCAGCGGCTGCAATCGTACCTGGTGCAACGTCCACGATGCCGCGCACGCGGAACTCGCGCATGTCGCCAAAGGTGTCTTTGGAAGAGGCCGCCAAACGAGGCGGGCTGTGTCACTGATTAAGTTGTTAATTCGATTTAATTTGTTAGATTTGCAAAATTAAACATCGCGATGCTCAACAATTTGGCGGGATCGACGCAATGCCCAAAATCGAAGACGACGATCGGCGCGAATTCTTGAAGGCCTGCGGGAGATTCGCGGCCGTAACGCCTCCAGCCATGACACTGTTATTGTCCACTTCGCTTACATCAGCAGCGATCGCGCATTCCGGCGGCGGACGCGTTGACGGCTCTAGTGGCAGCCGCAGTCCCGGGTCCGAGCATTCCTTTATTAACAACGATCGCGAAATGGGAATATCCGTCGGTGGAGGCGGTGGTGGTAAAGGAGGAACCGCAGAGGTTGGCAGCGGCAACGGCGGCTCAGCGCCTGGCCCAGTTGGTGTGACCTCTGGCTCATCACCATCACCTGGTACGGCCGTCCACATGACGACGTCGACGACACCATCACAGACCTCGGCCACGCCCAACAAGAGCACTGACTATTTCGATCCCGGACAACCAGCGGCGAACTCCGCTTTTCCAAATAACGACCAACGAAGCGTTGCGCATCCTGCCGGCTCTTCAACCGGTGTCGCGGCCGTGCAGACCAACCCAACTATTTTAAATGCCGTGAGCAGTCAGACTAGTATCATACCAAGCTCTGGAGCGGGCATCGCGGCTAGACAAACCCACCGCAGAAAAGCGGGCGCCGGCGGCTAGTCTACACCACGCCAGCGAGACTTCATTGACGTGAGTCGACCTCCCCTGAGGGCCCCTGCCGCAAGCGTGGCTGCCTGTTACGACGGCTGATCCCTGTTTTTCTGAACGGCGGACTGCTCCAAGGGATCCCGCGATCGGTTGGTCTATGTGGCTGATACCAACTTACGTCGAGAGTTGACAACGAAACTGGTTGCTGGGGAGCCGGGACCTCTCTTCGTCAATCGGCGGGGAACGGCCCCTAGGCCTCATTCCGTTTGTACGAAGCTGCTGGTCCTCGGGGGACAAGCGGGCATAAAGCGCCGCGTAACCTGCATATTTGCGACACAAGGCTGCGATGCTTCTCATAGAAACGGAGTGGACAAGAGAGTCGTTCAGAAACTGCTGGGACACTTGAGCTTTGCGACTACGGAGATCTACACCCACGTGTCGGACGAAACGCTTCGAACGACTTTTGAACGGGCGAACGTGCTAGGCACTCTCGCGCTTTGAAAAAAGGCGTTTCGAAGCGCGAAAGTGATTCGCCATGCCGGCAGGGGTGCGGAGCGACAGGACCATACTGGTCACGGGCAAGTGGCTGGGTCCGTGCAAGGCCGATCAGCGTGCGAACGGCGGCCTTCGACGGGTTATCAACAGGCCACCTCGCGCCTTAGGCTGCCCTCCGGTAAGAAAACAGGGCTTCCATAATAGTGGGTCTAGCGATGTAGTGGACCCCCGCTACCAATCCTCAATTTTTTGCACGCCGAACTGCGATCCGGGCGATTTTTCGCCCCGAATGGTCTGTCCAGTGACGCAGCTTGCCTGGGCTGAGCAGAGTAAGTCACAAGTCGCGCCGCACTCGTCCAGATGAGCCGAAGCCGCTTGCTTGGATCGTGGCGCGGATTTCCGCCGTCATGTCTACCATGCTGTTATGGATTCCAGCCGCCACTGCCGTACGGGCGCGTAATGATTTCGAGCAGGTGCCGGTTCAGCTCTTCGAAATAGAGGCCGCGTCCGCCGTCGTGATCGTTGATCTCGGTTGGCCTCCGCTGCGCGGGATCAGCCCAGTAGGTCAGATTCCGCTTCTGAATCCGATCAAAGATCGCATCGAACTCGGCGTCACCAACCAGGAAAGCGTAGTGCTGACGCGCGAACTCTCCTTGCTGATCCATATAGTCGAGATTGGCGTCGTTGTCGGTCCTGACCATATAGAACGGGCCCCACCGCCGTGGCGCCGGCAGCCCCAGCATCTCGGCCAGGAAATCGGCCGACGCCTTGCTGTCGCGAGCTGACAGAATCGTATGATTGAAGTCGACAGCCATATTCAGATCTCTGCAGCGCGATGATCGACGCATCAAAACGAGTCAGACACTGAGCTCGTTCCTACTCGAATGCGCGGACATTCAGTTCCCAGCAACAGGAACGAACGAAATCTCGCGACATTCGCGGTGCACCAAATGACAGAGTAAATCTTTCGCATCCCGCTTCGGCTCGCCGAAGGATGGATAGAGTGGAGTGACACGCATGATCTTGGATCGTCCGCTTGACGCGGCCGATTGTGGTGTCGGTCAGCCCAGCAAATCTGGACGCTTTGCCTTGCGCTTGCGCGGGAACATGATGTGCCCCGCACCGTTTGGGAGACTAGGGACGCGGCACCCAGAGCGATGTTCCCAGCCTACCGAGTAGAGCTGGCGCTCCGCGGAGCGTCAACGAAACTGGGAAACTTGCCGTAGCTGTCAATCGAAGGAGCCCGTGCGTTAGCGAGGCTTAGAGCGCGACTCAGGAGATGACTATAAAGAAGATCAGTGAAGTGATGACGCGCGATGCCAAACTCGTAAATCCCACCGACACGATCCAGGACGCAGCAAAGCTGATGAAGGAATGCGATTGTGGTGTGTTGCCCGTGAGCGAAGGCGATCGGCTCGTGGGCATGATCACCGATCGGGATATCGCGGTGCGCTGCATCGCGGACGGCAAGGGGCCGAACAGCAAGGTTCGTGACGCGATGAGCCAAGAGGTGAAATACTGCTTTGAAGACGAGGACATATCTCACGTCTGCGCGAATATGAGTGAGATACAGGTGCGGCGGTTGCCCGTCTTGGACCGGAACAAGCGCCTGGTCGGGATCGTATCGCTCAGTGATTTGGCACGCCAGTCGGCTGGGACGGCCGAGGCGCTGCATGGAATCGTTCGGCCGAGCCAGCAGCACAACCAGAGCTACGCTCTCGCCTGAGCCGCGTCGGCCTTCAGAGCGGATCGACTGCTGAGAAGCGGGCGCGTGGTCCGCCTGCTTGCGATCGCGGCGGTCAGCGCGATCTTGCATCGTCATGCGCAGGCCAGTGGCGGATGGTTGCCGCTCGGCTGGCGAAATGATGCGCTATCGCTTGGACCGCGGGCGTGAGGTCAGCACCCGGCCTTCCCCGTGCCCTGTTGGCCTCGAGGGTAGTTGGCCTCAAGGGTAGAGTGGCCGAGCAAAGCGCGCGGAATGCGCCGCGAGAATGCGAAGGCGCGTCGGCCGTTTGACCGCCGGGCCGGCCGCAGGTCCGACGGACGAGATGGATTCCGCATCGCGCGGTCAGCGGAAAAGGAACTCCTGCACAGGATCGAAGCTTGAATCCGCGGCCCGGCCTCGCCGCCGATGGCTGGCCTGCGCGGCCCCGCCTCCAAGCCCCCCAGTCCCCAAGGCCGGGGCCGCGCCACATGAGAGGAGATGCAATTGCCGGAGCCGAGTGAGCAAGAGATCAGGGAGCGCGCACACCAATTGTGGGAGCGTGCCGGCAAGCCCGAAGGCCGCGAGGACGAGTTCTGGCACGCCGCCGAGCAGGAGCTGCGCAACGAGGACAAGTCCGACACCATGCGAACGCCGGATACGCTGTGACCTACAAGAAGTGCCCGTTCTGCTACGGCCTGGGATGGGTCTGCGAGAACCATCCGCTCCGGGCCTGGAGCGAGGAGCTGGGCGGATGCCGGTGCGGCGAGGGCATGCCCTGCACCTGCAACACGAGCGAAGACCGGCAGACGCGGGCGGTCATCGTCGAGGCGGACACGACTTGGCATTAGGCCGCGCATAACCTCATTTGCAGGCCTTCAGGGAACGGAGCTTTCCGGAAAGGAATTATGCCTTCCGAGCAGCACGGGCTGTGGCGCAGGCCCGTTCGAAAGGGCCATGTCCGCCGTGGACGAGCAGCAGAAGATCGAGCACCAGATCGAACTCGCGACGCGAGCGGCCGCGCTCGTGAAAGACGAACCCACCGTCCATCGCCTGAGAAGCTTCGCCGAGGAGCTGAGCCGGAAGCTGCGTCGCATGATGCGGCGCGGCAAGGTGCGAGCACGCGCCTTCGAGCTCTGGGAGCAGGCCGGCCGCCCGGCCAATCGCGACCTGGAGTTCTGGCTCGAAGCCGAACGGCAGATCGAAGACGACCGCGACGAGCAGAGGCGCCCCGGCGCTCCCGAGCGATAGCTGCGGCTTCCCGCTCGGGACAAGGAAAAAAGCCGCCGGGCTCTCCACCCTGGCGGCTCCGATAAGTCCATAGCTGTCGATCGCCGCCGCAGCCTCGTGCGTACCGCCGTTACCTTGTTTGCGGCCATGCCCGGTCTTTGTAGGCCACGCTGCGTGATTCTGCTGTGACCTGACACACACACCGCACAGACATCTCGCAATTGTCAGCAGCTATTTCTGCCCCGATCCGGACGAGCCGGCAGTCGATGCCGCGCTTCCCTGGGTCGCGCTGGTGCCAGTGCTGCTCGATGATGCGGGCGCGGATTTGGCCGGCGCGCTCGATCCGCCACCATTGTTGTCGGCCGGCGTGTTGAGGCCCGAGGCTCCGGCTCCCGTCGCGCCTCCGGTGCCTGATGAGTTGATGCTCGAGCCTGTGCTGGATGCGCCCGATCCGCTCTGCGCGCCAGCGGGGTTTATCGTCATCAGGGCCGCGCCGAGTGCGACCATTGCGAAAAGCTTCATGTCGGTTCCCTCTGTTGAACGGGCTTCGTCGAGCAGCTGCGGGTCGATGCAACTCATTCCTTCTCGCTCTGTAACCGTTGGAGATGCGGAAGGTGCCAATCGAGCCGCTGCATTAGGAACCGCCGCAAGGTCCTGCGGTTGCCCGCCAAAGGGAATAGTCCATGCGAAATCTCGGTCTTGGCAATCTCGGTCTTGGTCAGGTGATTCTCATCGCCGCGTTGCTCGTCATGCTCGCTATCGCAGCCTTCGGCATCGGCTGGGCCTGGGATGCGACCAACGGCGTCAGCGACGTCGCGATGGACGAGAACGGCTGGATCGCGCTCGGTCTCGGCTCGTTCTTTTCGCTGCTCATCGGCTGCGGGCTGATGGCCTTGATGTTCTTCAGCAGCCGGCGCGGCTATGGCGATGCGGCCGATCCATTCCGCAAGAAGGAGCGAAAATAGACCATGAAATACATTGCGACGTTTCTCAGCATCATGTTCGGCAGCTTCCCGTCCGCCCTCGCACAGAGCAATTCAGGCGGCTCCGCGGCGGGGCAGACGACGACCAATTCGTCGAGCGTGCAGGGCACCGCCGGCACCAACGCCAGCGGCACGGTCAATACCAACCAGGGCAACAGCTATGGCAACAATGCGAGCGGCGGAGTGAGTCCGGGCCGCGACCGCACCGGCCAGCCCGCGACGAGCAATTCGACCTCGCCTTCGTCCAGCCAGAGTTCGTCCAACCGCAAGTAGCCGGGGTACGGGCCTTGCGTTCGCGCACCACTGCTTGCGCCCTCAGACGCGATACCAAGCCGCCAGATTCCACGTCGTGACGTCCCAGCCCGACATGTCGACCATGAGGTTGTTGACGCCGGCATTGACGATGTTGCGGGAGAGCAGCGGCAGGAACACGTGGGCGTCGCAGAAGGTCTCGTCGACCTTGATCAGCAGCGCGGCGCGCTTGATCGGGTCGAGCTCGTGTTGCGCGGCCTTGTAGGCCTTGTCGACCTCGGGATCGGACCAGCGCGAGATGTTGCGGCCGAGCCATTTATTGTCCTTGGTGGCGATCTCCCAGGAGACGCACTGGTTCAGGAAGCGCTCCGGATCGGGCTGCGGCTGCGTGGTGTTGTACATCTCCATGTCGGCATAGAATTTCGAGTAGGTGTCGGGGTTGCCGACGTCGGAGGAGAAGAACACCGATGCGGTGACCGCCTTGATCTCGATCTCAATGCCGGCCTTCTGGCAGGCCTGCTTGATGATGGCCTGCGTCTTCTGGCGCGGCGCGTTGGTCGAGGTCTGGTAGACATATTTGAGCTTCTTGCCGTCCTTCTCGCGGATGCCGTCCGCGCCCTTGGTCCAGCCGGCGTCGTCGAGGATCTTGTTGGCCTTGTCGACGTCGAACTCGTATTTGAGCTTGGGCGACTTGAACTGCTTGGGCGCGTTGACGAAGCTCGCGGTGGCGACGCCGCCGCGGCCGTAGATGAATTTCTGAATCGAGTCGCGGTCGATCAGCAGGTTGATCGCGCGGCGCACCGCCGGATCGGACAGCGTCGGGTGCTTGGTCTTGACGCTGGAGCGCTCGCCATCGACCTCGGTCCATGGATCCGTGGTGTTGAGGATGATGAACTCGACATTGCCCGACGGCGTGACATCGATCTTGCCCTTGCCGCCGGCCTCCATGCGCTTGAGGACCTCCTCCTCGACCTGCATGTTCCAGGCATAGTCGTATTCGCCGGTCTGCAGCACCGCGCGCGCGGCGGAGACCGCATCGCCGCCGCCCTTGACCTCGAGCGTGTCGAAATATGGCTGGCTTTTGACATGATAGTCGGTATTGCGTTCGGCGCGGATCAGGTCGCCCGGCTTGAACTCGATGAACTTGTACGGGCCGGTGCCGACCGGCTTCAGATTGCCCGGGGCCTCGCGCGACTTGGCGCCGACATAGTCGGCGAAATGATGTTTTGGCAGAATCTGGCCGACCGAGCCGACGTAGGGATCGGCCCAGAACGGCGTCGGCGCCTTGAAGAGCACCTTCACCGTGTGGTCGTCGATCTTCTCGACGGTGATGTCCTTGTAGGAGCCGGTGGTGTAGGCGGCGGTCGCGAGATCCGCGGCATAGGTCCAGGTAAAGACGACGTCGTCGGCGGTGAAGGGCTTGCCGTCATGCCACTTCACGCCCTGCTTCAGCTTCCAGACGACGCTCATCCCGTCCGCCGAGAGGCCGCCATTGGCCTTGGTCGGGACTTCGGCGGCGAGGCAGGGGACGAGGTTGCCCTCCTTGTCCCAGCCGGCGAGCGGCTCGAAGAAGATGCGCGAGGCGATCTGGTCCTTGGTGCCGATCGCGAAATGCGGGTTGAGCAAAGTGGGCGCCTGCCAGAGCAGGATCTTCAGCGGGCCGCCGCCGCCGGCCTTGGTCGGCTTGTAGGGCAGCGTGGCGTCCGCCATCGCCACGTCGTGCCAGAGCAGGATCTGGCTTGCGATCGGCGCTGCGATCCCGACCGTCGCCATGGTCCGGATGAACGCGCGTCGCGACAACGTGCCTTGCTTCACCTCCGCGACCAGGTTGCGGATTTCGTTCTCGTTCATCGGATGACCTCCACCCGTCAAGGACCATTCGTCACCGGCGCCCATCATGTTTCATCAGGGACGGGACGGCAATGGCGGCAAGGCCGGAAAGCCCTGCGGCGAAATGGCGGCGGGTGCGGGTTTACTGGGCATTTCACGATGATGGCAATGGAACGCCGCGGCGCGACAGCTGTTCCTTCCATATGATGGATATGGAGACGCCGATGAGCGAGGGCGAAGACCATTTTGCGCGGCTGCTCGGGCGGGCGGCGATGGACGTGTGGGGCGACATGCCCCGCGACATCCAGGAGGCGCTGTTCGAGACCGCGATGAAAGAGCGCGATGGCGAACGCGAGGACCTCGCGCGGCTGCTGCACGCGCGTCATCCGCGCACACAGCACCCGGTCAAGCCCGCTTGAAGCGCCGCGCCGGCGGTTCGTCATCCCGGGAACGTTCGCAAGCGAACCTCGTTTTCCTATCGAACGTTGCGTCTGATGCGAGCGAGCAGGGCGCGCAATCGATACAGCGGGCTCGAGGTGACTTTCGTGAGCGACATGTTTATCGGAACGACTATCGGCAAATGGTACGACCCGATCTCTGAGCGATGGATCGCGCCGCCTGACGTCAAGTCGGCCGGCGACCGCTCGCAGTCGGACTCGGAGGCCAAGCCCGACGTCCGCACCACCTGCGAAACCCAACGGATCTGGAATCTGCTGGTGGACAGCGCGCGCGGCTGACGCCATTACGGCAGGCGCGGTCGCCGCCCGCGAATTCGTTTCCCATCGGGCGCCCCGCGGAGAAGGTGTTGCCGCCAGCGGCAGCCAATATGGTTTTCCATTTCATTGATTTCGCCCGGCGGAGCAGCGAATACGGTTCCAGTCGTTTCGCAGCTTCCACGGAGACCAAGATGTCGTTTCGCCTCCCCCTGATCCTCTCGGCGGTGCTTGCCGCCTGGTCGGCTACCGCGAGCGCCGAGACCATCAAGATCGGCGTGACGCCGGGTCCGCATGCGCAGATCCTCGAAGCCGTGAAGCCGATCGCCGCCAGGCAAGGCCTCGACATCCAGCTCATCGAGTTTTCCGATTACGTCGTGCCGAACGCCGCGCTCGATGCCGGCGAGATCCAGGCCAATTCATTCCAGAACCAGCCTTATCTCGACAACCAGAAGGCCGACCGCGGCTACAAGATTGAGTCCGTCGCGCTCACCGTGAACTTCCCGATCGGTGTCTATTCGAAGAAGCACAAGACCTTCGCCGACATCCCTGACGGCGGCAAGGTCTCGATCCCGAACGATCCGACCAATGGCGGCCGCGTGCTGCTGCTGCTGCGCGACAAGGGCGTGATCAAGCTGAAGGATGGCACCGGCTTCAAGCCGACGGTGCTGGACATCACCGAGAATCCGAAGAAGCTGAAATTCATCGAGGTCGATGCGGCGCAGGCGCCGCGCGCGCTCGACGACGTCGATGCCGCCGCAATCAACACCAATTACGCCACCCAGGCGGGCCTCGATCCGGTCAAGGACCCGATCCTGCGCGAGGACCCCAAGGGTCCCTATGTCAACCTGATCGCCGTGCGCAGCGCCGACAAGGACAAGCCCTGGGTCAAGGCCCTCGTGGACAGCTACCACACGCCGGAGGTGAGGGAGTTCGTCCTGACCAAGTTCAAGGGCGCGGTGCTGCCGAGCTGGTAGGCGATCTGCCCAGCTTCGGCGCAAGGCCGACCCCGGCGGGCGGCCTTGCGTGTGAGCCTTGCGTATGAGTCTTGCGCAATGACCGCTTGTCTGGAGCTGCGGCAACCGACATCATCGGGGCCTATCCTCGCCCGGCAGGGGTCGTCATGAAACGCTTCGCAAACCTGAAACGACTGGGGTTCTTCACGCGCCTCCTCGACGAGGCGCCGCCCGCCGACCGCTACCGCTTTGCCGCCGAGCAGATCGTGCGCGCCGAGCAGGCGGGTCTCGATTCCGCGTGGATCGCGCAGCATCATTTTCACGAGCGGGAAGGCGGCCTGCCGTCGCCCTTCACCTTTCTCGGCTATGTCGCAGCCCAGACCTCGCGCATCCGCCTCGGCACCGGCATCGTGACGCTGCCGCTGGAGAATGCGGTGCGGGTGGCGGAGGACGCTGCGGTGCTCGACCTTCTCTGCAACGGCCGTTTCGAGCTCGGCGTCGGCACCGGCGGCAACCCGTCGGCTTTTGCCGCCTTCGGCCTCGACAGCACCCAGCGCAACGAGATCTTTGCCCGTAATCTGGAAATCGTCCGCACGGCCCTCGTCGGCAAGCAGCTTGAGGGCGGCGACACGCTCTATCCGCAGCGTCCTGAATTGGACAAGCGCATCTGGCAGGCGACATTCTCGGTCGCCGGCGGCGCCCGCGCCGGCAGGGCGGGCGATGGCCTCCTGCTGTCGCGCACCCAGCCGCGGACCAAGGACGCGCCGAATGCCACGCTCGCCGAGATCCAGAACCCGATCATCGATGCCTATCTCGAAGCGCTGCCCAAGGGGGCCGAGCCTCGCATCATGGCCTCGCGCAGCGTCTTCGTCGCCGACGACCGCGCCGAGGCGATGCGCCTTGCCGACATCGGACTACGGCGCGCGCTGCCGCAGTTCATGAAGAGCGGTCACCTTCCGCCGGGCGAAACGCTGGAGGAAATGATCATCGCCTTCGACACTCATGTCGGCGCGGCCGACGACGTCATCGTCTCGCTCCGCACCGACGCGACGCTGGAGCGGGTGACCGATCTGGTCTTCCAGGCCCATTCGGTCGATGCGCCGCATCCCTATATCCTGCGCTCGATCGAGCTGGTCGCCGAGAAGGTCGCACCGGCGCTGGGCTGGGTCCGCGCGGCGGCGGCCGACGGGCATCAACGTGTTGCACGAGGTTGAATGATGAGTACGACGGATATCATCGACACGCTCGCCGGAATCAAACCGGGCTCGGCTCTGGACGCCATTCGCGCCCGCCGTCTTCAGGCGCGCGAGAACGCGCAGAAGAGCTATCTCGCGCTGTTCGAGCCGATTGACGCCAGCGAATTCTCGCTTGTGGAACGCGCGGCGGTCGCGCTCTTCGTGATCGGCCTGCACCGCGAGCCCAATGTCACCGCCTTCTACCGCGCGAAGCTCGCGGCGACGGCCGACGGTGCCCGCCTCATCGAGGTCGTCGAGGCCGAAATCGCGCGCGGCGAGACCTCGGGCCCGTACGGCGCGTATCCGGCCGGACCCCTGTCGCCGGAGAATATGGCCGGCCTGATCTACCGCGTGAGCGCGGAGGACAAGTCGGTCCTCGGCGCCCGGCTCACCGCGGCGTTCGAGCATGCGCATCTGCTGGTGTTCCGGCCGCGCGATGCCGCGTCCGCCGACATGAAGGCGCTGCTTGACGCCGGCTGGTCAAACACCGGCATCGTCACGTTCTCCCAGCTCGTCGCGTTCCTGTCGTTTCAGGTGCGCGTCGTCAGCGGCTTGCGCACGCTTGCAGCAGTGAACGCCTAAGAGGAGGCCGCAATCATGAGCGCCACCGTCAATCCCCCCGTCGCCTTCACCCAGGACGAGCTCGGCTGGGTGTCGTGGATCGATCCGCTGCCGGAAGCCGAGCTGACCGAACGGCATTTCAACGGCCTCGTCGATCGCGCCCGCGCCAAGTCGGACTATTTCCGCCTGCTGGTGCGCGATCCCGAGGTGCTGGAAGCCCGCACCAAGACCGACAAGGACATCTTCTACAATGTCGCCGACGGTCTGCCGCGCGCCGAGCGTGAGCTCGCCGCCGCGGCGACCTCGCGCTACAACGGCTGCATCTACTGCGCCTCCGTCCATGCGCGGTTCGCCAGCACCTATTCCAAGCGCCGCGAGGACGTGCAGCGTCTACTGGATGAGGGCATCAAGGCCGACCTCGGCGAGCGTTGGAATGCTATCGTCAAGGCCTCGGTGGCGCTGGCCGCGACGCCGATCGCGTTTGGTCCCAGCAACATCGAGGAGCTGCGCCGAGCCGGCCTCGATGACGCCGAGATCGTCGATGTCATCAACGGCGCCTCGTTCTTCAACTGGGCCAACCGGCTGATGCTGTCACTCGGCGAGCCCTCGAAATAGGCAATCTCGCCGGCACAGGAATTGCTGCTTGTATTAACGCTGCCTGTATCAATACTGAGTGAATGGAGCCGTGCATGAGCAACATCGATCGCCGTACCCTGGTCAAGGGCTCGCTCGTCGCCATGATGGCGGGCGCCACCTTTTCGCGCGCCGGCTTCGCTGACACCTCCGAGCCGATCCTGCTCGGCGTCAGCGGTCCCCTGACCGGCCCGAATGCGCAATATGGCGCGCAGTGGAAGCAGGGCTTTGATCTCGCGCTCGACGAGATCATGGCTGCCGGCGGCATCAACGGCCGCAAGCTCGCATACCAATTCGAGGACAGCCAGAGCGATCCGCGCCAGTCGGTCGCAATCGCCCAGAAGTTCGTCTCCGATCCCCGCATCGTCATGGAGCTCGGCGATTTCTCGAGCCCCGCCTCGATGGCGGCTTCCCCCATCTATCAGCGCGCCGGCCTCGTGCAGTTCGGCTTCACCAATTCGCACCCCGATTTCACCAAGGGTGGCGACTTCATGTGGAGCACCTCGGTCAGTCAGGCCGATGAGCAGCCGCTGCTGGCGCGCTATGCGGTGCAGCGCCTCGGCCTGAAGAAGCTCGCGGTGCTGCACCTCAACACCGATTGGGGCCGCACCAGCCGCGACTATTTCGTCAAGGCGGCGAAGGAGTACGGTGCGGAGATCGCGATCACCGAAGGCTACATCGCGGAGGAGCGCGATTTCCGCTCCACGCTGGTGCGCGTGCGCGACGCCAATCCCGACGGGCTGATCCTGATCTCGTATTATTCCGACGGCGCGCTGATCGCCCGCCAGGCCCGGCAGGTCGGATTGAAGCAGGTGATCTGCGCCGCAAGCTCGGTCTACTCGCCGAAATTCCTGGAGCTCGGCGGCGAGGCGGTGGAGGACGTCCATGTCGGCACGCGCTACTTCCCGGAGGACCCGCGACCGGAGGTGCAGAAGTTCATCGCCGGCTTCAAGAAGAAATACAACGGGCAGGAGCCCGATGCCTTCAACGCCTACGCCTACGACGCGATGAACATGGCGGCTGCCGTGGTGAGGATCGGTGGCACCGATCGCCGCGCGATCCGCGACGCCTTCGCCAAGGTCAAGGACGTCCCGAGCGTCATCTTCGGCACCGCGACGTTCGATGTCGCGACCCGCCGGGTCAAGGGTGCCATGAACGCCGAGCTGGTCGTGCGCAAGGGCCAGTTCGCGCTCTGGGACGGCAAGCCGACCTGACGGCCGGAGTTTTTGCTCCGGCCTTCCTCCCTTCATAGGAACCCTGCGTGTCTTCCTGGCTCGACTACACGATCAACGGGCTGATCGTCGGCAATGTCTACGCGCTCGTTGCGGTCGGGCTCGCGCTGATCTTCGGCGTCAGCCGGCTGATCAACTTTGCGCAAGGCTCGATCTATCTCGTGGGCGCCTATATCGGCTGGGTCGCGGTGGTGCAGCTGCATACGCCGCTGCCGCTG
Organism: Bradyrhizobium diazoefficiens; assembly: GCF_016616235.1. Taxonomy (NCBI): domain Bacteria; kingdom Pseudomonadati; phylum Pseudomonadota; class Alphaproteobacteria; order Hyphomicrobiales; family Nitrobacteraceae; genus Bradyrhizobium; species Bradyrhizobium diazoefficiens. The sequence continues at coordinate 1,949,675 of NZ_CP067100.1, forward strand.
ACCATCATCGTCGTCGCGGTATCTGCCGCGATGGTGGGACTGATCATCGAGCGGTTCGGCCTGCGGCCGCTGCAGAACTCGGTCCGCATCGCGCCGCTGCTCGCGACCATTGGCATCAGCTTCGTGCTCGACCAGCTGGTGATGCTGACCTTCTCGCCCAATCCGCGCGCGCTGCCGAGCCAGCTGCCGGACGTGCGCTTCCAGGTCGGCGGCGGCACCATCGGCCCGCTTGATCTCTTGATCGCCGGCGTCGGCATCACCAGCGCGCTGTTGCTGTTCGTGTTCCTGCGCTACAGCAAGCTTGGCTGGGCGGTGCGCGCCGCCTCGCAAGACCGCGACGCCGCGATGCAGATGGGCGTCGACGTCAACCGGGTCAATCAGGCGGTGTTCGGCATCGCCGCCGCACTCGGCGGCGTCTCCGGCATGCTGGTCGGCATGTACTACAACCAGATCGACACCGCGATGAGCCTGCAAGCGACGCTCAAGGGCGTTGTCGCCGAGGTGGTCGGCGGCGCCGGCAACGTGCCGGGCGCGGTGGTGGGCAGCCTGCTGCTCGGATTGGTCGAGAGCTACGGCGTCGCCGTATTCGGCACCAGCTACCGCAACCTGTTCGCCTTCCTGCTGCTGGTCGTCGTTCTCGTGCTGCGCCCCAACGGCCTGTTCGCCAGTGCGCGGCAGGCGCCGCCCGAGCCGCTCACCGGCACCTTCATTGCACCGAGCCGGCCCGTGCGCGTTCCGCGCTGGGCGTTGCTGCTTGCGGCCGCGATCTTCGCGGTCCTGCCGTTCTTCCCGGTGTCTTTTTATGTGCTCCAGACCCTGATCAACGCCTGGCTGCTCGGCATGCTCGCGCTCAGCCTGACGCTGGTTGCCGGCACGATCGGGCAGGTCTCGCTGGGACACGCCGCGCTGCTCGCGATCGGCGCCTACACCTCGGCGCTGCTGTCGCTGAATTTCTCCGTTCCGGTCGGCCTCGCCATCATCGGCGGCGGACTGATGAGTGCTGCGCTCGGCACGACGCTGATCTCGCCGTCGTTCCGGCTGCGCGGCCACTATGTGTCGATCGCGACGCTCGCGATCGGCGAGATCGTGTCGTTGGTGATCCTGAATTGGGAGAGTGTTACGCGCGGTCCGATCGGCATCTCCGGAATCCCGCCGCTGTCGCTGTTCGGCTACGATCTGATCAGTCCGAACTCGATCTACTGGTTCAGCCTTGCTGTGATGGTGGTGCTGGCGCTGGTGCAGGGGCGGCTGCTCTCCTCGCATCTCGGCCGCAGCTTTCGCGCCATCCGCGACGACGACATCGCCGCGCGCGCCTATGGCCTCAGCCTCAACCGCTACAAGTCGCTGGCCTTCATCTTCGGCGGCTTCGCGGCCGGCGTCAGCGGCGGCATCGCCGCGCATCTCTACTCCTACATCAACCATGAGACCTTCAACACGCAGCAATCGATCCTGGCGCTGACCGTCGTCATCCTCGGCGGCCTTGGCAATGTCGTCGGCGCCATCCTTGGATCGGTGGCGCTGGTGGGTTTGCCCGAAGTCTTTCGGATCGCGGCGGAGTACCGCATCCTGATCTACGGCATCGTGCTCTTGCTGCTGGTGCGGTTCAGGCCGCAGGGCCTGTTGGGAACGATCTGATGGCGGAGCACGCGCCCATGCTGTCCCTGCGCGGCCTGACGCGCAGCTTCGGCGGCCTCACCGCAGTCGATGCCATCGATCTCGATCTCGCCAAGGGCGGGCTGATCAGCATCATCGGCCCCAATGGAGCCGGGAAGACGACGCTGTTCAATCTCGTCACCGGGCTCGACCGTCCCGACGCCGGCCATGTCAGCTTTGAAGGCGAGGACGTCACGGGTCTCGCCCCGGAGCGGCTCGCGGCAAAAGGCATCGCGCGCACGTTCCAGCTCGGCCGCGTTTTCGGCAATCTCAGCGTCATGGACAATGTCCTGATCGGCGCCCACACGCGCCTGCGGGCCGTCAAGCCGGCCGTGCCGGTGATCGGGCCGCTGCTCGAGCTCGGACTGGCGCTGCTGCGCCCCGCCAGCGTCAGGGCCGAGGAGGAGTGCCTGCGCGAGGAGGTGAAAGCCATCCTGGCACGGTTCGGCGAGCGGCTGCTGCCGCGGATCGACCAGCCTGCGTACAGTCTCTCCTATGCCAACCGCCGCCGCGTCGAGATCGCGCGTGCGCTCGCGCTCAAGCCGCGCCTCCTGCTGCTCGACGAGCCCACTGCCGGCATGAATCCGACCGAGACCGCGGAGATGCAGGGCCTCGTCGCCGGGCTGAAGGCCGAAGGGCTGACCATCCTCCTGATCGAGCACAAGCTCGAGATGGTCATGCGGCTGTCAGACCGCGTCATTGTGATGGACGAAGGCAAGAAGATCGCGGAAGGGCCGGGCGAGGAGGTGCGCAACGATCCCAAAGTGATCGAGGCCTATCTCGGCCACGGCCTGACACCAGAGCAGGAGAGCGCGGCATGACGGCGAAGGCACCCGAACCGCTGCTGACGTTGTCTGATGTCAACACCTTCTACGGCCAGGCCCAGGTCCATTTCGACCTGTCGATCAATGTTGCGCGCGGTCACATCGTCTGCCTGCTCGGCGGCAATGCCAGCGGCAAATCGACGACGATGAAGATCATTTTGGGCCTGGTGAAGCCGCGTTCGGGCGGCGTGACCTTCGACGGTGCCTCGCTGCTCGGGCTCACCACGCCGCAGATCGTTCGCCGCGGCATCGCCTCGGTGCCGGAGGCGCGGCGGCTGTTCGCGGACATGAGCGTGCGCGAGAACATTTTGATGGGCGCCTTCGTGCGCAACGACCGCGATGCGGTGGCGCAGGACCTCGACAGGATGCTGACGCTGTTCCCGAAGCTTGGCCAGCGGCTGTCGCAGCGCGCCGGCTCGCTCTCCGGCGGCGAGCAGCAGATGGTGGCGATGGCGCGCGCGCTGATGAGCCGTCCCAGGATGATCGTGATGGACGAGCCGACCATGGGCCTGTCGCCGCTCTATGTCGACCGCGTGCTGGAGCTGATCCGCACCATCAACCAGGAGGGCGTCTCGGTGTTCATGGTCGAGCAGAACGCCAGCCTCGCGCTCGAGATCGCGCATGAAGCCTACGTGCTGCAGACCGGCAGGATCGTGCTCTCCGGCCCCGCACGGGCGCTGAAGGACGATCCCCGCGTGCGCGACGCCTATCTCGGCGGGTCCGAAGCCGCTTAGGGTCTCAACCTCTCCCGCTTGCTTGCGGGAGAGGTCGCGCCGTAGGCGCGGGTGAGGGCTCTGTCCTCTTCCCGCAAGCGGGAGAGGGAGCGCACTTCCTTTGGTCACGATCAGGCCGACGCCGCGCTCTGCATCTGCTCCGCCGGCAGATCGTCGGCATTGGGATCGCCCGGCGCGGTGGCCCAGGCCAGCTCCACCAGTGTCACGATTCTGCGGCCGCCGCCATCGAGCTGGACCACGATCAGACCCTGCTCCTCCATATAGCCGAGCAGCCGCTGCGCCCGGCGCAGCGAATGCGAGCCGTAGGCACGGGCGATCGCGGCGTCGCCGGGGCAGGGCCAGCCTTCTTTCGCCGCGCGCGCAATCATCATGAACACGCCCTGCATGTCGTCGGGCAGGATCGAGGCGCGCAGCGACACGTCCTGCCAGGCATCATCGTCGGCCAGATCAGCGCCGAGCCCGGCGCGCGCATGCGTCAGCATGCGGCGGAATTCGTTGAGGTCAGGCACGGCCGCGCCGAGACCCTCGATGCGGCAGCGGACCACGAATTCCTGGTAGAGCACGCCGATGGCGCGGAAGCCGGCGTCGGGCTCGGCCATCACGGCGCGAAGCGTCCGATCGACGCGCTCGCGCCGCTCCGCCAGCTCCTCCGCGCTGACAGGTACCTCGATTGGCTCAGCGCGCGCTTCCGGTGCCGCGGCCTTCGCCGCGCGGAGCTGCTCGAGCAGGTCCGGCGCTGGCCGGCGCTGCGGCCGGCTGGCATCGGGCGGCGGCGCTGCCAGGATCACGGCGCGCGCATCCTCCAGCGCCGCTTCAGGCAGCGGCAGCAGCCGCGGCGTGGAATTGCGCGGGCTGGTATCGGTCGCGCCGATGTTCAGGCGGAGCGGGCGGCGCGACAGCGCAGGCCCGAGCGCCATGAACTGTCCGCGCTCGAGATCGCGAAAGGCTTCGGCCTGCCGCCGCTCCATGCCGAGCAGGTCTGCGGCGCGGGCCATGTCGATGTCGAGGAAGGTCCGGCCCATCAGGAAGTTCGAGGCCTCCGCCGCGACGTTCTTGGCGAGCTTGGCGAGGCGCTGGGTCGCGATGATGCCGGCAAGGCCGCGCTTGCGGCCGCGGCACATCAGATTGGTCATCGCGCCCAGCGACAGCTTGCGCGCCTCGTCCGAGACGTCGCCGGCCACAGCGGGCGCGAACAGCTGCGCCTCGTCCACCACCACCAGCATCGGGTACCAATGGTCGCGGTCCACATCAAACAGGCCGCCGAGAAACGCCGCGGCGCGCCGCATCTGGTTCTCGGCGTCCAGCCCTTCGAGATTGAGCACGGTTGAGACCCGATGCAGCCGCGCGCGCTCGCCGGCGACCTGAAGGCCGCGCTCGGTGTGATCCTCGGCCTCGATCACCAGATGGCCGAACCGCTCGGCCAGCGTGACGAAATCGCCCTCGGGGTCGATGATGGCCTGCTGCACCCAGGGCGCGCTCTGCTCCAGCAGACGCCGCAACAGATGCGACTTGCCGGAGCCCGAATTGCCCTGCACCAGGAGACGGGTCGCCAAGAGTTCCTCGAGGTCCATGGCGGCCACGGCGCCTGCCGTGGTCTGCCCCATCTCGATCGCAACCGTCATGTCCTCGACTCAAGTCCCGCCATTCGCGGACAGCGGCTTATCAACCCGGCCGCGGCGCGTCGAGCGGAAGAGGGCGAATCATGCCATGTTGCCCACGGCGGAGTTCAGGCGCGATTGGAAAGCCGTAGAAGTGCGGGCCGATACGGCGCCTGCGGATCGTCGTCCTCGTTCTCGGGAATCGCGCAGGAGCCGAATTCCTGCCTGATCCGCTCGATCTCGGCGATGCGCTCGTTGAGCCGCTGCAAATGTTCGAGCGATCTTGCCTTCCAAAAGCGGAACGTGTCCTGCGTCAGCGGCAGAAACGCGGTGCCGAACAATGTCGGCTCGGGAACGATGGTGCGGCCGAGCAGCAGGAACCGGTCGGCGCCGGAGACGACGAGGGTCGCGTAGCCGCGATTTCCGATCCGCCTGATCCCGTTCAGCGACCATTCGGCGAGCTTGCCGAAATAGGGCTCCTCGCGCCAGCGATCCGGGCAATGGTCATCGACCGTCACATTCACGGCATCCTGGCTGAAATGCACGATGATGCCCGACTTCGCCGGAAACCAGTCGTCGTCGAGATGGCCCTGCAGCCAGGCGCAGACGAACGAGCGGCACATCTGCGGGCGGCGCTCGTAGATGGTGCATCCCGTGCCCGTTTGCCAATGTTTGCAGAGCTGGTTCACCGGCTTGTCGACGGCAGCCACCTCCAGGATATCGCAGCAGGCATTGCACGAACCGCATTGCCGGGCGGGGCGCGCCGATTTCGGCAGGCCGGTTGCGCGAAAACCCTGGCCGTCGCGGGCCAGCAGCTTCTGCTTCTCCAGCGCATTCAGCGCACGTTCGATCTTCAGACGGGACAGTCCGGTGGCGTCGATCACGCCCTTCATCGTCGTAGCGCCCGCCTCGACGGCGCGGACGACGCTCAGCATTGCCTGATCCATCTTTCTTTTCTTGTTGTTTTTGTCCGCTCGGGGACGCCGGCAACCGCATATGGGTGACCAGGAAAGCTATCTTTCTCCTTTTTGTGAGACAACAAGCAGGAATTGACCTGCGCGCATGCGGCGTTTGCGCAAACGTGGGATCAGTTGTGAACGGACGCGCGCCTGCAGGCGTCATGGCAAGCAGGACGCCGTCGCGCTTTGGCACAATTGGCCCGGAATGGCTCTCTTTGACGTCTTGTCGCATCAAAATATGATCTCCGACATGCATCGCGGTCACGCAGTCGTGACATGCGCACGCGCGCGACATGGAGAGCGAGACGACACGATCGCGTGATCGATGGAGTGCGATTGCGTCAGTCAGCAGCTGGCATGCTCGGCGGCGATCGAAAACGGTGGAGTCAGGTCATGTTGGCATTGCGCCACACCCGGAACTGGATGCGCGACATGCGTCATCGCGCATGAATCCAGTACGTGCCCCGGGAAGGATGAATCGAACCGCGCTGCTACTGCGCGCCCGATCCGCCCTGGACGATCTTCTCGTTCAGCTTCTGGTCCACGGTCTCGACGGTGCGGTCGATCTCGGCATTGGGCGCGCCGAGCTGGTGCGAGATCAGCTTCACCAGGAGGTCGACGCGCTCGATGAAGGGCGCGCCGCTCGCGACCGCACGCGCGGCCGACGACGGCTTGAGCAGGCTCTCGGCGGCCTTGGCGTATTTCGCGAACGGCACCTGGTCCTGCGGGTCGGCGCCAAGCTTGCGGGCAATCGCATCGACATGGTCGTAGATCGTCTGCGAGCGCGCGAGATCGCCGTGCACGGCGTCGCGGATCGACTGCGGCTCGTGCGGCGTGATGCAGCGGTAGTTGCCGGTCAGCAGCATCGACCATTTCGCCAGCGGCACGAACAGAGAATCGAACACCTTCAGCTTCACCGGCACGTCGTGACCGTCGAGCGTCACCGCGTCGATGTCCGCTTCCAACTCGCGCAGTACCTTGTTGTGCTTCTCGTCGGCGAAGACCGATGCCTTGAAGTTCGTGGGCAGGCCGACATGAAGCACGTTCGCGGCTTCCTCCGGCGGACGGAACGCCTGCGGATCGGGCGAGCACAGCGTCACCAGGCCGGGCTCGAAGCGCTCCCAGACCTGCGCGTTGGTGTAAGCCTCCTCGAGATCCATGTTCGCCAGCGCCGGAATCCGCTTCAGATAGGGCAGCGGCGGCATGTTCATGATCGACAGGCACGGCAGCTTCGCCGCGGCGATCTTGACCATGAGAACGCGCACCGTGTGGTTGGTGTATTGCGGCTCCTGCATCGCAAGGCCGACCATGTCGTAACGGGAGACGTCGACATCGGCCGGCGTCACCGCATCGAGCTTGCCGGGCAGGTCGCGCGAGAAGATCGCCCGGTGCACGGCTTCATCGCGCAATTTGATGCGCACCTCGGTCCCGTTGCGGTTGATCAGCTCCGCGGTCTTGGCGCGGCAGACCAGGGTCACATTGTGCCCCGCCATCAGCAGCTTCGTGCCCAGCAGCGAGCCGTAAGAAGCTCCGAGAATCAATATGTTACGCGCCATATTTCGTCCCAGGAAATGTCATGTGATTTTTGGGCCCCGGCCGCGGCCCAAGGGCAGGTTGGCGGGCATGTAAAGCAAAGTGGCGGACGATGGCAACTGGGATAATGCATACAAGGGAGCTGCGGCTGGCACTTTGCCCGACGGGCAAAACACTGCGAGGGCTGTCAATCCGCTCTCGCAAAAATATTCCACTTTACCGAAATTCGGATTTATCGTATGTGTCGGGTCATCCCGGCTCACCTTGAGGGGCGATCGTGTGGTCGTCATGTTCGCGAGCCGGGCTTGCGGTGGACGCGGCAGCGTCGGGCGCGAGAGGTCTGGGGCAGGGCGGATTGCTCTCCGTGAGCCCGTAAGGCTTCGCGCGTACGGACGGCGCTGTCAGGCTCGTCGCGCCAACATGTCGATGGCAATGTGCACAACGCCGTCGGCCGCTGTGGCGCCAACGAGCCGCGCGTACGGCAAAACCGTGTGGTCCTGGCCGTCGTTGCTACGGCCAAGCCCTGGCGGATGCGGCGGTCGCGCCAACCGGCGCGATGGCCGGTGACTTCTGCGAGGGTGAGGGAGGCCAGCAAGAACTCGGCTCCCGGGAGAGCACGGCATAAGCCGTCCGACCATCGCGCAGGGAAGGCCGTGTGTTGGGCTTCACCTGTATGCTGCTGTGCGGTTCTTCCTGCGTGTGCTTTTCGCGCAGCGGACCGCGGGTGCCAGCCGGCACCCGGCCTTCCCTGCGCCCTCTTGGCTCAAGAGGGTGGAATGACCAGGCAAAGCTCGGGCGAAGCCAGCCGCGAGGATGCGAAGGCGTGTCTGCAGCTTGAGATGTGCAAGTCAATGAAGCGGGCAAAACTCTATGACCGTCATCCTGAGCGTGCGCCCGGGCCGAGCGCTCCCGCCTCAGCCCTGGCTCGCCACGCGTGCGCGATCGAGATGCCCCTCGATCTTCGGGCGGTCGCGGGTGCGCTCGAAACTGGTGCAGAGCAGCTCGGTCTCCTCGAGCGAGATCGGAGCGCGGTACAGCCGACACATGAATTCGGCAGCGCCGCGCCCCTTGCCGGCGCCCGCGCTGGTGCCGGGACTGCGTTCGGCGAGAAACATGCAGTCCCGGCAGATGCTGGCATCGAGCCGCTGATGGGCCGCATCAAGATGATTGAGGATCTCGCGCAGCGAATTGCGCAAGCGGATGCACTCATCAGTGCCGAGCGCTGTGACCGCATTCACCACGTGATTGATTGGGTCGTGCTGGCTCAGGCATTTCTCGCCCTGCGCGGTGACGTGCAGCACGACGGACCGCTTGTCCTCCTGCGACGGTTTTCGCACCAGGAACGACTTGCCCTCGAGCGTCTTCACGATCTGCGATGCAGTCGCCCTGGTGGCGCCGATGAAGCCGGCGAGCGCGGACGGCGTGCGCGAAAACCTGTTGGCGCGCCCGAGAAAGCGCAGCGCCATCCATTCCCGATCGCGCAACCCGTGCTGATTGCCCTCGAAATACCAGGCTCTGGCCGCCTGAACCAGCAGCTCGACCGCCTCGCGTGCCAACGGCATGAAGTCCTACCTTGCCCCGGATATCACGTCTGCGGCGCCCCGGAGCCGCCTTCCGCCATTGCACACGAGTCCTTCGCGAGAAGCCGTATCACCCCAAATGTCCGATCGGTATGCCGTGCCCGATTGCTGCGCGAAAGCACGGACTGTTCGGCACCCGATTTGGACTGATGGGCACCGCAAGCCGCGAGAAGAGACGCGGCGTCGCTGATGGCATGCCAACCGTGACGTCGTCGAACGCAAGCCCGAGTTGCCGTCACTGGCGGACGATGGTTCGGAATTGTTCAACCGCAGTCCCTAAAGGTTCAAGTCACACGCAGACGTTTCTTATGTTCCGCCGAAACGATGAATGAGCTTCTCAACAAAATCAAGTAGAGACGCTCCCGGAGACTGGATGTCGGCTGAGGCAATTGTAACGTTCAAGACGATTTCACTCATCAGAACACATGATGGTGATCGCAATACCCAGCGCAAACAAGCTATTTGCACGCAACTTGACGACGGTTTGATTGCACGCATGTTGCCGTCTTGTCATCAAGGCCAACCAATCGAGCTTGTACATGACGACCGATGTGCACCGGCAGGTGATCCACCAACTTGTGCGATCCGCCGGGGAATCGCCCGGGGAACTCACAGGGATTACACGCGGCGGTTGTTCCCGCAGCAGCTGTGGAATAGTCGGCTCGATCGCTTCCGTCCGGCCGATCTCACCCGAACGGCTGATGTGCTCACGATGTAATCCGTAAAGAAGGCGCATGCGCTGGAAGTGTCGTGCATCGCCTGCCGAAACAATGAGCAGCACGCGCTCGCAGGTGCTTGTCGCGGGACCGTCTCTGCGCCTCGCGGCTATTCGCCCCTGAGCATGTCCCTCAGCTCGCGGAACGGCTCGGCACTCGGCGGCGCCGAGGCGTCTTGCCGCATCGCGCTGTAGATTCTCGGAACGATATCAACTGCCTGGTCGAGCCCCGAATCACGCCCGGATTGATATCCGCCCATCAGGCGGAGATCGCGCGTGTCCTCGTATTTGGCGATCATGGTGCGCAGCTTGCTCACCAGTTCGCGCTCCTCGGGGTCCCAGACATTGTGGGCAAGGCGGGAGACGGAGGCCAGCACGTCCACGGCCGGATAGCGTGCCTGGTCGGCGATGTGCCTGGAGAGCACGATGTGGCCGTCGAGCGTGCTGCGGATACTGTCGGCAATCGGCTCGTTGTGGTCGTCGCCGTCGACCAGCACGGAGAAAATGCCGGTGATCGTGCCGGATCCGTCCTCGCCGGGGCCGGCGCGCTCCAACAGGCGCGGCAAATCGGTGAAGACGGTCGGCGCATAGCCGCGCGCGACCGCGGGCTCGCCGGCGGCCAGCGCGACCTCGCGGGCGGCATGGGCGAAACGGGTGATCGAATCGACCACGAGCAGCACCGATTCGCCGCGGTCGCGGAAATATTCGGCGACCGCCATCGCCGTCTTCGGCGCCAGCCGCCGCATCATCGGGCTTTCATCTCCCGTCGATACGATCGTGACGGCGCGGTTGCGGTTGGCGCCGAGCACGTCCTCGATGAATTCGCGCACCTCGCGGCCGCGCTCGCCGACGAGCGCCAGCACGACGGTGTCAAAGCCCTGGCTGCGGGCGAGCATCGCAAGCAGCGTCGACTTGCCGACGCCGGAGCCGGCAAAGATGCCGACGCGCTGGCCCGCGCAGATCGGCGCGAACAGATCGATCACGCGCACGCCGGTGCGCAGCGGCTTGTGGACGCGGGCGCGCTTCATCGCCGACGGCGCGTCGGCTTCCGCCGAGACCGGACGCGATCCCGGGGTGAGCGGGCCTTGTCCGTCCAGTGGCGCGCCGAGCGCGTTGATGACGCGACCCTTCCAGCTCGGATCGGGCGCGAAGGACAAAGGCGGCATTCGGTAGGCGACGGAGCCGAGACCGCCGGCAAATTGCCGGTCGAATGGCTTGGCGACGATGCCCTCGCTGTCGATCCGCACCACCTCGCCGATCTGGGGCTTGCTGCCGGAATTGACGCCGATCAGCTCACCGAGCCGCACAAAGCGCGACAGGCCCGAGACGCGGAAATGCGTCGGCGCGATCTCGGAGATCGCGCCGCTGACGCTGGCCAGGGGCGTGCTCTGCTCAAGCTCCAGCAGCGCCCATTCGAGTTGCCGAAGAGCGTTCAAGGAATCCGTCCACCCTCAATGCGCGCGCGGCGCAAGTCTGGTCTCATGCAAGTCTACTCTGATGCAAGTCTACTCTGATGCAGGTCTACTTGCCGGGCTCGCCCAGCGTCCGGATTGCGTTCTGGAGCGAGCTCTCGGTGCCCTCGATCATCGAATTGGTGCCGTCGAAGGCACGCGAGGCCGCGATCAGCTTCGTCAATTCCATCATCGGGTTGGCGCCGGAGCCCTCGACATAGCCCTGCTTGAAGCCGTTGCGGGAGAAATCGGCAATCGCGGTCGCGGGGCGGTCGGGCGTGACGCCCGAATTGCCGTAGCGCTCGAGATTGGCATCAGCGGGAATGTCGAACAGGCCGATCGAGCCGATCTCGTTATTGTCCTGGGTGATCGCGCCGCTGCGCGCGATCGAGATCGGTCCGCCGTTCGGGTCGAGCGTGATCTGCGCGCCGCCGGCATCGATGACGGGGAAGCCGGACACGGTCTGAAGGTCGCCGTTGGGGGCGATCTGGAGACGGCCGTCACGCGTGTAGACCGTGCCGTTCGGGCCGGCGAAGGCGATCCAGCCCTGGCCGACGACGGCGACGTCGAGCGGGTTGCCGCTCTCGGTAATGTTGCCCTGTTCGCGCGAGATGATGTTGTCGCCGGGCGAGGAGAAGGCGACCGGGTTCGCGCCGGCCTTGGACAGCACCGTCTCGAACTTCACCACGTCGGTGCGGAACGCCGCGGTGTTCACGTTGGCGACGTTGTTGGCGATGGTCTGGAGACGCTTCTCGAGCGCGACCTGCGCCGACAATCCCACATAGAGAGCCGATTGCATGACTTACCTGTTGAACCGGATGTTCTGAAGCTTCGCGAGCATGTCGGTATCCATGCTGGCCGAAGTCGACGCGCCGCCGATCAGGACCAGCGCGGGATTGGTCGAATTGTCGCTCTGGGCCTGGGTCGCATCCCACATCGCCGCGAAGCGCTGTACGAACTTGGTCACCTTGGCCGGATCCTGGAAATCGGTGAGATCGATCTTGTCCGTGATCATCTTGGCCTGGGCGTCGATGTCGGACGAGCTGATCGTCGGCGACCAGCCCATCGCGGTCTGGACCACCTGGGTCAGCGCCTTGTCGGCGAGGATCTGGTAGGCATTCGTGACCGTCGAAGCCTTGCGGGTGAAATAGAGCGCCAGCCGCAGGCCCTCGTTTTGGTCGCCGGCGTTCTCCTCCATCGTCTGCGTGACGTACTGGGTCGCCGTGCCAGTCGTGGCTGCGGTCGTCGAGGTCGCCTGGGCACCGAGGCCGGCGAAATTGAAGGCGGTGGCGAACTGCCGGTAACGGGCATCGGAGAGCTTGTTCGCAAACGCGTCCTTGTCCGAGACCCCCTCGGTCAGCACCTTGCGCATGAACGCCTTGGCGTAGGTCATGTCGCTGAGGCCGTAGGCCTTCATCGCATAGGAGTAGAGACGATAATCCTTCAGGAAATCGTCAATGGTCTTCACGTTGCCGATATGGCTGAGGAAATAGTCGGTCTCGCGGCTGACATCCGGCTCCTGCGCGACCTGCGTCAGCGACTTGCTCATGTCCTTGGTCAGCCTGGTGTAGTCCGCGATCGTGGATAGCATGAGACGCGCCCCTCCGGCCGCCTGTACGGCACCGTCGCAAGCTGCCGCGAATTGCTTGCGCGAGGCTGGCGATGCGGGAAGCCAGCTTCGCGCAAGGCTCGCCGACTAGATATTTCCGGTGGGATCGGCGATGGAGTGGCGCGTTGCTCAGTTTCGTGGGGATTTTCATCACGGTGGCGGCGCTGCTCGGCGGATTTGCCGCCATGGGCGGGCATCTGGCCGTGCTCATGCAGCCGTGGGAATTCGTCATCATCATGGGCACCGCGGCCGGCACCTTCATCCTGGCCAATCCGTGGAAGACGGTCGTCGACACCGGGGTTGCCTGCATGCAGGCCATCACCGGCGCGGTGCCGGGGCAGCGCTATTATCTCGACCTGCTCGGAGCGCTGCATGCGCTGATGCGCGAGCTGCGGGGCAAGGGCCGCAACGAGGTGGAAGCGCATATCGACGATCCCTCGTCCTCCGAGATCTTCAAGGCGTTCCCGAGCGTGCTCGGCGACTCGGCGCTGCTCCAGTTCATCTGCGACTATGTTCGCCTCATCATCATGGGCAATGCGCGCACGCACGAGATCGAAGCGCTGATGGACGAGGAGATCCACACCATCGTGAAGAGCAAGCTGGCGCCCTACCATTCGCTGGTCACGGTCTCAGAGGCGCTGCCGGCGCTCGGCATCGTCGCTGCGGTGCTCGGCGTCATCAAGGCGATGGGTGCGCTCGACCAGTCGCCGAAGCTGCTGGGCGGCTTCATCGGTGCGGCCCTGGTCGGCACCTTCGCCGGCATCTTCCTGTCCTACGGCATCATTTCGCCCTTCGCGATCAAGATCAAAATGACGCGAGAGAAGAAGTGCCGGCCCTACATCATCGTCAAGCAGACGCTGCTGGCCTTCATGAACGGCGCCATGCCGCAGATCGCGGTCGAGCACGGCCGCAAGATGATCGCGAGCAATGAGCGTCCCTCGATCGACGTCGTCGAGAACGAGACGATCGCGGGTCCCAAGGTCGTCGTGACCGACGCCGAACCGAAAGCTGCCCGAGCATGACGATGCAAGACGTCGAGATCGATCAGCGCAAGCAGCTGCCAAACTACCTGCTCGACGCGGCAGGTATTTCCATCGAACGCATGCCGATGCTCAATGTGATCTTCGATCGCATGGCGGCATCGTGCACCGACAGCCTCCAGCCGATGGCGGGAACACCCTGCTATTTCTCGGTCAACGGTATCACCAACGACCGCGTCGGCGACATCATCAAGGACTACGAAGGTAACGCGGTCGCCGCCGTGCTCTACGCCGAGCAGTGGGACTCCCGCGTCATCATCATGCTCGACCGCGACTTCGTGTTCACCATGGTGGAGGCGATGTTCGGCTCCGACGGCGCCGAGCCGCCGCTCGACGTCGAGCGCTCGTTCTCGAACATCGAGATTCGCCTGGTCCAGGCGTTGTTCGAGCGCTTCGCCAAGGCGCTGCAGTCCGCCTTCGCCGGCACGTCCAACGTCAGCTTCCGCATCGAGCGGGTCGAGACCGCGATGGCCTCGCTCGCGATCGGGCGGAGCGGCAACATGTCGATCTGCGCGAACATCATGCTGCAGGCGCTCTACCGCGGCGGCCAGATGTTCCTCATCGTTCCGCACTCCGCGCTCAATCCGCTGCGCCAGAAGCTCGCCCACGTCGTCGTCAGCGACGGTCGTGCGTCCGATCCGCGCTGGCGCGAGCAGATGGAGAGCGAGGTCCACCGGACCGAGGTGACGTTGAGCGCCGTGCTCGACGAGAAGATGGTGACCCTCGGGGACGTCGTGAAGTTCCAGGTCGGACAAGTGCTCGAGCTCGAAGCCACGCCGCGCACGCTGGCCCGCCTCGAAAGCAACAACCAGGTGCTGTTCTGGTGTCAGATCGGCCAGCTCGATGGCTATTATGCCATGCAGGTGGCAGATCCCGTCGATCAGAAACGGGAGTTCGTCGATGATATCCTATCTCGTTGATGCCGTGCTGCTGATTGCGCTGGCCTTCACCAGCATGCGGGTGACGAAGATGCACCGCGAACTGGCGCGTTTGCGCAGCTACCAGGGCGAATTCTCGACCATCGTGCACGAGACTGCGGGCGCCTTCGATACGGTCATCACAGCGGCACATGATTCCACGGCCAATCTCGGGCGGCTCGCCAACGTGCTGAGCACGAAGATCGATCAGGCCCATGAGGCGATCGCGGCGCTCGACGCCAGGAGCGGGCTCGCGACCGCCGGCGGGGCCGACGTCAACAAGCATTGAAGCTCGAAGCGGCGGAAAAATGACGATCGGAACGCCGCGGCGTTCCGGGAGCGGAAATACCAAGAGGCGATTCCAAATGGCGCAATCCTTCGATTATGAGTCTGCATCTGCATCGGAAGAGACCGAGACGTCTCCGCTGGAGCGGCTGGCCGAGATCGCCGCGCGCACCGCGGAGGAGACCGGCAAGTTCGCCAATGTCGATGCCATCCTGCGCATTCCCGTTACCATGCAGGTGGTGCTGGGATCGGCGACCATCCCGGTGGCGAATCTGATGAAGCTCGGTCGCGGCGCGGTGGTTCCGCTCGATCACCGGGTCGGTGAACCCGTCGACGTCGTCGTCAACGGCCGCATCGTCGCTCGCGGCGAGGTGGTCGTCGTCGAAGAGGACAATTCCCGCTTCGGCGTCTCGCTCACGGAGATTGTGGGGCCGCTGGGGCAGGGTGATACCTGACCATGGCGGCACAGGTCGCTCCCATCAAACAGCGCGGTGTCGCTACGCTGGGCGGAACGGAAAAGGTTGCGGCACTCCTGCTGGCGATGGGCCGGCAGGCGGCCGCGAGCGTACTCGCGCAGTTCGAGCCGCAGGACATTCGCATCGTCACCAAGGCCGCGGCTGAGCTGCGGCCGATCACGGCGCAGGAACTCGAGGCGATCGTCGAGGAGTTCGCTCAGCAGTTCTCGATGGGCGCGAACATTCTCGGCACCCTCGGCGGCCTCGAAGCCGTGCTGGGCGATGTGCTTCCCGCCGACCAGGTCACCGCGATCATGTCCGACCTGCTCGGCAATTCGAGCCGCTCGGTATGGGACCGCGTCTCGTCGGTGTCGGAGAATTCGCTGGCGACCTACCTTTCCAAGGAGCATCCGCAGACCGCGGCGCTGATCCTGTCCAAGGTCAAGCCGTCCTGCGCCGCCAAGGTGATGAGCCAGCTGCCGTCGAGCCTGCGCAACGAGCTGATGCGGCGCGTGCTCAGCCTCAAGCCGATCGCCGACGACGCGATGAAGGTCCTCGAGAAGACGCTGCACGAGGATCTGACGCTGAACTTCGCCCGCAACCTCGGCGCGGACACCTACGCCCGCGTCGCGGACATCATCAACAAGATGGAGCGCGGCCATATCGAAGACATGCTGAAGAGCCTGTCGGAGAAGCGGCCGAAATCGGCCGAAGTGCTCAAGGAGCTGCTGTTCACCTTCGACGACGTCGTCAATCTGACGCCGAAGGCGCGCACCATGATCTTCGACCAGGTGCCGACCGATCGCATCGTCATCGCACTGAAGGGCACCGACAAGCAGTTCCGCGAGCTGATCCTGTCCTCGGTCGCCTCGCGTGTCCGCCGCGTCGTCGAGCACGAACTCGCCAGCGGCGAGCCGTCGAACCAGCGCGACGTATTGGAGGCGCGGCGCGTGATCACCGACCTCGCGCTCGAGCTGGCGGAGAAAGGTGAAATCGAGCTCAATCCCGAGCAGGAGGATGAGCTGGTCTTCCGCTGACCGCTGAGCGCGCATGGCAGAAACATCCGATCAGGAGAGCAAGACAGAAGAGCCGACCGAGAAGAAAGTCCGTGATGCGCTCGAACAGGGCAACATTCCGGTCTCTCGGGAGGCGTCCATCTTCGCCTCGATGGCCGCGCTGATGGTGATCCAGGCGTTCCTGATCGGCCAAGGCGTGCAGCAATTGACGCCGGCCTTGAAGAGCCTGCTCGACGATCCCGACGGATTCCCGCTCGCGACCGGCGCGGACGCGCAGAACCTGCTCACCGTGGTGGGGCTCCAGGCGCTGCGATTCCTGGTGCCGCTCGTCGTCGTCCTGGCGGTGTTCGGGCTCGCAGCCTCGCTTCTGCAAAATGCGCCGCGCCTGGTGCTGGAGCGCATCAAGCCGGACCTTTCGCGGGTCTCCCCGATCAGCGGCTGGAGCCGCCTGTTCGGAACGCAGGGCCTCGTCGAGTTCGCCAAGTCGCTGTTCAAGCTCGTTTCGGTCACGGCCGTGGTCGCCTTCGTGCTGCGCTCGTCCGAAGCAAAGGCGTTCGAGGCGATGTATACCGACCCGGTCGCGCTGCCGGAGATGATCCTCAACATCGCAATGCGGATCGTCTCGGCGATCTGCATCGCGACCATCGTGCTGGTCGCGATCGATCTCGCCTGGTCGCGCTTCCACTGGCGGCGCGAGCTGCGCATGACCAAGCAGGAGATCAAGGACGAGCACAAGCAGGCCGAGGGCGATCCGCTGATCAAGGCGCGTCTGCGCTCGCTGGCGCGCGACCGCTCGCGGCAGCGCATGATCGCGTCGGCTTCGCGCGCGACGCTGGTGATCGCGAACCCGACGCATTTTGCGATCGCGCTGCGCTACAAGCGCGAGGAGAATGCGGCGCCGCTCGTCGTCGCCAAGGGCATGGACGTGATCGCGCTGAAGATCCGCGAGGTCGCCGAGCAGAACCGGATTCCGGTGATCGAGAACAAGGCGCTGGCGCGCGCGCTCTACGAGGCGGTCCAGGTCGACCAGGTGATCCCGGCGGAATTCTTCCGGCCCGTCGCCGAGATCATCTACTTCCTGCAGTCGAAGCAGGCGCCGCGGCCCGAGAAGGTCCAGTAGATTTCCGAGGATTGTGCTTCGCGCATCAGCTTGACGAAAGCTTAACGCCCTAGGGTTCTCCCCGAATGGACCAGAACGGGGCTGTCGTGGGACCGCTTTATCTCTTCGAACTCGCATCGTCGCAGGCGCGCTATCTCGAACTCCGCCAGTCGACCATCGCGACCAACGTCGCCAACGCCAACACGCCGGGCTTCAAGGCGCGCGACGTCGAGCCCTTCAACAAGGTGCTCGACGGCATGCCGGTCAGGCTTGCGACGACGTCGCCCTCGCACATGCAGCTGTCCCCGGTCGAGACAGACACGCGGCAGACCGCGAAGAAGGACAGCTGGGACGTAGTCCACTCCGGCAACTCCGTCAGCCTCGAGCAGGAAATGATCAAGGGCAGCGACGTCAATCGCGACTATTCGATGAATGCGGCGGTCGTGCGCTCGTTCCACCGCATGCTGCTGTCGAGCGCGAAAGTCTGAGGTGAACTGACATGCTGGACTCACTGAGTGCATCGCTGACGGTCGCGAGCTCCGGGCTCGAAGCGCAGTCGACGCGCATGCGCATCGTCTCGGAAAACCTCGCCAACGCGACCTCGACGGGGCGCACTGCCGGCGCCGATCCGTACCAGCGCAAGACCATCACCTTCGACGCCGCAATGGACCGGGCCTCGGGCGCGCAGCTTGCCAAGGTCAAGGAGATCGGGGTCGACACCACGCCCTACCGCGTCGAGTACGATCCCGGGCATCCCGCCGCCGACAAGGCCGGCTACGTCAAGCTGCCGAACGTCAACATGATGATCGAGATGGCCGACATGCGCGAAGTCAACCGGTCCTATGAGGCCAATCTCCAGGTCGTGAAACAGGTGAGGTCGATGCTCGGCATGACCATCGACCTGCTGAGGAGCTGACAATGCTTGAGGCGATTTCATCCACCGCGCTTTCCGCAGGCCAGGCGGCAAGCCGCGCCACCGAGGCTCAGGCGATCTCGCCGGCGGCGCCGAGCGCGATCCAGTCCACGGACGACATCGGCTTCGATTCGGTGATGAAGCAGGTGACGACCGACGCGATCGGAACGCTGAAGGCGGGCGAGGCGGCGTCAATCTCGGCGATGCAGGGCAAGGAATCGACCCGCAAGGTCGTGGAGGCGCTGATGTCGGCCGAGCAGGCCTTGCAGACGGCGGTCGCGGTTCGCGACAAGGTCGTGCAGGCCTACCAGGAAGTCGTCCGGATGTCGATTTGATCTGAGGGAATGAAATCGTGAAATCGCTCGCCATTGCGGCCACGGGCATGAACGCCCAGCAGACCAACATCGAAGTCATCGCCAACAACATCGCCAACATCAATTCGACGTCGTACAAGCGCGCGCGCGCGGAGTTCACCGATCTGTTCTACCAGATGGACCGCATGCAAGGCGTCGCGAACGTCAACGGCTCCTCGCCGATCCCGGAAGGCTCCAATCTCGGCCTCGGCGTCAAGTCGGCGGCGATCCGCAAGCTGCACATCCAGGGCGCGCTCACTCAGACCGGCAACCCGTACGACCTCGCGATCAACGGCCGCGGCTGGTTTCAGGTGCTCGGTCCGAACAACGAGGTGCAATACACCCGCGCCGGTTCGTTCAACACCAATGCCAACGGCCAGCTCGTCACGATCGACGGCTATCTGCTGGATCCCGCGATCACGGTGCCGCAGGGAACGGTTCAGGTCACGGTCAACCAGACCGGACAGGTGTTCGCCAAGCTGGACACGGAAGTGAACCCCCGGCAGATCGGCCAGCTCAACCTCGCCAATTTCGCCAACGAAGCAGGCCTCGAGCCGCTCGGCGGCAACCTCTATCGCGAGACCACGGCGTCCGGCACGCCGGTCGTCGGACTGCCCGGCGATTCCGGCTACGGCAAGATCAACCAGCAATATCTCGAAGCCTCGAACGTCGATCCGGTCAAGGAAATCACCGAGTTGATCTCGGCCCAGCGCGCCTACGAAATGAATGCCAAGGTCATCCAGGCCTCGGACGAAATGGCCCAGACTGTCTCGAAGGGCATGCGCTAGTTCCGGTGTCGTCATGTTGAACAGGGTGGGCTTGATGGTGCGCGGGTTGGCCGCCGTGCTGCTGGTTCTCGTCTCGGCGCGCTTGGCTGCGGCCGAGGAGAAGCGGCTTCCCGTGCCGGCCGTGTCGATCCGCGCCGGCGAGCTGATCCGGGACGACATGATCACGGAGCGCGCCTTCGCGCCGAACGTGCTCGGCGTTTCCATGTTCATCGAGGCACGCCAGATGCTGGTCGGTCGAATGGCGCGGCGTGCGCTGCTGCCGGGCCAGCCGATCCCGACCAACTCCGTGGAAGAGCCCTGGACCGTCGCACGCGGCGCCATGGTCAAGGTCGTGGTCGAAGACAGCGGCCTGTCGATCGTCACCTACGGCGCGGCGATGCAGCAGGGCGCGCCCGGTGCACTCATCCCGGTGCGAAACTCCGATACCGGCGTGATCATCAGGGGCATCGTCCAGCCGGACGGCACCGTCAAGGTCGTGGACGGGTCATGATCAGGTTCCTGCTTGCGCTCGTCCTCCTCCTCTCCGCCGCCAGTGCCCAGGCCGCTGTCCGCATCAAGGACATCGCGGACATCAAGGGACTGCGCGAAAATCAGATCGTCGGTTACGGCCTCGTCATCGGCCTGAACGGTACCGGCGACACGCTCCGCAATGCGCCGTTCACGGAACAGTCGCTGCAATCGATGCTCGAGAACATGGGCATCAATGTCAGGAACGAGACCACGAGCACCAACAATCCTCCGAGGCCGACGACCCTGCGCACGCGCAACGTCGCGGCCGTGATGGTGACCGCGGACCTGCTACCCTCGATCGGACCCGGCGAGCGGATGGACGTGACCGTGTCGTCGCTCGGCGATGCGACATCGCTGCTCGGCGGCACCCTGGTGATGACGTCGCTGCGTGCGGCGGATGGTGCAGTCTATGCCGTGGCGCAAGGCGCGGTCACGGTCGCCGGCTATAGCGTCGGAGGCCAGGCGCAGAACGTCAGCCAGGGCACGCCGACCGCCGGCCGCATCCCGAACGGCGCGCTGGTCGAGCGCGAGGTGCAGGGAAGCCTCCATGAAATGGAATTCCTGGTGCTGGAGCTCAAGAACCCCGACTTCGTCACCGCGACGCGCATTCTCGACGCCATCAACCGCTATGCCGGCGGCCGCTATCGCGCGCAGATCGCGTTCGAGCGCGACTTCCGCACGATCGTGCTGTCGAAGCCGCGCTATATCGGTCCAGTCCGTTTCCTCGCCGAAATCGGCGAGCTGACGGTCGAGCCGGACACGCCGGCGAGGGTGGTGATCAACGAGCGCACCGGCACGGTGGTGATCGGGCGTGACGTGCGCATATCGACCGTCGCCGTGACACACGGCAATCTGACGGTCCGTGTCACCGAGCTCCCCGTGGTGTCGCAGCCTGCGCCGTTCTCGCAAGGCAAGACGGTGGTCGTTCCCCAGACCATCGTCGAGGCCAACGAGGCCGGATCGCAGGTGGCGATCCTCAGCGGCGTCGATCTCCAGCGTCTGGTGCGCGGCCTGAACCAGATCGGCCTGAAGCCGTCGGGCATCATTGCGATCCTCCAGGCGATCAAGACGGCCGGTGCGCTCCAGGCCGACGTCATCGTGCAATGATGCACAAGCGTCGTGCAAGCTTGGTCGCTCAATGCTCAGGCCTCGACCGAGAATCGCACGCGGCCCGATGCTGAAGCTGGAACACAAAGCCAAACTCCTCCTGGTCGCGGCTACTGCGCTTGTGAGCGTATCGCCAGTGCTGGCGCTGGATGGCGCCAAGCCCTCGAAGCCGCTCAACCTGCTGTCGTTCGCGCGTGCGCGCGCCCCCGGAGCCCAGAAGCTGCCCCCGCCGGCGGCGTCGATGCCAAGCGACAATGCCTCGATCCGCACGACGGCGTGGGCGGCCGAGGATTCCGGCCCGGCGATCACTGGCGCGGTGCCTGCCCCCGCAACGCCGGCTCCTGCTCCTGCCCCCGCAACGGCGCCCGTGCGGCCGGCCAAGCCCGGCAGCGTCACGGCACCGCCGAAACCCGCACCGTCGCAGGCAGCTGTGCCCGCCGACAACGAGGTCGCCCTGTTCTGCAGCAACGTCGCCGATCCCGCGGTCGATGCGCGGCTGGCCTGGCAGCTCAAGGAGCTGGAGAAGGCCGAGACCCTGCTCCGGGAACGGATCGCCGAGGTCGAGGCCAAGCGCGCCGAATACGAGAAGTGGATGGCGCTGCGCGACGACTTCCTGAAGAAGGCCGAGGCCCAGGTCGTCGAGATCTATTCGAAGATGAAGCCGGACGCTGCGGCGACCCAGATCGCCGGCATGGCGGACGAGACCGCCGCCGCCGTGCTCGCCAAGCTGAGCCCGAGGAGCTCGAGCGCGATCTTCAACGAGATGGATGCGGCGCGCGCAGCGCATCTGGCCGACCTGCTCGGCGGAATGCGCCGCGTGGATGACGGAAAGACCAAATAGATGAACAAGCCGATCCTCATCCTGTCGCTGCTGCTGTCGTCGGTGCTGCTGGCCGGGTGCTTCAACGATCCGGCGGAAATCCTGACCGGCCCACGATTGTCGCCGGTCGGCAGCGGCCTGAGGACGCAGGCCGATCCGATCCCGGTGACGCCCCGCCTGCGATCGCCCGTCAGCTATCGCTCGACCTGGGACGACGGCACCGATCTCTACCGCGATCCCCGCGCCTGCCGTACCGGCGATGTCGTGACGGTGATCATCTCGATGCAGGACAAGGCCAAGCTCGACAACAAGACCGGCCGCTCGCGCGATTCGCAGATCAAGTTCGGGCTGGACTGGCTGATGGATGTCGCCGGATGGAGCGACAAGGGCCAGGCCAACGCCAACCTCTCTACCAACACCCAGATCAAGGGCAACGGACAGATCGATCGCACCGAGGACATCAAGCTGTCGATCGCCGCAATCGTCACCGACGTGTTGCCGAACGGCAATATGATGATCAGCGGCTCGCAGGAATTCCGCGTCAACACCGAGATGCGCGTGCTCAACGTCGGCGGCATCGTGCGCCCGCGCGATATCTCGCGAACCAACACGATCTCCTACGAGAAGATCGCCGAGGCGCGCGTCTCCTACGGCGGTCGCGGAAATCTGTCTGACGTGCAGCAACCCGGATGGGGACATCGGATTTATGACGCCGTGGCACCATTCTGAGATTCGCGGCGGCCTGACCGCAGCGCGAGGGCAGGGGACGTCATGCGGCTGATTGCGGCCATTGTGGTGCTGACCCTCGTCGCGATCGGTGCGGGCGCGCTTGCCGGCCTGCATCTGTTTGCGGCCGCCGAGCGTGTCGCCGATGCCAAGAAGAGCGCCACGCCCGCGCCGATTGCCTCAAGCTACGCCGGCAGCGCGCGGCTTCGAAAGCTGTCGCCGATCGTGACAAATCTCGCCGCGCCGACCAACAATTGGGCCCGCGTCGAAGCCTCGATGGTGACCGACAGCATGAGCGACGAGGATGCCGGCATCCTGGCCGCCCATATCAGCGAGGACATCGTCACCTACTTGCGGTCCGCCTCCGTTGCGCAGTTCGAGGGATCGCGCGGGCTCCAGCATCTGCGCGACGACCTCGCCGAGCGCGCCAATATCCGCTCGTCCGGCAAGGTCCGCGAATTGATCATTGAGACGTTGGTGATTCAGTGAGAGTGAAAGTCCTTCTGCTCGCCCTGGTTCTGGTCGTGTTGCCAGAGGTGGCGCTCGCCCAGATACCCGACCTCAACTCGCTGCTGCCGCCCGGCAACGGCTCGACCAGCGGCCGCATCATCCAGCTGATGGCGCTGATCACGGTGCTGTCGGTGGCGCCGGGCCTGCTCATCATGGTGACGAGCTTCACGCGATTTGCAGTGGCGCTGTCGTTCCTGCGCGCCGGTCTCGGGCTCCAGACCACGCCGGCCAATCTGGTGCTGATCAGCCTCGCGCTGTTCATGACCTTCTACGTGATGGCGCCGACCTTCGACCGTGCCTGGGAGACCGGCGTCCAGCCGCTGATGAAGAACGAGATCTCCGAGGAAGACGCCTATCTGAAGATCACCGATCCGTTCCGCGAGTTCATGCTGGCCCATGTCCGCGACAAGGATCTCCAGACCTTCGAGGCGCTCGCCGCCGAGAGCTTTCGCAAGAAGTTCGACGACAAGCGCATCGACATGCGGGTCATCATTCCGGCCTTCATGATCTCCGAGCTCAGGCGCTCGTTCGAGATCGGATTCCTCATCATCCTGCCATTCCTCGTCATCGACATGATCGTGGCGACGCTGACCATGTCGATGGGCATGATGATGATGCCGCCGACGATCCTCGCGCTGCCGTTCAAGATGCTGTTCTTCGTGCTGATCGACGGCTGGAATCTGCTCGCCTCCGGCCTTGTGCGCTCGTTCTCGTAAGCGCGCGATCGCTGGCCGACCGGTCGGTTAGGGTTAGCGGGACGTAACGGCTCATGGTTAGCAGAGGCTAATGTTAACCATATGATATTGCTGCGTAATTCAAGCCGATCTTAATCCGGCGACAAGATTCGACGTGCTAGCAATGCGGTACGGCGGGTTGGACCCCACCACATCAGTCCAAAGGCATGATGCCGCCCCTCCGTACCGGTGCAAGCCCGGTATGTCCCCTCGTGAAAATGTAACGCGTACATAAAGGGACATTCGCAATGTCAAGCCTGCTTACGAACTCGACCGCCATGACCGCGCTCCAGACCTTGCGGTCTGTCAGCTCCCAGCTCTCCACCACGCAGAAACGCATCTCGACCGGTCAGCGCGTCTCGACCGCTTCCGACAACGCCGCCTATTGGTCGATCGCGACCTCGATGCGCGCCGACAACGCCGCGCTCTCCGCCGTCTCCGACTCGCTCGGTCTGTCGGCTGCGACCGTCGACACCGAATATACCGGTCTGACCACGGTTGTGGGTGATAGCAGCTCCGGTCTGACCAAGCTCCAGTCCCTGCTAGTCCAGGCCAAGACCGCCGGTATCGACCGTACCAAGATCCAGGCCGACATCACCCAAATCCAGCAACAGATGAAGGCCACCGCCGGTGCGGCGACCTTCAACGGCGTGAACTGGCTGAGCACGACCGCAACCACGCCGGCGACCGTGAACCTGGTGTCGTCGTTCTCCCGCGTCGGCGGCACGCCGACCACCGGCTCGATCAGCCTGACCACCGCCAACTACTCGCTCTACACCTCCACCCAGACCGCTATCCTCGATAAGGTCAGCGGCACTGCGTCGGTCGATACGATCGACATCTCTGCGCTGACCGACTCCGCGGCTGACCAGACCACGCTCGACGGCTACATCACGCAGGTGACCGGTGCGATCAACTCGGTGGCCGCGGCCGCCGCCAACCTCGGCGCCGTCAAGAACCGTATCTCGACCAACACGGACTTCGTGAAGTCGCTGATGGACTCGGTTGATCGCGGTATCGGCCAGCTCGTCGACGCCGACATGAACCAGGAGTCGACCCGCCTGGCGGCCCTCCAGGTCCAGCAGCAGCTCGGCGTGCAGGCGCTCTCGATCGCCAACAACAGCAGCCAGAGCATCCTGTCGCTGTTCCGCTAAGCCGTAAGCAATCCAGGGAGGGCCGCGCTTCTCGCGAAGCGCGGCCCTTTCGTTTGGCGTGACACCGGGCGCACGCCGTGATCCGGCTTTCCTGTTGCGTCCAGGCAACGGAGCCACAAGCTTCGCACAAGCTTCGAGTGCTATCGGGGTCATTACGACAGGTTGGGCCCCCATCCCGCTTTTCCGCAGCCCAAAGGCATGACGCCGCCCTGTCGTACCGGTGCAAGCCCGGTATGTCCCAAAAACTCAATCCAATCGTCAAAGGGACATCAAAATGGGTTCTAGCCTGCTCACCAACTCGTCTGCAATGACCGCGCTGCAGACCCTTCGCAACGTCAGCTCGCAGCTCGCCACCACGCAGAACCGGATCTCGACCGGCATGCGCGTCTCGACCGCGTCTGACAACGCCGCCTACTGGTCGATCGCGACCTCGATGCGCGCCGACAACGCCGCGCTCTCCGCCGTCTCCGACTCGCTCGGTCTGTCGGCTGCGACTGTCGACACCGAATATACCGCTCTGACCGCCGTCGTCGGCGACCAGACCGGCGGCCTGACCAAGCTCCAGGCGCTGCTGGTCGAAGCCAAGACGGCCGGTATCGACCGCACCAAGATCCAGGCCGACATCACCCAGATCCAGCAGCAGATGAAGGGCACCGCCGGTGCGGCGACCTTCAACGGCGTGAACTGGCTGAGCACGACGGCGACCACGCCGGCGACCTTCAACCTGGTGTCGTCGTTCTCGCGCGTCGGCGGCACGCCGACGATCGGCTCCATCAACCTGACGATCGCCAACTACTCGCTCTATACCAGCACCCAGACCGGCATCCTCGACAAGGTGAGCGGCACTGCTTCGATCGACACGATCGACATCAGCGCGCTGACCGACTCGACGGCCGACATGACCACGCTCGACGGCTATATCGCGCAGGTCACCGCTGGCATCAACTCGGTGGCCTCGGCCGCTGCCGATCTCGGCGCCGTCAAGAACCGCATCTCGACCAACACCGAGTTCGTCAAGACCCTGATGGACTCGGTTAATCGCGGTGTCGGCCAGCTCGTCGACGCAGACATGAACGCAGAGTCCACCCGCCTTCAGGCGCTTCAGACCCAGCAGCAGCTCGGCGTTCAGGCGCTCTCGATCGCCAACCAGAACAGCCAGAGCATCCTGTCGCTGTTCCGCTAAGCCCTTCGCTAGCCTTGGGAGGGCCGCGCTTCTCGCGAAGCGCGGCCCTTTCATTTTACCTCGTGTGCGTCGGTCGAGCCATGAACTCGGCCGGGCTCGGTTTGTTGCGGCCCGGTCACAGAGCCGCAAGCCTCGCGCAGTGTTCGCGCGTTATTGTCGCCCTACGACAAGTTGGGCCTGCCTTTTCCGCCGCCCAAAGGCATGAGGCCGCCCTGTCGTACCGGTGCAAGCCCGGTATGTCCCAAAAATCAATTCAATCTGTTTCAAGGGGACGTCAATCATGAGCTCCAGTCTGCTCACCAATTCGTCTGCAATGACCGCGCTGCAGACCCTCCGCAACGTCAGCTCGCAACTCTCGACCACGCAGAACCGGATCTCGACCGGCATGCGCGTCTCGACGGCGTCTGACAACGCCGCCTACTGGTCGATCGCGACCTCGATGCGCGCCGACAACGCCGCGCTCTCCGCCGTCTCCGACTCGCTCGGTCTGTCGGCTGCGACTGTCGACACCGAATATACCGCTCTGACCGCCGTTGTCGGCGACCAGACCGGCGGCCTGACCAAGCTCCAGGCGCTGCTGGTCGAAGCCAAGACGGCCGGTATCGACCGCAAGAAAATCCAGGCCGATATCACCCAGATCCAGCAGCAGATGAAGGGCACCGCCAATGCGGCGACCTTCAACGGCGTCAACTGGCTGAGCGCGACGGCGACCACGCCGGCCACCTTCAACCTGGTGTCGTCGTTCTCCCGCGTCGGCGGCACGCCGACGATCGGGTCCATCACCCTGACAATCGCCAACTACTCGCTCTATACCAGCACTCAGACCGGCATCCTCGACAAGGTGAGCGGCACTGCGTCGATCGATACGATCGACATCAGCGCGCTGACCGACTCGGCCGCTGACCAGACCACGCTCGATGGCTTCATCGCGCAGGTCACCACCGCGCTCAACGCGGTGAGCTCGGCCGCTGCCGATCTCGGCGCCGTCAAGAACCGCCTCTCGACCAACACCGAGTTTGTCAAGACCCTGATGGACTCGGATAATCGCGGTGTCGGTCAGCTCGTCGACGCAGACATGAACGCGGAGTCGACCCGCCTTCAGGCCCTCCAGACCCAGCAGCAACTCGGCGTTCAAGCGCTCTCGATCGCCAACCAGAACAGCCAGAGCATCCTGTCGCTGTTCAAGTAAGCTGCGGCTTTTGAAAGCGACCGTGCTCCCCATGGGAGCACGGTCTCCGTCGTGAACAGCGGATGTGACGGCACATGACATGCCCGCAAGCATGCCGCGTGTGCCGCTCGTGCTGCCGCACGCCCGGTTGCTGCTGAACCGGTTGCGCCGCCCAGATTCCAGCAAAAGTACATCGTCCCGCCTGCGAACTGACACATTCGTGTCCGCGCGCAACCTTCAGACAAGGTTCACAGCGGAGTGTCCTCACCGTCCGCATTGGTACGAGGTCACATGCTCAGTCGCGCGCAGCTACAGCAGCTGCTCAACAATCTGCTGGAACTTGGGCCGCGACGTCTGATGGCCTTGGGATTGATCGGTTTTGCCGTCCTCGTCACCGTTGTCGGCGGCGCCTATTATCTGAGCCGGCCTGAGTTCGAAACGCTCTACACAGGCCTGAGCCGCGAGGACGTGACGCGGATGGGCGCCGCCCTGCGCGAGCAGAACATCGCGTTCGACGTCAATACGGCCGGCGACGCGGTCTCGGTGCGCCCGAGCCAGACCATGCAGGCGCGCATGCTGCTCGCCGAGAAGGGGCTGCCGACCAGCGCCAATTCCGGCTACGAGCTGTTCGACAAGATCGGCTCGCTCGGCCTGACCTCGTTCATGCAGGAGGTCACGAAGCTTCGCGCGCTCGAGGGCGAGATCGCCCGCACCGTGCAATTGATGAAGGGCGTCAAGGCGGCGCGGGTGCACATTGTCATGCCGGTGCGCGGTTCGTTCCGCGCCACGCAGCAGCCGCCGTCGGCGTCGGTGGTGCTGCGCACCGACGGCGCGATCGAGGCGCGCACGGCGCAATCGATCCGCCATCTCGTCGCCGCCGCCATCCCCGGCATGACACGCGACAAGGTGACGGTGCTGGACGCCGACGGCTCGCTGTTGCTGGCCGAGGAGGACGAGGCCAGCGCCGCGCCGACCAAGATGGCGAGCCTCCAGAAGACCGTTGGCGGCATGGTGCAGGAGAACATCCGCAAGGCGCTGACCCCGTATCTCGGCCTGGACAATTTCGAGGTGAGCGTTGCCCCGCAGCTCTCGACCGACAAGCGGCAGATCAACGAGACCGTTTACGATCCGGAGAGCCGCGCCGAGCGCTCGGTGCGGAACGTCCGCGAGAAGGAATCCTCGCAGAATGCGGATCGTTCGCAACCGACCACGGTGCAGCAGAATCTGCCCGACCAGCAGGTCAACGCCGGCGGCAGCAAGAATTCCAGCGAGGACAAGACCCGCCGCGAGGACGTCACCAATTTCGAGGTGTCGTCCAAGACCACGACGACGGTCAGCGACGGCTATTCGGTCAAGAAGCTCTTCATCGCCGTGCTGGTCAACCGCTCCAGGCTCGTCGCCGATCTCGGCGACAAGAGCAACCAGGCCATCATCGACAGCAAGCTCGCCGAGATCAGCCAGCTCGCGGCGACGGCCGGCGGGCTGGACAAAGCGCGCGGCGACCAGATCCAGGTGACGGCCGTCGACTTCATCGAAGGTTCGCGCGAGCTGGCGCCGGTGCCCCCGATCAGCTTCGTCGAGATGATCAACAAGCAGCTCGGCAGCGTCATCAACGCGGTCACGATCCTGGCCGTCGCCTCGATGCTGGTCTGGTTCGGACTTCGGCCCGCGGTCAACGGCATTCTGACCCATCGCGCGCAGCAGGAGCAGACCGAGGCCGCCGAGGCTGCCGAACTCGAAGCTGCGACGGCTCTCGCATTGGCCGAGAGCCAGGATCCCGAGCTCAACCTCGTCGAGGACCTCGAAGGCAAGATGCAGCGCACGCCGCAGAAGCGGCTGGAGCAGATCGTCCGGCTCGATCAGATGCAGGCGGCAGCAATCCTTAAAGACTGGATGCGACGCGAGGAGGCGGCATGAACGCGGCAATCGGAAAACTCCTGACGCAGTTCGACGCGAATGGCCGGGTCAAGTCGCCGCCGCCTCCGCCACCCAAGATCCAGCACGTGCTGACGAGACCGAAGGAAGCCCGGCGCGAGCCGCAGCCGCAGGCCCAGCCGCAGCGCCAACCTCAATCGCAGCCCCAGCTTCAGCCGCCGCCCCCGGCGCCCGCGCCGGAAGCTCCGCCGGTCAATCTTCTCGACGATGCCTATCGTCGCGGTCATGCCGCCGGCGTTGCGGAAGGCGATGCCAAGGTCGCCGAGGAGCGGGTGCGCAGTGCGATCCGGCTCGGCGAAGAGCGCGCCAAATGGTCCGACCAGCAGGCGGCCGCGATCGTCAGCGGCTTCGTGGCGGCTTGCCGCGAGATCGAGACCAACATCGCGAGCTCTGTTGCGCGGATCCTGCTCCCGTTCCTCGCCGAGGCGGTTCGTGACAAGGCGATCGGGTCGCTGGTCGAGCAGATTGCGGCGCTGACCGGCAACTCCCCGGTGCCGGTATTCAAGGTCACCGGCCCCGGTGAGTTGCTCGATCTCGTGCGGGCGCAGCTCGAGGCGTCAAGGCGCACGGGCATCGAATACGAGCCTGCGGAGACCTTCGAGGTGCGCGTCGTTGCCGACCAGACCGTGATCGAGACGCAGATCTCGGCCTGGAGCGAACGGCTGAACGAGGCGCGCCGGTAGTTCGCCATGGAAGAGGTCAAGCACGAGCTGGTCATCGTCCGCAGACGCAGCGCCTTCGCCGAGGAGGCGCATCACGGCGGCGTCTGGAAGATCGCCTATGCGGACTTCATGACCGCGATGATGGCGTTCTTCCTGGTCATGTGGTTGCTCAATGCGCTCAACCAGGACCAGAAGCAGGTGGTCGCGAGCTATTTCAATCCCATCAAGCTCGCGGAGAACGCACCCGCACCGAAGGGCCTGAAGGACCTCGCCAAGAAGGAGCCGTCGCAGTTCGAAGGCCAGGACGGCAAGCGGCAGCCGGCCGGGCCGAATGAAGAGCGTCGCGGCGACTCGCCGACGGCGGAGAAGCCGGCCTCGTTCGAAGAGAAAGTCCTGTTCCGTGATCCCTTCGCGACGCTTGCCGAGATCGCGAACAGCTCAAACCAGGCTTCTGGCCAGCGGCGCGCCGGCGCTCTGACCTCCGCCGAGGAGGAGGGCCTCAAGGGCGGCGACGCCTATCGCGATCCCTTCGATCCCGGCTATTGGAAGCTGGCGCCGCAGATGTCGAAGGATGCGGATCGCTTCATGGACAGCGAGCCGAAGCCGAATGCTTCGGCGCGCGACGGCGCATCCGGGACGGGGCAGGGCGCGCCGCAAGCGCGCCGTGCCGCGCAGGATGACGCCGGCGGAAGCGTGGCTCCGAACGCGGATGCGTCCTCCGCAAGCCTGTCGCCGCTGCTGCCGCCGGGACCTGCGGCCTCGCAGGCACAGCGCGATGGCAGTGCCCAATCGAATGTACAGGCGAATGCGCAATCGGGCGCCCAGGCTGTCGCTCAAGCCAATGCCGCCGCGCAGTTGCGCCCTGGCGAGCAGGCGAAGAATTCCGATCCGCGCGATGCGAGCCAGCAAACGACCGTCCGGCAGCTCCAGTCCGCGATCGCGGATGCATTGTCCGATATCAAGGCCGGCGCGGGCCCGGTGGCCGAGGTGCGTCAGGTCGAGGAAGGCTTGCTGGTCAGCCTGACCGACGATGCGAGCTTCGGCATGTTCGCGGTCGGCTCGGCCGAACCGCGACCCGAGCTGATCCGCGTGATCGACAAGATCGGGCCGCTGTTGATGAAGCGCCAGGGTGTGATCATCGTCCGCGGCCACACCGACAACCGGCCCTACAAGTCGGAGACCTACGACAATTGGCGGCTGTCGACCGCCCGCGCGCAGATGGCCTATTACATGCTGGTCCGCTCCGGGGTCGACGCGCAGCGGATCGAGCATGTCGAAGGCTACGCCGATCGGCGGCCGAAGCTTCCGAACGATCCCGCGGCCGCGCAGAATCGCCGCATCGAGATCCTGATCCGGGAGAAGCGCCCTTGATCAGGCTGCTGCTCTGCGCCGCATGGCTGATAGCGTTGGCGCTGACAGCGGCGCCTGCGCTTGCAGATCCGGCGCCGGCATCAACCGCGAACGAGCCGTATGCGCTCGTGCGAGCGCTGCAGGCCGTGCAGGACGGCATTGCCAACGGCGACACGGCAGCTCATGCCAGCCACATCGCCCTGATCCGTCAGATCGGCGAAAAATTCATCGCCGCCGATGCAAGCGTATGGAGCAACGCACAGAACGGTCAGGCTGTCGTCATTTACCTGCTCAGCGGCGGCGCGCCGCAAGTGGTCCGCAAGCTGCCGCGCGACAAGCTGAACGTCGACGGACGGCTGTTCGATGGGGCGCTCGCCTATGTCGAGGGCCGTCAGGACGATGCGCGCGAGCAGCTCAAGGACATCCAGCCGCGCACGCTTCCCTCGGGCCTCGGCGGCCAGGTCGCGCTGGTGCAGGGCGCGCTGTTCGCGCGCAAAGAGGCATCACTCGCGATCGAGCGGCTGGACGATGCGCGCCTGCTGTTGCCGGGCACGCTGGTGGAGGAAGCGGCGCTGCGCCGCGAGATCCTGCTGGTCGGTCAGGCCGAGGATTTCGACAAGTTCGAGTTCCTGACGCTGGCGTATATCCGCCATTACCGCAATTCGATCTATGCCGGCGATTTCTGGCAGCGCTTCTCTTCGGGCCTGACGCAATCGAGCATTGCGCTCGACGAGCGCCGCTTCGCACGGATCGCCACCTTGCTGGAGCAGATCGATCGCGCGAGCCGCCTCAAGCTTTACCTCGCGATCGCGCGCGCCGCCATGATGCGCGGACGGCTGGAAATGACGCGGCTTGCCGGCGAGCGGTCCCTGACGCTCAGCGCCGATGCGTCACCCGAACGCGAGCGAGCGCATTTCTTCCGCGGCGTCTCGCGCGCGCTCACCGACGAATATGACGGCGGCGTTGCCGAGCTGAAGGCGCTCGACCGGTCGAAACTGCCCGAGCGCGACGTTCCCCTTCTGAATGCCACGCTGCAGCTCGCGCTCGATGTCCGCAAGGCGTTCGCCGGCAATTCGGCCGCCGCAGCCGACAAGCCTCCGGTCACGCCGGCGCGGCTCGATCTCGCCTCCTCGACCGCGATCCTCGTGCGCGCGCAGAAGCAGCTCGGCGAACTCGAACTTCTCACCAGGGATCGCCGCCCATGACCAAGCTTAGCGGAACCTCCGGACAGCTTTTTTCGGGGTTCGCCGAGAGCCTCACCATGCGCGGGACGTCGCGCTCCGCCAAGGGCGCCGGCACCAAGTCGCCGGCGGACTCGTCGTTCAACGATCTGCTTCACACCGTCTCGAATCTCGCGAAGCGAGCCCTGAACGACGAGGGCAGCGACACCGCCGTGAAGGGCGGAACGCTGCGCACGCGTCTTGTGCATCCGGCCGAGACGGACAAGGACGAGACGGTGCATGAGCGCACCGCGGCCGCCGCGGAATCCAAAGCGGCCGGGACGTCGGAGAATAAGTCCACCGACAAATCGTCCGACAAGAAGGCCGACAAGTCGGGGAAGCACGGTCCGGCAAGTCTTGCCGCGAAGCCGGACGTCCAGGATCAACCGGGCATCCCTGTGATCGTTGGGCAAGAGATCGCCGCCGCGTTTGCCGTGAAACCGCAGACGCAAGCCGCGGCCAGCGACAGGAAGGACGCGCCGGCGCGAGACGAGCGCGACTCCGCAACGAAGCGCGACGTTCAGGCCACCGGCATGGCAAAGGCAACCGCCGTCGACGCCGCCTCATCCACGGCGGCTCCGATCGGGGGCCGCTCGCAAGGAGCGGCTCCGCGAATGGCGGCGGCCCTGCAGACGGCGTTGGCGCAGGACAGCGAGCCGTCGTCCACGGCCATGCCGCCGGCATCCGGCTTCGAAGCCATCACGGCAAATGTCGAACGGGCCGCCAAGGCCGCGGGGCGTGAGGCGCTGCCCGAGGCGACCAAGGTCACTGTGGTTCAGCAGGAGACTCATCTGCCTCCGGCGCAGTTCAACGTCCCGCAGCAGATCGCCAGCGCGATCGTCGGCGAGCTCAAGGAAAGCGCGGCGCAGACGGCGTCCGCAGCCCCCGATTTCGCGACATCGCAGGGCAACGCCCCGGATCAACCGCTCAAGATCCTGACCATCAATCTCGAGCCGCCGGCGCTCGGCAACGTCACCGTCCGGCTTCGTCTCGTCGGCACCGAGGTGTCCGTCCATCTCGCGGCTGAGCGCAAGGACACGAGCCAGATGCTGGACCAGCAGCGTGACTCGATCCGCGATCTCATGCAGTCGGCGGGCTACGTCGCCGACGTCGCGCCGGTGCAGCACGGCTCGCTCGATGGATTCCAGAGCGGCTCCGGCCAGCCGCAGCCGCAGCCCTCCGGCCAGCAGCAGCCATCGTCGCAGTCGCAAGGCACGTTCGACGGCGCGGGCAACTCGTCGAGGCAGCCGGACGGCGGCGCGAGCCAGGAGCGACAGTCCAACCAGGAGACGCGTCATGATCACGACGTGGGCCCGCAGACTCGTCGCGGCCCTGTTTATCTGTAGCGTGGGCACCGCGGCAGCGGCGACCGACAATGCGCGCCCCTGCGAGCGCGAGATGGCGCGTGCGTCCCAACAGTACGGGATTCCGCTCGGCATCCTCTATGCGGTCGGACTCACCGAGACCGGGCGGCGCGGCGCGCTCTATCCTTACGCGCTCGGCGCCGACGG
Source organism: Bradyrhizobium diazoefficiens (assembly GCF_016616235.1). NCBI lineage: Bacteria > Pseudomonadati > Pseudomonadota > Alphaproteobacteria > Hyphomicrobiales > Nitrobacteraceae > Bradyrhizobium > Bradyrhizobium diazoefficiens. Next base: position 1,983,787 of record NZ_CP067100.1, read on the forward strand.
CCGGACCGTGTTCGCCAAGGATATGGACGACGCGATCGCTAATTTCGAGGCGATGCGCGCCAGGGGCATCAAGCTGATCGACCTCGGCTGCATGCAGATCAACCATTATTATCACGGCGACAAGTTCGCCTCGGTGCGGGCGATGTTCGATCCAGCCAGGAACGTCGACTACGCCGCGCGCTTCCTGAAAGAGCTGAAGCAACGCGAGCGCAGCTGGACCATGGCGATCGCCCGCTACAACGCAGGTCCCAACAACCAGCCGGCGCAGAAGCGCTACGTCTGCCACATCGTCGCTCATCTCGTCTCGAGCGGGTTTGGCGCGTGGACCGACGAAGCACGCTCGTTCTGTCAGCCCAAGACGACATGATTTGAACAACCCCAAAGCTGTGCATGGTTCCCAATCATCAGCCCCGCGCAAGCAAGAGCCCGCATTGTAGCGGCAACCTACCGAAGGAGCCCAATTCATGAGCCTGTATGGTGTTATGCGCACCGGCGTTTCCGGAATGAACGCGCAGTCCAACAAGCTGTCGACGGTTTCGGACAACATCGCGAACGTCAACACGACCGGCTACAAGCGGGCTTCGACGGAATTCTCGTCGCTGATCCTGAACAGCGGCTCCGGCAATTACGACTCCGGCGCGGTCGAGACCACGGTGCGTTACGCCATCTCCGATGCCGGCAACTACCAGTTCACGACCTCGACGACGGATCTTGCGGTCCAGGGCAACGGCTTCTTCGTCGTGCAGGACGCAAACGGCAATAACTTCCTGACGCGCGCCGGCGCGTTCGTGCCGGACAGCACCGGCAATCTCGTCAACGCCGCCGGCTTCCAGCTGATGGGCTACAACATCGCGAACGGGGCCGTGCCCAACGTCGCCGCCAATGGTTTCGGCAATCTGCAGGTCGTCAACGTCAATCAGATGGCACTCCAGGCTTCGGCTTCGACCAAGGCAACAGTCGCGGCCAATCTGGCTCCGAGCGCCACCAACCTCACAGCGCCTGCCGGCCCGGCCAACTATACGTCGAAGACGTCAATGGTGACCTACGACAATATCGGAAATGCCGTGACGCTTGACGTCTATCTTGCCCAGACCGCGACGGACACCTGGGATGTCCAGGTCTACCAGGGAGGGTCGCTGCTTGCACCAACCGGCCCTAGTACGACGTTCACCTTTGACACGACGGCGGCCGGCAAGGGCGCGCTGGCAGCAGCGAGCACGAAATCGCTTGCGTTTAATATACCCAGTGCCGGCGGTTCGACCTTCCCCTTCACGATAGACCTCTCGGCGATGACGCAGGTCGCCTCTAGCTTCGACTTCAAGGCGACGGTCGACGGCAACGCACCGTCCGCGGTCGAAAAGGTCAATATCGACGACAAGGGCGTGGTCACCGCGGTCCTGAAGAACGGCACCGAGCTGCCGAGCTTCCAGATCGCGCTCGCGACCGTGCCGAGCCCGGACCATCTGACGCCCGAGGTCGGCAACGTCTATTCGCCGAACCTGGATTCCGGAAACGTGCAGGTCGGACTTGCCGGCCAGGGCGGTCTCGGCACCATCAAATCTGGCGCGCTGGAAGATTCCAACGTCGACCTCGCGGACGAATTGACCTCGATGATCGAGGCGCAGCGCGGCTTCACCGCGAACTCGAAATCGTTCCAGACCGGCGCCGACTTGCTGGACGTGGTCGTCAACCTGAAGCGCTGATTCCCACGGCGCTCGCCCCCGGCAAGAGCAGATCATGAACCTTACCGCCGCACTCGAATCCGCCCGCTCCTCGCTCATGGCGTCGGGCATCCAGTCGTCGACCATCTCGCGCAACATCGCCGGTGCCAGTGCCACCGGCTATTCGCGCAAGATCGCCGTGCTGGACAACTTCCCCGGGACCGGCGTCTATGTGGAGGCGATCCAGCGCGCCGCCAGCTCGGGTCTCTACAACAACGTCTTGATCGCGACCTCCTCGTCGGCCAAGCAGAGCGCGATCTATGACGGTCTCCAGAAGATCGCATCTGCCACGGTGGACGATCCGGAGCTCGATCAGTCGCCGACGGCGCAGCTCAATGCGCTGAAGCAGGCGCTCCAGCAATATGCCAACGCCCCTGATAACACTACGCTGGCGCAGGCGGCGGTCACGTCCGCCAAGGACATGGCCACGGCGCTCAACCAGGCGACCCAGACGGTACAGTCGGTCCGTGCGGGCGCTGATGCCGACATGAAGACGTCGGTTCAGAACATCAATCAGCTGCTCTCCCAGTTCCAGACCGTGAACACCGCGATCGTGAAGGGTACGATCTCCGGCGACGACATTACCGACTATCTCGACCAGCGCGACAGCATCGTCTCGCAGCTGTCGCAGGAGCTCGGCGTTACGATGTCGCTCCGTACCAATGGCGACGCGGCGCTCTACACCGACAGCGGCGCCGTCCTGTTCGACAAGACGGCGCGTACGGTGAGTTTCGTGCCCACCAACTCCTATACGGCCGGCACCACGGGCAATGCGGTCTATGTCGACGGTGTGCCGGTGACCGGCGCCAATTCGGTGATGCCGCTGAAATCGGGCAAGCTTGCCGGCCTCGCTCAGCTGCGCGACCAGGACGCAGTCACCTATCAGAGCCAGCTCGACGAAATCGCGCGCGGCCTGATCAACACCTTCAGGGAGAGCGATCAGACCGCGGCGGCGCTGCCCGACGTTCCCGGCCTCTTCACCTATCCCGGCGCGCCAGCGATGCCGGCGAGCGCCACCGTCTCGGCCGGCCTTGCCGGCCTGATCAGCGTTGCCGCCTCGGTTGATCCGGCCCAGGGCGGCAACCCGAACCTGCTGCGCGACGGCGCGATCAGCGGCAGCGCCGCATACCAATACAACACCGCGGGCAACGGCGGCTACTCGGCCAGGCTGCAGCAGCTGATCGGCGGCATGGATGCGTCGCAGCCGTTCGATGCAACCACGCAAGGCAAGCCGAGCGGTAGCCTGATCGACTATGCGTCGTCGTCGACGAGCTGGATCGAAAACCAGCGCAAGGCCGCGGACTCCAACGTCAGCTACCAGAAAACGCTGCTCGACCGCAGCACTGCGGCGCTGTCGAACGTCAGCGGCGTCAACATGGACGACGAGATGTCCCTGATGCTGCAGGTCGAGCGCACCTATTCGGCCTCGTCGAAGATCATCTCGACCGTCGACGAAATGTTGCAGAGCCTGCTGGCCGCCGTGGGGAATTAAGTCATGATGAGCGCCAACTACATCTCGACCTTGATGCTGTCGTCGTCGTTGAGGTCCTCGATCACGAACAACCAGGCTGCGCTGAGCAAGGCATCGAAGGAGGCGACCACCGGCCGTTTCTACGACGTCGGCCTCGAGCTCGGCGCCACGACGGGAAGCGACCTCACCCTGCGGGCGGACCTGAGTTTCGCCGATCAGCTCGTCGATACCAACGGGCTGGTCTCGGGACGCCTCGACATAACGCAGAGCCGGATCACCCAGCTCGGCTCGACCGCGACGGACTTCCTCAAAGACCTGATCGCGGCCCGTAGCACCGACGGTGGCGGGCGGATCATCCTGCCACCCGCGTCCTCCAACCTCCAGGACCTGATCGGCGCGCTGAACGTCTCCTATAACGGCTCGTATCTGTTCTCGGGCATCAACACGCAGAACCAGCCGATCACGGCCTACACCGCCGGCTCCGCCAGCAAGAACCAGGTCGACGCCGATTTCCTTGCGGCCTTCGGCTTCTCGCAATCCTCGGCCAGCGTGAACACCATCACCCCGGCCCAGATGCAGACCTTCCTCGATACCACCTTCGATGCCGAGTTCGCGAGCCCGGCCTGGAACACCAATTGGTCGACGGCCACCGACCAGGTCATGCAAAGCCGCATCTCCACGACCGAGGTCGCCGATACGTCGGTTAGCGCCAACCAGGCCGGCTTCCGCAAGCTTGCCGAGGCCTACACCATGATGGCCGATCTCGGCAACGCGAACCTCGACCAGGCGACGTTCCAGGTCGTCGTCGACAAGGCCATCGGCCTCGTCGGAAACGCCATCACCGATCTCGCGACGCTCGGCGGCGATATCGGCACGGTCCAGCAGCGGATCACGTCCGCAACCGATAAGCTCAAGACGCAGCAGGATATTCTGAACAATCAGATCGTCGGTATGGAGAAGGTCGATCCGGCCGAGGCTTCGGTCCGGGTCAACACCTTGCAGACCCAGATTCAGACCGCGCTTGCGCTGACATCTCAGCTCCAGAAGATCAGTCTCATCAACTATCTCTGAGCCAAGGTAGCTCTGAGCCAAGGTAGCTCTGAGCCAAGGCTCGTTCGTAACGCTCGTAACATTCGTCTGGGTTATCCGGTTTCCTGCGCAGAGTGGTTGTGATGACTTTTGAAGCCTATGAAGCGGTCGTCGACGACAGCGGCTCCGAGGCGCGCGGCCGCGAACGGCAGGCGCTCAGCCTCGGCATCGACCGGCTCGAGCGGCTCCAGAAGGGCCGCTTCAGCCTCGAGGATCTGGTCGAGAGCCTGCTCTATGTGCGGCGGCTGTGGACGATCTTCATCGAGGACCTCGCACATCCGGAGAACGGGCTTCCCGAGAAGCTACGGGCCGACATCATCTCGATCGGCCTGTGGGTGGTCAAGGAGGCGGATCGGCTTCGCGAAGAGAGGTCGAACGACGTGGCGCAGCTCATCGAAATCAACCGCCTGATCCGAGACGCGCTCTGATGAAGATCTCATTGCGGGCGGGCGAGCGGATCTACATCAACGGTGCGGTGCTGCGCGTCGACCGCAAGGTCTCCGTCGAGCTCGTTAACGACGTCATGTTCCTGCTCGAAGGCCAGGTCATGCAGGCCTCCGACGCCACCACGGCGCTGCGGCAGCTCTATTTCATCGTCCAGCTCATGCTGATGAACCCGACCGACGTCAGCGACGCATCGGCGCTCTACGGCAGGCACCACGCGGCTCTGCTTGCGGTGTGCGAGAGCCGCGAGATGCTCGACGGTCTTGCGGCGATCGATGAGCTGGTCGGCACGACCCGCTATTTCGAAGCGCTCAAGCGGATCCGGGCGCTGTTTCCGGTGGAGCAGGCGATCCTCGCCGCTGCCACGGCCGTAACCCCATTCGAGGCTGCCTGACAGCGGAGAGGCCACATGAACGTCACCAGCGCGACCGACAGCACCAGCAAGTCGTCCAGTTCGACCGGCTCCACCACGTCCACGTCGAGCACCGGCGTCGATTACAACACGTTTCTTCAGCTTCTCATCGCCGAGATGAAGAACCAGGATCCGACCAATCCGATGGATACTTCGCAATATATGAGCCAGTTTGCCCAGCTGTCGTCGGTCGAGCAGGCCATGCAGACCAACAACAAGCTGGATTCGCTGCTGTCCTCGCAGTCGCTGTCGCAAGCAGACGGACTGATCGGAAAGAAGGTCAGTTTCACGGACTCGACCGGAGCGACCTTCAGCGGCAAGGTTGCATCGATCTCCATCAATACCAACGGTTCCATCGCGACTCTCGAGGACGGTACCAAAGTCGCCATTGGGCCCGGGCTCACGATCAGCCAGTCATGAACGAGCGCGACGCCCTCGACATTGTCCAGGCGGCGATCTGGACCATCATCGTCGCCTCCGGCCCTGCGGTCGGCGCCGCCATGCTGGTCGGCACCCTCATCGCGCTGATGCAGGCCCTGACCCAGATCCAGGAGGTGACGCTGACCTTCGTTCCGAAGATCATCGTCATTCTGCTGGTCGTCGCCGTCTCCGGTTCCTTTATCGGCGCGCATCTCTCCACCTTCACCGAGATGGTCTACTCGCGAATCGAGCATGGCTTCTGATCTGCAGAAAGCGCCAGTCACCACCCTCGCGTAAGCTTTGCACGGCAGATTGAGGGGCGGACCCTCTGCCGGTGACCCATGGCCGATACCTTAGCTGCTAGCCTGCCCAGCCCGCGACGCCTCGGGGCGGACGCCTTCTTCGCAGGCGGTATCGTGGCCATGCTCACGATCCTGTTCCTGCCGATCCCTCCGATCCTGATCGATCTCGGCCTCGCGTTCTCGATCGCACTGTCGGCGCTGATCCTGATGGTCGCGCTGTGGATCCAGCGGCCGCTCGACTTCTCGGCCTTCCCGACCGTACTGCTGATCGCGACGATCCTGCGCCTCGCGCTGAACGTCGCGACCACGCGTCTGATCCTGTCGCGCGGCGGGGAGGGCGAGCAGGCCGCGGGTTACGTCGTCGCCGGTTTCTCGAAGTTCGTTATGGGCGGCGACTTCGTCATCGGCCTGATCATCTTCGCGATCCTGGTCACGGTGAATTTCGTCGTGATCACCAAGGGTGCGACTCGTATCGCCGAAGTCGGCGCCCGTTTCACTCTGGATGCCATCCCCGGCAAGCAGATGGCGATCGACGCCGACCTGTCCGCGGGCCTGATCGACGATAAGGAGGCCCAGCGCCGGCGCCGTGAGCTCGAGGAAGAGAGCGCATTCTTCGGCGCCATGGACGGTGCCTCGAAATTCGTCCGCGGCGATGCCATCGCCGGCCTGATCATCACCGCGATCAACATCTTCGGCGGCATCATCATCGGCGTCACCCATCATGGGCTGACGCTGGCGCGCTCCGCCGACGTCTACACAAAACTCTCCGTCGGCGACGGTCTGGTGTCGCAGATGCCGGCGCTGATCGTGTCGCTGTCGGCGGGCCTGCTGGTCTCCAAGGGTGGCACTCGGGGTTCGGCGGAGCAGGCGGTGCTCCGCCAGCTCAGCGGCTATCCCCGCGCCGTGTCAGCGGCCGCTTTGATGATGTTCGTGCTGGCTTTGATGCCGGGCCTGCCGATGGCGCCGTTCGTGCTGCTCGGCGGCGTCATGGCCTTCGTCGGCTACTCGCTGCCGAAGCGGGCAGCGGCCTTGAAGCAGAAGGAAGACGCGCGCAAGGCCGATGAGCGCGCCCAGGTGGAGGCCAAGGACTCCGTCAAGGAACAGCTCAAGACCGCGGAGATCGAGCTGTCGCTCGGCGGCCATCTTTCGGTCCATCTGTTGGGCTCGCGCACCGAGCTTGCGCACCGCGTCGCCAAGATCCGCAAGAAGTTCGCCAAGCAATACGGCTTCGTCATCCCCGAGATCAAGCTCACCGACAATCTGTCGATCGATCCGAAGGCGTACCAGTTCCGGATTCACGATACGCGTGTCGCCCAGGGCGAGCTCAGGCTCGGCGAGGTGCTGGTGCTGGTCGACAAGGACGGCAAGCCCGACGTACCCGGCGAAGAGGTGATCGAGCCCGCCTTCGGCATGAAGGCGCTGTGGGTGACGGAAGCCTTCACCGACGAGGTCAAGCGACAGGGCTGCAAGCCGGTCGACAATCTGTCGGTACTGCTCACCCATTTGAGCGAGGTGATCAGGGCGAACCTCGCCCAGCTGCTGTCCTACAAGGACATGCGCGGGCTGCTCGACCGGCTCGATCCCGAATACAAGCGCCTGGTCGAGGATCTCTGCCCGTCGCAGATCTCCTATTCCGGTCTGCTGGCAATCCTCAAGATCCTGCTGGCCGAGCGCGTGTCGATCCGCAACCTGCATCTGATCCTCGAGGCCATCGCCGAGATCGCGCCTCATGTGCGGCGCTCCGAGCACATCGCCGAGCACGTGCGCACGCGGCTTGCGCAGCAGATCTGCGGCGACCTCTCCGAAAATGGCGTGCTCAACGTGGTCCGCCTCGGCAACCGCTGGGATCTCGCCTTCCACCAGAGCCTGAAGCGCGACGCCAAGGGCGACGTCGTCGAGTTCGATGCCGATCCGCGCCTGATCGAGCAATTCGCGACCGAAGCCAGCGCCGCTATCCGCAAGTTCACCGACAACGGCACCAGCGTGGTGCTGGCGGTGACGCCCGAAGCCCGCCCCTATGTCCGCATGATCCTGGAGCGGGTGTTCCCGACCTTGCCGATCCTGTCGCATGTCGAGGTCGCGCGCAGCGCCGAGATCAGAGCGCTCGGAGCCGTGTCGTGATCAGCAGCTTCGCCGACAGCGTGCTGGTCACGTTCATCGTGTTCTGCCGCATCGGCGCCTGCATGATGCTGGTGCCGGGCTATTCCAGCGTCAACGTTCCGGCCCAGGTCCGATTGTTCGTCGCGCTCGTGACGACGTTTGCGCTGACGCCAGTCCTGATCGCGATCCTGAAACCTCTCACGGACAACGCGGCGCCGCTGACGCTCGCGCTGTTGATCTGCTCCGAGCTCGTGGTCGGCAGCGTCATCGGGCTCGGCGGGCGCGTGTTCTTCCTCGCGCTCCAGACCATGGCGACCGTGATGGCGAGCGCGATCGGGCTCAGCAACATCCCGGGGACGCCGATCGGCGATACCGATCCGGCGCCGGCGCTGGTGCCGCTGATCATGGCGGCCGTCACCACGCTGTTCTTCATGACCGACCAGCACTGGCAGGTGCTGCGCGGGCTGATGAACTCCTACGACGTCTGGCATCCAGGCAGTAGGCTCGGTGACAGCATGGCGCTCGATCAGCTGGTCGGTCGCCTGTCCGAGGCCTTCGTGCTGACCTTGCGGATCACCAGCCCGTTTATCGTCTATTCGGTCATCGTCAACCTCGCGGTCGGCCTGATCAACAAGCTGACGCCGGCAATCCCGGTCTACTTCATCTCGGTGCCCTTCGTGCTGTTCGGCGGCTTCCTGCTGCTCTACCTCACCAGCGACGAGCTGTTGACGCAATTCATGCTCGGCGTCTCGTCGTGGCTGGCGGAGTGACCGGTCATGACCTCACGCGCAGACAAGCTCGGGCGGATGGTCTCGCTGGTGAAGCTCCAGCTCCGCTTGTCCGAATGGCAACTGGCGCAATTGCGGCAGCAGGAGCGCGGCTTGCTGGACGAGCAGGAATGGCTGGTCGGAGCCCTGAACCAAGGCAAGCCGCCGGCCGGCTCGTCGAGCGAATCGATCGCGCGGCGCCTGAACAGGACCAGCGTCGGTGCACGCGCGGTCCAGGCGAAGGCATCGCAGCAGCTCGACCAGGTCCGCTCCGAGACGCGCCGCGTGAAACAGCTCGAGCAGGTCGCCAGGGCGGCGCTCGCGGACAAGCTGCGCGATGCCGAAAAGCGTGCGCTCGAGGAGATGACGGGAACAAGCCTCACCGTGCGCGAGTGGACGCCGCGGCCAGCCAGCCGGAACAAGACATGATCGTAACAGCAACGCCCGACCTCGTCCTCGACGTCCTCGATGCCGCCGATCCCGTGACGCAGCGCGCGGCGGCGGCCAAGCTCGATGCGCTGAAATCATCGGGCGCCGATTTTGCCGCCACGATGGACGCGGAGGTCGGCAAGGCCAAGGCGGCAACTGGCGATCAAGCCGCGGCGAAAGTTGCCGAGGCGCAATCGACTGCCGTGAACGGGCCGCCGGTGCAGGTGATCAAGGCGCCGGCGTCCGGCGAGGTGTACCGGAAGTTCGAAGCTTTCATCCTCCAGACCTTCGTCGAAACGATGCTGCCGAAGGAGTCGGAGGAGGTGTTCGGTAAGGGCACGGCCGGCGGCGTCTGGAAGTCGATGCTGGCGGAGCAGCTCGGTGCCCAGCTGGCAAAGGGCAAGGGCATTGGCATTGCCAAGCAGCTCGCCGCTGCGCATCCGACGGGACCGGACGCGACGGGGAAAGCCGGATCATGATCCGGGAATGATGACAGACTTTGAGGGGTGATTTCCTATGCAGGTACAAGAAGGCGCGGCGGCCCTGACGATGGAGCAGCCGGTCGTGGACAGCGAGGCAATGACGACGCGAGCAGGATCAGGCGGTGCGCAATTGCCTGCGCTGCTGCCGAATGCCGGCAGCGAGGCGGTGGTTGGCGGCACCGAGGCTGCGAGATCGGACGAAATGCGCGGCCTGCTATCGGCGATCTGGCGGCTCGAGACCATCGTCGAGGAGGAGACGGCCGCGCTCACGAGCGGCAAGAAGATCGATTTCGACGACTTCAGCGCCCGCAAGAGCCGGAGCATGCTCGAATTCGTCCGCCTGATGCGGGCACGGATGCATCTCGGCGGCGAGGTCGAGATCACCGAGGAGATCCAGCGGTTGCGCGAGAAGCTCGAGCGCAATCGCTCCGTCCTCGAAATGCACTACGACGCGGTGCGGGAGGTCGCGGCCATCATCGTCAAGGCCGTCAAGGACGCCGAGTCGGACGGCACCTATACCGGTCGCACAGCGCAGGACGGAAAATGATCAGGGTCGTGCTGGCCGGACTCTGGGTCTGCATCCTCACCGCAGGCACCAGCTATGGCGTGGCCTATTGGAAGGAAAACGGCAGCTTGCTGCCGGCGAAGGACGAATATCTCGACGGGCTGCAATACCAGAAGACACGGGCGCTGAGCGTGCCCATGATCGAGAACGGCAATGTGCAGGGCTACATCGTCGCGCGCTTCGTCTACACCATGGAAGCGCGCACCATGCACCAGCTCAACGTTCCGCCGGAGGCGTTCGTCGTCGACGAGGCCTTCCGCAGGATCTATGCCGACGACCACCTCGATTTCAGGAAGCTCGCCCGTTACGACCTCTCCGTTCTCACGACAGCGATCAAGCAGCGCGTCAACGAGCGGATGCAGGCCGACGTCGTCCAGGACGTCCTGGTCGAGGATTTCAACTACGTGTCGAAGGAAGAATTCCAGAAGCAGTAGGGCAGCCCTTTTTTGACGTCTTAGCCTCCAGAAATTGCAACGGCCTCTGCGAAGGTGCTCCGCAGAGGCCGTTTTCGTGTCCTCGTTGCGTCCCGCCGTCTCAGTTTCCGGCCGGGTACGCCGCCGGGGCGGCGTGCGCCCTGTTCAGGAGGATGCCGACCTCGTCGAGATCCTGCATCGGCACTTCGATGGTTTCGCCGGCCGGAATGTTGAGTCGGTATCCGACGTAGCGCCGGGCCACGATCGCATCGAAGCCGAGGCGGTCGCGGAGCTTCTTGCGCAGCTTGCTGACGTGGCTCTCAATCACGCTCTCGTCGAAGGTCGACTCGAAGATGCCGTAGACCGCGTTGAAGATCTGCGTCTTAGTGATCCACTTGCCGTGGTTAGCGACCATATATTCGAGAATGCGCAGCTCGCGGCGGGGCAGGGTGAGGGCGTGGCCCGCGATCTCCGGGTCACGTCCGTTGAAGAAGACCTGGATCCTGCTCTCGCACGGCCTCGGCAGGTCGCCAACCCGGCGGCGCGCGATCGCGGCCGTTCGGGCCAGGATCTCGCGCAGATGTATCGGCACATGCACGACGTCGTCGACGCCCGATTCGAACAGCTCGAGCGTGTTCTTGAGCATCTTCTGGCCGCTCATGGCGATGATGGGAGCCGAGGAGCGCTTGCGCATCGCCCGCGGCAGGCTTCCGCGGGCATCGCAATCCCCGAGCAGGAAGGCATCGACCGCCGCCAGATCCGATTCACTCGCAGACTGCAGCCATTCCCAGAATTCTCCGGAGGAGAATCCGATCGACGAGACACCTTCGCGAACGAGCCCTCCAACGTAGCTGTTCGTGACGCTCTCGCGATCATCAACGATAATATACATCAGTCTTTCGCCCCTGTTTCGCACTTCTCGCGGCCGGCTAGTTGTTGTGATGCCCGGCCCGGCGACCATGCTGTTTGACGATATTTCCCATCCCGCGAACCGTTATTATGGTTTCGATATTCGCGGGCAGCCCTACGCATTCAGTGCCCACCTGCGCGGGCCTGTTACTTCGACTCGATACTGAACGCTTACTGCGTGAGGCCCGGCGGGTCTTACATCCCGCGGAGCGGATTGAGAAAGCGGCCTAGACCAGTTGCGCCAAGTTGCTCATCGCGTCCGAACGCTACTGTGCTGTGCCGATCTCCTCGCCAACCGGCGAGAATCACTTGAGTAGGACCGTAACAATTGCCTAATTCCGATCAAGCGCGCGCTGCAAAGCGATTGCTATGTGTGTTTGATGCTGTTGATTTGTTTCGAGTTGTTTCTTGGTATGTTCAATCGCATCAGTTGATTTGAAATTCGAACTAGTTTTGCACCGCAGCGGTTCTAAAGTTCCGCATCTCCGTATAATCACAGCTATTTTGGGTAGCGCGGCAAGCTCGGCGCATGCCGCAATTTTCAACTCCGGATTGACTCTCCTTGCTGTGTTTCTACATGCGACAATTCGACTCACGTGTGGCGAGGAGACTCCAGCTTGGCGAAATCTTGGCGAGGGTGTGTCTTTCGAGTCGCACTCTCGCCACGTGCATGACGCGTTCGACTCATGTGACGTCGCATCGCGCGTGATGAAAAGCTTTCGATGCGCACGTTTCAGGCAAGCTTCGGCAAATAATCTCGTCGATCAAACAGATTGAACCGAACGGAGCATTTTCACATGTTGTCCGATGGACAAGCTCGTCCCAACGAGACCGCTGATGTTTCCGCGGCGGCGAAGCCGGCTCCAGCGGCGAGCACTATAAAGGACAACGCGGCGCAAGCGGCCAAGCCTGCGAACTTCAAGCCTGCTGCAAGCGCAAAGCCGGCAGCGAGCGCAAAGCGTATGTCGACCGTGGCGAACGACGAGACCTTGGCAAAAGAAGCGCTTGAAGGATTGAAGCGTATTCGCGCCAAGGCGCGCCTCGACAAGATGGCGATACCCAAGCCCACGCCAGTCGCGCTCAAGCCGGCCGTAATCGTGGCCAAGCCGCCGCCGCCTCGTCCGACATGGGTCGCGCCGCTCGCAACATTGGCGGTCGCCGCCATCCTGGTGGTCTGCGCCTGCACCGGCGTGATCGCCTATCTCGCCACGCAGCCTGCCCAGAGCAACGTTGCGGCCAACACCGAGATCAGGAATCTGCGCGAGACGGTCGGGCAGCTGCGTAAGCAGCTGTCGGGCGTGTCCGAAAATCTCGACGGCCTGCGCACCGCGGTCGATCAATCGAGCAAGGCGACCAATGACCGTTTCGGCAGGTTCGCCGAGAACCTCGACCGCATCGAGCGCGTGAGCTCGTCCTCGACGGCAAAGCTCGACAAGCTCGCCCAGGCGCAGGCTCCGGCGCCGACAATGGCGCAATCGCAGCCGTCGTCACAGGCAGCCCCGATGATGGCGTCGCTCGCGGCACCCGAGGTCACCGGCTCGGTGCCTCCGTCAGAGCGCTCGTCGGCGCCGCGGAAGGCGGTCAAGGGCTGGTCGGTCCGCCAAGCCTATGAAGGGATCGCGATCCTGCAAAGTCCGAACGGCGTCGTCGAGGTCGTGCTCGGACAGCAGGTGCCGGGCCTCGGCCGCATCGAGGAGATCAGGAACGAGAACGGGCGCCTGGTGGTGGAGTCCAGCGGCGGCGTCATCTATTCGTCACGCAGGGCGACGCCCTGAGCCAAAGCCGCCTTCTACTGGCGGTGATGCTCGAAGCTGGTGCATAGCAGATCGATCTCCGCCTCCGCGATCGCTGCGCGGAACAGGCGGCAGCTGAACTCGGCCGTCGTCTTGCTGTCCGCGGCGGTGCGATCTTCGCGAAGGAAGATACATCGCTTGCAAACGTCGGTGTGATGCCGCTGCTCGGCCGCATCCGACTGATCCAGCACGTGCCGGAGCGCATCGCGGAAGCGGATCTTGGCTTCGTCGTCGAGACCGGCAATCGCCTCGACGAGAACGTTGACGGGGTCGCGCACCAGGAACTTCTTGCCCTGCTGCGTCACGCTCAGCATGACTGACCGTTTGTCCGTGGCGGAGCGCTTGCGCTCGATGTAACCGAGCCGCTCGAGCTCGCCGATGATGAACGAGGCGGTGCCGCGCGTGGTACCGACATAGCTTGCGAGCGCCGAGGGTGTCCTCGAGAAGCGGTTGGCACGAGAGAGGAAGCGCAGCGCCATCCACTCGCGGTCACGCAAGCCGTGCTTGCTGCCTTCGAACCACAGGATTCGCGCCACCTGCTCCACCAGTTCAATCGATTCGCGAGCCAAATTCATTTCGATACCGGTGCGGATAAAACTTTATTCAATTGAGCCTTGGGCAGCGCAATCTGTATGGATGACAATGAAGCTGTCGGGCGGTTCTTCGTCCCGGGGGACGGCTAGCGCTCGGGAAACCGCTTCTCCGTTTCCGGAGATGGAACTTCCGGCCGTGGAACTAGGGCGGCACGAAGAAAGTTCGAGTAAATCGCACGGCTCAACTATTCGGAAAATTTCCGTCAAATCGCGGCGATACGTGCGCGATTTCAGCCGTGCGCGATATCCGGGCAATATGATGTGTCATCGGGGCCATCATCGAGCCAGTTTGTTGCGAGGAAGGGCTTCGAGTGGGGCGAAGGAGCCGAACGTCCGCAACATCCGACGCCGCAACGTGCAATGGCAGAACCGCAATCGTCGGTTAATGGATGTTGCGCCGCAGCGCAGTCACGCGGTTAAATCCCGCACACGATCTGAACAAATCTGATCTGGCATGGGCCCTCTCGGACACCGCTGACGGTGTCAGGACGAGGATCTGGCAGCGGCGTGCTCGCAGGCTGGTGACTTGCCTTTCCCGGGCAACTATTGGCGAATGCGACGCGCCGGGGCACCAGGATAGCCAGCAGGGAAGGGTAGATCGATGAGCTTCCAATCCAACATGACATCCGACGTCGTCGGGCTGACCAAAGCCGCCCCGGTCTCGCGCCGCGGATTCATGAGCGCCACTGCGGCCGTTGCCGCCGGCTACACGCTTGCGGCAGGTCCCGTCCGTGCCGACGTGATCACGACCGACACCAGCGGCCTCCAGGCCGGCGACGCCAGGATCAAGGTCGGCTCCGAGGAGATGCCGGCCTATTTCGCCCGTCCCGCCGGCAACACCAAGGCGCCGGTCATCATCGTCGCGATGGAGATCTTTGGCTTGCACGAATACATCAAGGACGTGACGCGGCGCCTCGCCAAGCTCGGCGCGTTCGCGGTGGCGCCCGACTATTACTTCCGCAAAGGCACCGATCTCACCAAGATTACCGACATCAAGGACTTGCTGCCGATCGTCAATGCCAAGCCGGACGCCGAGCTCTTGTCCGATCTCGATGCGACGGTGGCCTGGGCGGGATCGCAAGGCGGCGACACCGCGAAGCTCGGCATCATCGGCTTCTGCCGCGGCGGTCGCACCGTCTGGGAATATGCCGCCCATAGCGGTGCGCTCAAGGCTGGCGTTGCCTTCTATGGTCCGCCGGTCGATCCGGCCAATCCGCTCTGGCCGAAGAGCCCGATGCAGCTTGCCCCCGAGATGAAGGCGCCGGTGCTGGGCCTTTATGGCAGCGCCGATACCGGCATTCCGGTCGCGCAGGTCGAGCAGCTCAAGGCGGCGCTCGCGCAGAACAAGAAGACGGCCGAATTCAAGATTTACCCGGACGCGCCGCACGGCTTCCATGCCGACTACCGCGGCAGCTACCGCAAGGACGCGGCGGAAGATGCCTGGAAACAGGCGCAGGCCTGGTTCAAGAAGTATGGCGTGCTGAGCTGACGCGGATTTCGCACCAATTTCACTTCACGATCGCGCCGGAACCCCATCCTCCCTCGCCTGCGCGCCACAGCGCATCGAGGCCGTGCCGATAGGTCGGGCAGGACAGCGTGACGGCAAGCTCGCGCTTGAGCTTCGCGTTGGAGACGCGGGCGCTGCTGGCATAGAAGCTGCGCGCCATCGCCGACATCTCGGCGGTCGCGAAGGCCTCCTCGGGCGGCGGCGCAACGTTCATCAGCTTCGCCGCATAGGTGATCACGTCCTGCGGCGACGCGGGCTCGTCGTCGCAGATATTGAAGATGCCGCCACCCTGGTGACCGATCGCGGCCATAATCGCGCTTGCGATATCGTCGACATGGATGCGGTTGAAGACTTGTCCCGGCTTGATGATGCGCCTTGCCGTGCCTGCGCGCAGCGTCACCAGCGCGTTGCGGCCGGGCCCATAGATGCCGGCCAGCCGCAGGATCGCGGCATTGCCGCTGGTCGCATCGGTCCAGGCCTGCTCGGCCGCAATGCGCATGCGCGTGCGCTCGAGCGTTGCCTGCGGCGGCGTGCTCTCGTCGACCCATCCGCCGCCGTGATCGCCATAAACGCCGATGGTCGAGAGGTAGACGACCTTGCGGCGGCCGGCTGTCAGCACGTCGCCGAATGCTGCGATGGCGGGATCGCTGGTGCTGCCGGGCGGGATCGAGATGAGTAGAACGTCGGCATTGCCGATACGTTCGACTGTCTCGCGAGCCGGGCTAGTGGCGGAAAAGCCATGCACCTCGATGCCGGCAAGATCGTCCCGCTTGCCGGGATCGCGCACGGTGCCGGCGATATGCGAGAAAGCGCCGCCGAATTTGCGGACAAAGTGCCGGGCACTGTAGCCAAGGCCGAGGATGAAGAGCCGCATGCGTCTCCCGTACAGGTGAAGGTTCCGTTCGCGCCCGCCGCGCCCCCGCTCATAAGAGATTTTTGGGCCGGGCAAAAGATATTGCGATTTGTCTCGCCTGCTGCCTCGGACCATGCTCGCTTAGCACAGACGGATCAGGAGGGAGGTGATGCAGGCAGACGCGACCACCATCGCAGCGGCGGATGCCGCGGAGCTGATCCGGCGCGCAGCCGCGCTGATCTTCGACGTCGATGGCACCCTGGCCGAGACCGAGGAGCTGCATCGGCAGGCCTTCAATCATGCCTTCGTCCGCCATGGCCTCGACTGGCAGTGGGACCGGGCCGTCTACAAGGACCTGCTGCGGGTCACCGGCGGCAAGGAGCGCATGCGCGCCTATCATGACAGGCTACCGAGTGCCCGGCCATTGTCGGATGCTGATATCGCATCGCTCCACCGCATCAAGACTGCGCATTATGCCGGGCTGATCGAAACCGGCTGCTGTCCGTTGCGGCCCGGCGTGGCGGAGCTGCTCGGTGCGGCGAAGGCGCGCAGCCAGCGGCTTGCGATCGCGACCACGACGTCGCACGGCAATATCGACGCACTGCTGTCGCAGGCGCTCGGGGCGCGCTGGGCCGCCCAGTTCGACGCAATCGTCGGCGGCGACGACGTCAGGCAGAAGAAACCGGCGGCGGACGTCTATCTGGAGATCCTGGCGCGGCTGAAGCTGGATCCATCCGATTGCGTCGCGATCGAAGACTCCGGCAACGGGCTGATCGCGGCGTCGCGGGCAGGCATTCCGGTTCTCATTACGCGCAGCATGTTCTTCGGGGATGACGACTTCAGCGCGGCGCGGTTTGTGCTGGACGATTTGTCGGAACTCGGGCTCGCAGAACAAAAAACTGAAAAACAACCCCATGCACAGTAGATCACGGCGGCGTGAGTGCCATCGTCAGTGCACCCGGTGGCTCATTCTATCGTCCTCAGCCTGCTCGACAATCTGCGCAATCGGGCTCGACTGGTGATGCACCAGCCGCCAGCCGTCGCCGACGCGGCGAAAATGGTTGGCGGCGGCCAAAGCGGTGCCGTCGACGATCTCGATGCAGAGCACGCGGGCGCAGTCGCCATCGACGATGGCCTGCGGCTCGGCGCAGATGATCTGCGGCCTTTCAGGATTTTGCAGGATGTCGCGCCAGCTTCCGATCACGGTGGCGCGGCCGACGATCGCCGGCCAGCCGGGATGGATGCAGGAAATGGCGTGGTCATCCGCCCACATCCGCTCCATGCGTTCGAAATCGCCGGTTGAAAAGGCGGCGTAGAAAGCCGCATTGGCGGCGATGACCTTGCTGTCCTTTGCCATGCCTCCCCGGTGGGCCAATGACAGGCAAAAATCAAGCGCGACTTCCGTTCGAATTTGCGTTCGATTTTAAGTCGCAATGCAGCATTGCCTGCTTTGTGGTCACACCGAAACGTGCGTCTCCACCGCCCTCCGCGCGCCGTCCTTGTAGAGACGGCCGAGCGCGGCAGTCACGGCCCCGCGCAGCTGCGGATCGGCGCCGAGCGGCCCGAATACTTTTTCCACGGCGAGCAGTGCGGGCGCGAGCCGCTCGGCCACTGCTCCCGCCTCACGCGCCAGCGCGGCGAACTCGGCGGCGAGCGGATCGCGCACGTCGATGGTGCGGCCTTGCTCGTCGATGGCGCTGACGTAACGCATCCAGCCCGCGACCGCGAGTGCATGCGTCGCGATCGGCAAGCCCTTGTGCAGGCGATCCTGCATCGCGCCGAGCAGACGCTGCGGCAGCTTTTGCGAGCCGTCCATCGCGATCTGCCAGGTGCGGTGATGCAGCGCCGGATTGGAAAAGCGCTTCAGCAGCGAGGCGCGATAGGCGGCGAGGTCGGTGCCATCAGGCATCGTCAGCGTCACCGCGGCCTCTTCCATCACCTGCGCGGCGAGGCGCGCGAAATGCGGATCCTGCATGGTATCGGCAATGGTCTCGTAGCCGGCGAGATAGCCGAGATAGGCCAGCGCGGAATGGCTGGCGTTGAGCAGCCGCAGCTTCATCAGCTCGAACGGCTTGACGTCGGTGACGAGCTCCACGCCGGCGGCGGCGAGATCGGGCCGGCCTGCTGAAAAACGGTCCTCCACCACCCATTGCGTGAACGGCTCCGTCATCACAGGCCAGGCGTCGCGCAGGCCGAGCGCGGTGGACACCGCATCCCGGTCGGCATCAGTCGTCTCCGGCACGATGCGGTCGACCATGGTGGAGGGGAACGCGGCGTTGTCCGCGATCCACTTGCCGAGCTCCTTCGAGCGTAGCGCTGCGAACTGCGTCACGATCCGCTGCACGGTATGGCCGTTGGCGGCGAGATTGTCGCAGCAGAGCACGGTGAAGGGCGCCATCCCCTGCGCCCGCCGCCGCGCCAGCGCAGCCACGATGAAGCCGGGCGCCGAACGCGGCGCGTCGAGATTGTTCAGATCGTGCACGATATCGGGATGCCGCTCGTCGAGATCGCCGGTCTGCGGGGTGTGGCAATAGCCCTTCTCGGTGACCGTGAGCGAGACGATGCGGATGGCGGGATCGGCCATCCGCTCGACCAGCGCTGCCGGCTTCTCGCGGGCGACGACGCTTGCGAGCAGCGCGCCGATGACGCGGTGCTCGGTGCCTTCGGCCGCTCGTACGGCGACTGTGTAGAGATGATCCTGCGGAGCGAGCGCGTCGCGCGTATCGGGGCTGCGCAGGCTCGCGCCGATGATGCCCCAGGATGTGGCGCCCGTGGTGAGGCAATCGTCGATAACGACGGCCTGATGGGCGCGATGAAAAGCCCCGAGGCCGAGATGCACGATCCCGGGCGTGACGCGCGAACGGTCATACGCCGGGCGGCGGATCGGAGGTGCCAGCCGGTCGAGATTGGCGCTGCCAAGACGTACTGAACTAGGGCGCATGGGCGTCTCTCCCTTGTTTTGCCGCTGCTTGACATGGCCCTCGTCCTCGGTCAATGCTCCGGTCAATTGGTAAGACCAATTTTCCAAAATTGGCGGGCCGCAGGATTCTTACGTCCCGTGCGACCTTTTTCGGGGAGGCCAGCGTGCCGCTGGAAGCTGTGGAGGCGAGACGGCTTTATCGCCAGGTCGCCGATCAATTGCGAAGCCTGATCGACAGCGGCGAGTACGCGGTCGGCAGCCGCTTGCCGACCGAGCGCGAGCTCGCCGAGCAGCTCAAGGTGTCGCGGCCGACGGTACGCGAAGCGCTGATCGCGCTCGAGGTCGAAGGCCGCCTCCGCATCCGCGTCGGGTCTGGCATCTATGTGATCGAGCCCGCCGCTGCCGCCGCGCCCGCAACCGCTGCTGTCATCGAAGGCCCGTTCGAGCTGCTCCGCGCCCGCGAGTTTCTCGAAAGTGCGATCGCCGAAGAGGCCGCGCGCGTGGCGACGAAGGACGATGTCGCCCGCATCGATGCATCGCTCGTCGCGATGGAGAACGTCGAGCACCCCGGCGAAGCCTCGATGGTCCACGACCGCGCGTTTCATATCGCGATCGCCGGAAGCCTCGGCAATGCCGTCCTGGTCCGCGTGGTCGGCGAGCTGTTCGATCAGCGGCTCAATCCCTATTTCGCGCAGCTTGCGCATTATTTCGAGAGCCCGGGCACCTGGCGCACCGCGCTCGACGAGCACCGCGCCGTGCGCGACGCGATCGCGGCGCACGATCCCGACGCCGCGCGCGAGGCCATGCGAAAACATCTGGCGCGCTCGCAGGAGCGCTTTGCGCAGAATTTTGGTGCCGAGGCTGCTGCGCCGGCCGGGCGAGGTCGCACTGTGCGCTCCCCGGCAAAGCCGCCAAAACCAAAGCGAGAACCGACGAACCAGGTCAAAAAGCAGGTCAAGCGCGGCAGCGCGCGGAAACGATGAGATTGGGCGGCCCGTCTCCGCTTCGGGACGGGCGAACAAGAAACAGACTTTAGTCAGTGGAGGATAGGTCGATGTTGAAGAAGATGACGATGGCGCTGGCGGCTTCGGTCGCGACGATGCTCGTGGCCGCCAGTCCCGGCATGGCGCAGACCAAGCTCAAATGGGCCCATGTCTATGAGACCTCCGAGCCGTTCCACACCGCTTCGGTCTGGGCTGCGCAGGAGATCGGCAAACGCACCAACGGGCGCTACCAGATCGACGTCTATCCGGCCTCGCAGCTCGGCAAGGAAGCCGACATCAACCAGGGCCTGTCGCTCGGCTCGGTCGACATCATCATCTCCGGCTCCAGCTTCGCGGCCAAGAGTTTTCCGCCGATCGGCGTGACCTATTATCCCTACACCTTCCGCGACGCCGATCATCTCCTGGCCTACACCAAGAGCGACATCTTCAGGGAGCTCGCCAAGGGCTATGAGGACAAGAGCGGCCACCACATCATCGCGGTGACCTACTACGGCGTGCGCCAGACCTCGTCGAACAAGCCGATCAAGAGCTGTGCCGATATGAAGGGCCTGAAGATGCGCGTGCCCGACGTGCCGGCCTATCTTGCGATGCCGCGCGCCTGCGGCGCCAACACCGCGCCGATCGCGTTCGCCGAAGTCTATCTCGCGCTCCAGAACGGCACCGTCGAGGCGCAGGAGAACCCGCTGACCACGATCGAGGCCAAGAAGTTCTACGAGGTGCAGAAGCACATCGTCCTGACCGGCCACATCGTCGACCACCTCAACACCGTCGTGGCGGGCGCGCTGTGGAAGAAGCTGTCCGACGAGGACAAGAAGATCTTCACCGACGTCGCGCAGGAAGCCGCAGCGAAAGCCACCGCGGAGATCAAGCAGAACGAGGCCAAGCTGGTCGCCTTCTTCAAGGACAAGGGCCTGACCGTGACCGAGGTCGACAAGAAGGAGTTCCGCGACATCGTGCTGAAGAACGTCCCGTTCGAGACCTTCGGCTATCGCAAGGCCGATTGGGAACGGATTCAGGACGTCAAGTAAGGCCGTCGTTCCGGGGCTCGCGAAGCGAGAACCCGGAACTCGAGATTCCGGGTTCGGCTCTTCGAGCCGCCCCGGAATGACGATCGAGAGTTCTAAGGAGCACCCCATGTCCACCGCCGAAGTGCACCGGCAGATCACCGGCGACGAGATCGCCCATACCTTCGAGGAGGAGGCGACGCCGAAGGTCGATCTCGGCGTCTATGCCTTCGAGGATTGGGTGGCGCTGGCGATCTTCTGGGTGATGGCGCTCGCCGTCTTCCTCCAGTTCTTCACCCGCTACGTGCTCAACGACAGCTATGCCTGGACCGAGGAGATCGCGACCTATTGCCTGATCGGGGTAGTCTTCATCGGCGCCTCGATGTGCGTGCGGCTGTCGCGGCATATCCAGGTCGATCTGGTCTACCGCTATCTGCCGCACATGGTGGCGCGCACGTTGTCGACGATGATCGACCTGATCCGGATCGCCTTCTTCGGCTACGCCATCAAGCTGGTCTGGGTCTACATCCAGATCATCGGCGATGAGTCCATGACCACGATCAATCTTCCCAAGGACTACGTCTATTACGCCGTGCTGGCCGGCTTCGTGCTGATGTTCCTGCGCTCGGTGCAGGTGGCCATGCAACATCTGCGGCAGGGCTATTCGATCCTCGAACGCCCCGGCGCCTACGACGGTTTTGAAGGATAGTATCATGCTGCTGTTGCTCGGGGGCTTCCTCATCCTGATGTTGCTCGGCGTTCCCGTGGCGATCGCCATGGCGGCGTCGTCGCTGCTCTACATTCTGGTCAGTGGCGTGACGCCGGATGTCACGCTGGCGCAGCGCATGATCGCCGGGGTCGAGAGTTTTCCGCTGCTCGCCGTTCCCTTCTTCATCCTGGCCGGTAACCTCATGAACATCGCCGGCGTCACCGGACGCATCTACAAGTTCGCCGTCGCGCTGGTGGGCTGGATGCGCGGCGGCCTCGGCCACGTCAACATCATCGGTTCGGTGATCTTCTCCGGCATGTCGGGGACCGCGATCGCGGATGCCGCCGGTCTCGGCACCATCGAGATCAAGGCGATGAAGGACCACGGTTACACCACCGAATTCTCGGTCGGCGTCACGGCGGCCTCTGCGACGCTCGGGCCGATCATCCCGCCGTCGCTGCCCTTCGTGATCTACGGCATGATGGCGAACGTCTCGATCGGCGCGCTGTTCCTCGGCGGCGTCATTCCCGGCGTGGTCCTGACGCTGCTGATGATGGCCACCGTCACCTATTTCGCGCACAGGAACAAATGGGGTAGCGATACGCCGTTCTCCTGGCCGCAGCTCGGCTCGGCCGGGCTCGAGATCGTCGTCGTGTTCTCCTTCCCGCTCGCGATCTGGCTGATGACGCTCGCCGGCCTCTCGACGAACCTCGCCGTCGTGATCGGCCTCGGCACGCTGCTGGCGATCGACTGGTATTTCGACTTCTCGGCGGTGATGGCGCTGATGGCGCCGGTGATCCTGATCGGCGGCATGACACTCGGCTGGTTCACGCCGACCGAAGCCGCGGTTGCAGCGGTGATCTGGTCGCTGTTCCTCGGCCTCGTGCGCTACCGCACCATGACCTTGAAGACGGTGGCGAAGGCGACCTTCGACACCATCGAGACCACGGCCTCGGTGCTGTTCATCGTCACGGCCGCCTCGATCTTCGCCTGGCTGCTGACGGTGTCGCAGGCCGCCCAGTTGCTGTCGGACTGGATGCTCAGCATCACTCACAACAAATGGGTGTTCCTGGCGCTCGCCAACGTGCTGATCCTGTTCGTCGGCTGCTTCATCGATACCACGGCGGCGATCACCATCCTGGTGCCGATCCTGCTGCCGATCGTGCTCAAGCTCGGCATCGATCCCATCCATTTCGGTCTGATCATGACGCTGAACCTGATGATCGGCCTGTTGCACCCGCCGCTCGGCATGGTGCTGTTCGTGCTGGCGCGCGTGGCAAAGCTCTCGGTCGAGCGCACCACGGTGGCGATCCTGCCCTGGCTGGTGCCACTGATGCTCGCGCTGATCGCGATCACTTACATTCCCGAACTGACCCTCTGGCTGCCAAAATACATGGGACTCTCCAAATGACCTCCACCGCTCTCGCCGCAACCCTGTTCGGTCCCGAAGACCTGCGCATGATCGAGCACCCGCTCGACAAGCTCGCCGACGGCATGGTGCGCGTCCGCTTCGGTGCCGGCGGCATCTGCGGCTCCGACATGCACTATTTCCGCCATGCCCGGACCGGCGATTTCGTGGTAAAGTCGCGGCTGGTGCTCGGGCATGAGATCTCCGGCGAGATCGTGGAGATCGCAGGCTCGGCTCCATACCTGAAAGTGGGCGACCGCGTCGCCGTCAATCCGTCGCGCTGGTGCGGTCATTGCGTTGCCTGCCGCGAGGGCCGGCCAAACCTCTGCGAGAACATCTACTTCATGGGCTCGGCGTCGAAGACGCCGCACATGCAGGGCGGCTTCGCCAATTATTTCGACGCGATCCCGGCGCAGTGCGTCAAAATTCCGGATCACGTCTCCTATCAGGCCGCAGCGCTCGCCGAGCCGCTCGCGGTCTGCCTGCACGCGGTGGCGCGCGCCGGCAATATCGATGGCAAGCGCGGCATCATCTTCGGTGCCGGCCCGATCGGGCTTCTGACCATGCTCGCTGCGCGTCGCGCCGGCATGGCCGACATCACGGTGGCGGATATCGCGCCGGCGCCGCTGGCCTTCGCGACCCGGCTCGGCGCCTCCCATGTCGAGAACGTCTCGGGTGGTGAGGAGGGGCTGAAGGCGCAGGCTGCTGCGCGTCCCTACGACGTCGCCTTCGAGGTCTCCGGCACGGCCGCGGGCCTTGCCAGCGCGATCGCGATCATCAGGCGTGGCGGCGTGGTGGTGCAGATCGGCAATCTGCCGGGCGGCCAGATTCCGACGCCGTCGAACGCGGTGATGGCCAAGGAGATCGACCTGCGCGGCTCGTTCCGCTTCGGCTTCGAGTTCATGACCGCGGTGGAACTGATCGGCTCAGGCAGCGTCGACGTGCTGTCGCTGGTCACGGCCGAGCGGCCGCTATCGGCCGCGCCCGATGCGCTGCGGCTGGCGCTCGACCGCTCGCAGAGCGTCAAGGTCGTGCTGACCGCGAACTGATCGGGAGAATTTTGATGATGCTGGAGGGATGGCGCTGGTACGGGCCGGATGATCCGGTCTCGCTCGATGACGTCAGGCAGGCCGGGGCGACGGATATCGTCTCGGCGCTGCATCAGGTGCCGATCGGGGAACCCTGGACGCGCAAGGCGGTTGAGGCGCGCAAGAATTTCATCGAGAACGGCCAGCCCGGCCGCTCGCAGCTGACCTGGTCGGTGGTGGAATCGATTCCGATCCCTGACGATGTCAAACGGCTCGGCGCCAAGGCGACAAAGTCGATCGACGCCTGGATCGCGAGCCTGGAGGCGGTGGCCGCCTCAGGCATCAAGATCATCTGCTACAATTTCATGCCCGTGGTCGACTGGTGCCGCACCGATCTGGAGTGGGAGCTGCCGAATGGCGCCCGAGCCATGCGCTTCGACCAGGACCGCTTTGCCGCGTTCGAGCTGCACATCCTCAAGCGTCCCGCCGCAATGCAGGAGTATTCGCCCGAGCAGCAAGCGCGCGCGAAGAAGCTGTTTGAGCAGATGAGCCAGGCGGATATCGATTACCTCGTCATGGTGATCGCCAGCGCGCTGCCGGGCTCGACCACCGAGCCGATGACGATCCCGCAATTCCGCGATCGGCTGGAGACCTATCGCGACATCACGCCAGAGATCCTGCGGCAGCACCTCACGGAATTCCTTGCGCGCGTGACGCCGGTCGCCGAACAGCTCGGCGTGTCGCTGACGCTGCACCCGGACGATCCGCCGCGCCCGCTGTTCGGGCTGCCGCGCATCGCCTCGTCCGCCGACGACTATCAGGCACTGTTCGACGCCGTGCCGTCCAAGGCCAACGGCATCTGCCTCTGCACGGGCTCGCTCGGCGTGCGCGCCGAGAATGATCTTCCCGCGATGGCCGAGCGCTTCGGCCCCCGCATCGCCTTTGCGCATCTGCGCGCGACCAAGCGCGAGGCCGACGTCCTGTCGTTCTACGAATCCGATCATCTCGACGGCGATGTCGACATGGTGGCGGTCCTGAAGGCGCTGCTGAAGGAGAACGCGCGGCGTTCGCCTGACAAGCGCATCGTGTTCCGTCCCGATCACGGCCACCGCATGCTCGACGATCTCGCTGCCACCAAGCGCACCAATCCCGGTTACACCGCGATCGGCCGCCTCCGCGGCCTCGCCGAGCTGCGCGGCGCGATCCGCGCGATCGAGCATCGCTAGAGGGCGAAGCTCTATCCGCTCGCAATGACGAGTTTGTGGCACGCGTGTCCCGCATTCTCGGTGTCATCGCCCGCGGAGGCGGGCGATCCAGTATTCCAGAGACGGCAGTGATTCCATGTAGGCCGCGGCGTACTGGATTCCCCGCCTTCGCGGAGAATGACAGCGAGTGTGTGGTTAAGCCTTCGCCAGCCACGCCAAGATCATCTCCACGATCTGCCTGCGGCTCTTCGCCAGCACCCCGGGCTCGCTGAGATCGCGGTCGAACAGCGCACCGAAGGTGTGGCGGTTGGCGACGCGGAAGAAGCAGTAGGAGGAAATCGCGAGGTGCAGGTCGATGGCGTCGACGTCGTCGCGGAAGACGCCTTCGCTGCGGCCGCGCGCGAGGATGCCGTCGAGCGTCGCGATCACGCTGGCGTTGAGCTGGCGCAGCTGAAGATTCTGCTTCAGGTGCTTGCCATGGTGGATGTTCTCGATGCTGACGAGGCGGATGAAGTTCGGGTTGCGCTCGTCATGGTCGAAAGTGGATTCAATCAGCCGGCGCAAGCCCTCCCGGGCGTCGCAGCTTTCGATATCGAGCTGGTCCTCCAGCGCGCGGATGCTGCGATAGGCCTCCTCCAGCACCGCGAGGTAGAGCTGCTCCTTGCCCCCGAAATAGTAATAGATCATCCGCTTCGACGTGCGCGTCCGCGCCGCGATGGCATCGACGCGGGCGCCGGAATAGCCTTCCGAGGCAAATTCGGCCATCGCCACTTCGAGGATGTCGCGCTTGGTGCGGTCGGGATCGTTGGTGCGTTTCAATGGGGGCGGCATGCGCTCGGGCGTCGCTGTTTCTCCCGCCAGTTTCCATGGAAACCGGCGTTGCGGCAACCCGAACGGCAGAGAGTCAGAACTGCACTTCGCCGGGGATGTCGTCCGCGGCGAGGCCGACGGCCTCAAAACCCTTCAGCATCCATTCGCGGGTCTGGCCCAGCGAGCGGTTGTAGTCGGCCCAGGCGCTGAGGAAGTCCTTGTAGCGCCGGTCGGCTTCGGCGCGGATGCCCATGTTGGTCGGCAGCGTCAAGAGCGGCCGCGGCACCGCGAGCTCGCCGAGCGTCGGATTCTTCTTCAGGGTCGCGACCGAGAGCACCGCCAGCGAGATGTTGCAGTCCGCCCGGCCGGTTGACACGGCGAGGATCGCCTCGTTGCGCTCCTTGAAACCGAGGATGTTCGCCTTCGGGCAATAGCGCCGCGCGATGGTCTCGTGGGTCGAGCCGATATCGACGGCGATCTTGACCTCGGGCTTGTTGATCTCGGACCAGGTCTGCGGCTTGGCAAAGCCCTTCTTGGTGATGACGGTGAAGGAGTGCACCAGGATCGGCGTCGAGAAGTCGATGACCAGCGAGCGCTCCGGCGTCGGATTCACCGCAAAGGCGAGGTCGATCTTGTCGGCCTGCAGATCCAGGATCTGGTTGCCCCAGGTCGATTCCAGCGTCTCGACCTTGGCGCCTAACTTGCTGGCGATGTCGTTCGCCATGTCGATGCAGGCGCCCGACCATTGGTTGGTGCTGAGGTCCTTGTGGAAATAGGGCTCCTGGCCGGCGATCACGGCGATCCGCAGCACGCCGCTCTTCTTGATCCGCTCGAGCGTCGAGCCGGGCGCGGTGTCCGCCCTGGCCGATCCGGTTGCCGCGATCGCGGCACCGGCGAGGGCGACGGTGGTGAGTGCGTCCCTGCGATTCATGGCAGTCTCCTGGCAATCTCCTGGTCAGTCGCTTCTGCTGAACGTTCAACCCGGCGTCTGGACTATTTCTGTATTCAGCTTAAAATGCAATACGGTATTTTGAATTGAACGGGATAGCCAAACACGTGCGTGCTCTCTTCGTCGACGCCAACGACACTCTTGCCGCGGTGACCGAAAGACTGCTGCGCGCGGACAATCTGCCGGTCGCCATCAACCGCAATCCCGCGATCTCGCCCGACGACCTGCCGCGCCTGCTCGACGGCATCGAGATCATGATCGTCGATCATACCGCAGTGCCGACGCCGATTGCCGCAAAATGTGTCGGCTTGAAGCACGTCGTCTTCCTCGGCACCGGCGCGCGCAGCTACATGAATCCGGAAGAGCTTAGTCGGCACGGCATCTCGGTTCACACCATCAAGGGCTATGGCGACACCGCGGTTGCCGAATGCGCGATCGCCCTGATGTGGGTCGCGGCGAAAAATTTCGGCGAGATGGACCGCGGCATGCGCGAAGGCAACTGGCTGCGCCGCGACGCGGTGCAGCTCACGGGTAAGACGCTCGGCCTGATCGGCTTCGGCGGCATCGCCGCGGAAGCCGCGCGGATGGCGGCGGGCTGCGGCATGAAGGTGATCGCCTGGAACAGGTCGCCGAAGACTCATCCGGGCGTCGAATTCGTGCCGCTGCAGAAGCTGCTTGCCGAGAGCCATGTCGTCTCGCTGCATCTCTTGCTCAATGACGAGACCAAGGGGTTTTTGTCGCGCGATCGCATCGCGATGATGCGCCAAGGCAGCATCCTGATCAACACCGCGCGCGGCGCGATCGTCGACGAGGACGCGATGCTGGATGGCTTGCGCTCCGGCCACATCGCCCATGCCGGCCTCGACGTCTTCACAATCGAGCCGCTGCCGCCGGGCCATCCGCTGACGAAGCTGCCGAACGTGACGCTGTCGGCGCATTCGGCGTTCCGCACCCCCGAGGCGAGCGACAATCTGATCGGCGCGGCGCTGGATCACTGCCGCCGCATCATCGCAGGCGGCCGCTAGTGCAATCATCGAAACCGGGCATGATGCCTGTGCAGGATCGAAGAGAGCTTTCGATCTTGCGCGCTCAGCCCGCCTGTCCTACGCACCTCCGAACGAGATTTGCGCAAGATTTGCGTAAGGCGCCGCACGCACCGCCAGAGCCAGCAGGGAGCCGTCATGACCATTCCCAACACCCGCACCGGAGGCCAGATCCTGATCGATCAGCTCGTCGCGCAAGGCGTCGAGCGCGTCACCTGCGTGCCGGGCGAGAGCTATCTGGCCGCGCTCGATGCGCTGCATGACAGCCCGATCGACGTGGTGATCTGCCGCGCCGAAGGCGGCGCTGCGATGATGGCGGAAGCCTATGGCAAGCTGACGGGACGGCCGGGAATCTGTTTCGTCACCCGCGGCCCCGGCGCGACCAATGCCAGCCACGGCGTCCACATCGCCATGCAGGATTCGACGCCGATGATCCTGTTCGTCGGCCAGGTCGACACCGGCATGCGCGAGCGCGAGGCGTTCCAGGAGCTCGACTACAAGGCGGTGTTCGGCTCCATGGCGAAATGGGCGGTCGAGATCGATCGCCCCGACCGCATTCCGGAATTGGTCGCGCGCGCCTTCCGCGTCGCGATGCAGGGCCGCCCCGGCCCCGTCGTGATCGCGCTGCCGGAGAACATGCTGACGGAGACCGCGGCCGTCGCAGACGCCATGCGGATCGAGCCGGCGGTGAGCTGGCCGGCGCCATCGGACATCGAGCGCGTCGGTGCGATGCTCGCAAGCGCCAAGGCGCCGCTGGTCGTCCTCGGCGGCTCGCGCTGGACCGATGAAGCGACCAAAAGCATCGCGCGCTTTGCCGAGCGGTTCGACCTGCCGGTCGCGACCTCGTTCCGCCGGGCCTCGCTGATCGACGCCGATCATTCGCATTATGCCGGCGATCTCGGCATCGGGCCGAGTCCGGGCCTGAAGGCGCGCATCGAGGGCGCGGATGTCATTCTCCTGATCGGCGGCCGCATGTCGGAGATGCCGTCCTCGTCCTACACGCTGCTCGCGATCCCGACACCAAAGCAGAAGCTGATCCATGTGCATCCGGGCTCGGAAGAGCTCGGCCGCGTCTACCAGCCGGCGTTGGCGATCCAGGCGGCGCCCGCCGCGTTCGCTGCCGCCGTCGAGACGTTGAAGCCTTCAGGCGCGGTTGCCTGGAAGGGCGAGGCGGCGAAAGCGCATGCCGATTACCTCGCCTGGACCGACAAGGCGCGCGAGCTGCCGGGCACATTCCAGTACGGCCAGGTGATGACCTGGTTGCGCGACCGCCTGCCGAAGGACGCGATCGTCTGCAACGGTGCCGGCAATTACGCCGGCTGGATCCATCGCCACCACCGCTTCCACAGCTTTGCCGCCCAGCTCGCGCCGACCTCGGGCTCGATGGGCTATGGCGTGCCGGCGGGCGTGCTGGCGAAACGGCAATATCCGGGTCGAATCGTCGTCGCCTTTGCCGGCGACGGCTGCTTCCTGATGAACGGCCAGGAGTTCGCGACCGCCGTGCAATACGAGGCGCCGCTGATCGTCATCATCGTCGACAACTCGCAATACGGCACCATCCGCATGCACCAGGAGCGCGATTATCCCGGCCGCGTCGTCGGCACCCAGCTCAAGAACCCGGATTTTGCGATGTACGCGAACGCGTTCGGCGGCCATGGCGAGCGGGTCGAGCGCACCGAAGAGTTCGCGCCGGCGTTCGAGCGCGCGCTGGCCTCCGGCAAGCCGTCGATCCTCCACTGCATCATCGATCCGCGCGCGATCTCGGTCGGCAAGGATTTTGTCCCCGCGGTGAAAGCTTAAACAATGTCAGCCGGCCGCCACGTCGCAATCATCGGCGCCGGCGCGGTCGGCGTGATCAGCGCCATCGAGGCGCTGCGCGAGGGCCATCGCGTCACGCTGATCGATCCGGGCGAGCCCGGCGGCGAACAGGCGGCGAGCTACGGCAATGCCGGCTGGCTCTCGTCGCATTCGGTGATCCCGCCGGCCGAGCCGGGTGTCTGGAAGAAGGTGCCGGGTTATCTGATGGATCCCCTCGGCCCGCTCGCGATCCGCTGGTCGTATTTGCCGAAGGCGCTGCCCTGGCTGATCAAATATCTGCTGTCGGGCTGGACCGAGGCGAGGGTCGAGAAGACCGCCTTCGCGCTGCGTGATCTCCTGAAGGACGCACCGCTGCTGCACCGGAAGCTCGCGGAAGAAGCCGGCGTGCCCGAATTGATCGAGCGCAACGGCGTGATGCACGTCTTCCCCTCGCGCGGCAATTTCGACAACGATCTCGGCTGGCGCCTGCGCAAGAAGGTCGGCGTCGAATGGCTGGAGCTCAATGCCGACGAGATGCGTCAGCGCGAGCCGGACCTGCACCCGCGCTACACCTTTGGCGTGGTGGTGGAGGAGGCCGGACGCTGCCGCGATCCCGGCGCTTATGTCGCCGCGCTCGCCAATCATGCGCTGGCGAGCGGCGCAAAGCTTGTGCGCGCCAGGGCGACGGGTCTCAAGCTCGACGGCGACAAGCTCGTCGCCGTCATCACCGAGACCGGCGAGATTGCCTGCGATGCAGCGGTGGTCGCCGCCGGCGCCCGCTCGAAGCAGCTCACCGCTTCGGTCGGCGATCCCCTGCCGCTCGAGACCGAGCGCGGCTATCACGTCATGATCGAGAATCCGGAAGCGGGCCCGCGCAGCTCGATGATGGCTTCAGATGCCAAGATGGTGGTAAACTGGACCAACAAGGGCCTGCGCGCCGCCGGCACCGTCGAGATCGCGGGCCTTGAGGCCGCGCCGAACTGGAAGCGTGCCGAGATCCTGCGTGACAATCTCCTCGGCATGTTCCCGAAGCTGCCAAAGGATATTCCGGCCTCGCGCATCAAGACCTGGTTCGGCCATCGGCCGAGCATGCCAGATGGACGTCCGTGTATCGGCCACGCGCGCGCCTCGCGCGACATCGTCTATGCCTTCGGTCATGGCCATGTCGGCCTGGTCGGCTCGGCCCGCACCGGCCGTCTCGTCGCCCAGCTCCTGAGCGGCAAGCCGCCGGAAATTCCGCTGGCGCCGTTTTCGCCCACGCGCTTCCTCTGAGGTCGCATCATGACCACTCCAGCCAATGCATCCTCTCGCATCGCCAGTGGCGGCAAGGCGATCTACGGCGCGCCGCTCGGCATTTTGATGCTGGAGGCGCGCTTCCCCCGCATTCCCGGCGATATGGGCAACGGCACGACCTGGCCATTCCCCGTGCTCTATCGCGTGGTGAGCGGGGCCTCGCCGGAGAAGGTGGTGCTGAAGGGTGCCGCCGGCCTGCTGCCGGATTTCATCGAGGCGGCGAAGGATCTGGTGCGGCTCGGGGCCGAAGCCATCACCACCAATTGCGGCTTCCTCTCGCTGTTCCAGAAGGAGATCGCGGCGGCCGTCGGCGTGCCGGTCGCGACCTCGTCGCTGATGCAGGTGCCGTGGGTGCAGGCGACCCTGCCGCCAGGCAAGCGCGTCGGCCTCGTCACCGTGTCGGGCTCGACCCTGACGCCAGCCCATCTCGAAGGCGCCGGCGTGCCGCTCGATACGCCGCTGGTCGGCACCGAGCACGGCAAGGAGTTTTTCCGCGTCCTGATCAAGGCCGAGAAGGACGACATGGACATTGCCCAGGCCGAGCGCGACGTGGTCGAGGCGGGCAAGGAGCTCGTCGCCAAAAACCCCGATGTCGGCGCCATCGTGCTCGAATGCACCAATATGCCACCCTATGCGGCCGCTCTGCAGGCCGAGGTCGGGCGGCCTGTTTATGATATCTATTCGATGATCACATGGTTTCATGCCGGACTGCGCCCGCGTCGGTTTGGCTAGAGGTCAAGAAGCTGCCCATGAACAAACACCTGGAACTCACCTCGGACAGTATCGTCGATCGCGTCTATGAACAGCTCAAGGCGATGGCCGTGAGCTACGAGTTCAAGCCGGGCGAACGGCTCAACGAGGGCGAGCTGGCAAAACGGCTCGGCGTCAGCCGCACGCCGCTGCGCGAAGCGCTCAACCGTCTCAACACCGAAGGTTTCCTGCGCTTCACGCCGGGCAAGGGCTTTTTCTGCCGCGAGCTCGATGCGCACGAGATCTTCGATCTCTACGAGCTGCGCAAGTCGATCGAGGTCGCCGCGGTCCGGCTCGCCGTCAAGCGCGCCAGGGATGAAGACATCGACGCGCTGCTGAAATTCCTCGAAGCTACCGGCCCCGATCCCGGCGAGCGTTCGTCGGTGGAGCTGGTCGAGCTCGACGAGACCTTTCACGAGCGGCTGATGGCAATGTCTGACAATGCCGAGATGCTGCGCGTGCTGCGCAACGTCAACGCCCGCATCCGGTTCGTACGCTGGATCGACATGGATCGGGTCAACCGCTCGAACACGCAGGCCGAGCACCGCGCCGTCGTCGAGGGTCTGAAGGCGCGGGATGAGGGGGCTTGCGTGTCGGTGCTGGAGAAGCATATCGATCGCCGGCTCGATCGTATCACCGCGGCGATCAAGGAAGGCTACGCGCAGATCTACATGCCGGCGTCGGCCAGGTCCGTGGCGAATTGAGGTTCTCTTCACCTCGCCCCGCTTGCGGGGAGAGGTCGGATCGCATCGAAGATGCGATCCGGGTGAGGGGGACTCTCCACGAGTCCAACTGCCAGCGTCGCCGCGGAGACTCCCCCTCACCCCAACCCTCTCCCCGCAAGCGGGGCGAGGGAGCGCACCACCGCTCGCGGCCGCAGCTATACAATCCTTCGATACCTGATCGTGCCAGACGGTCAGAGCCTTCGCACTCGAACATCGCTAGCCTGTTTCCAGAAATTCACGGAGACACGCGGTGCACAGCCCTCAGTCCCATCTCGAACCACACGCAAGCGATGACTGGTCGTCAAAACTCTATCGCGTCCTCAAAGCCGCCGATGTCAGGCAGATGTCCTACGTGCCGGATGCCGGGCACAGCCAGCTCATCCGCCTGTTTTCGGCCGATCGCGATGTCACCTCCAATGTGCTGACCACGGAGGAGGAGGGCATCGCGATTGCCGCGGGCGCCTGGCTCGGCGGCCAGCGCAGCGTGCTGTTGATGCAATCGAGTGGCGTCGGCAATTGCATCAACATGCTGTCGCTGCCTGCGATCGGCCGCTTTCCGCTTCTGATGCTGGTGACGATGCGCGGCGAATGGGCCGAGTTCAATCCCTGGCAGGTGCCGATGAGCCGGGCGACGCAGCCCTCGCTCGAAGCCATCGGCCTGAAGGTGATGCGGGCGGAGTCGGCGGAGGACCTGGTCGAGACCGTCGAATCCGCAGCCGCGCTCGCCTACGAGGCCGACCAGCAGATCGCAGTCCTGATCGGGCAGCGCCTGATCGGCAAGAAGAAGTGGTGACGTCGATGTCCGTTCCCTCGCAGCTCGATCGCCGTGCCGCCGTCGCAGCGCTGCTGAAGAATCGCAAGGATATGCTGGTCATCTCGGGCCTTGGCTCTCCCACCTATGATCTGCATGCGGCCGGTGATCGCGACGACAATTTTTATCTTTGGGGCGCCATGGGCGGCGCCGCGCTGATCGGGCTTGGCCTCGCGCAGGCGCAGCCTTCCAAGCGTGTCCTCGCGCTCACCGGCGATGGCGAGCAGCTCATGGGTCTCGGCGGCATCGCCACGATTGGCGTCGCGCGCCCGCGCAATCTGGACATCGTCGTGATCGACAATCAGCATTTTGGCGAGACCGGGATGCAGGCGAGCCACACCGGCGGCGGCGTCGATCTCACTGCGATCGCCGCAGCCTGCGGCTTTGCCGCGACCGGAACTATGCGAACCATCGAGCAAGTACAGCGCCTCGCTGCGCAAATCGCCGAACCGGCCGATGGCCCGCGGCTTTTTGTCATCAAAGTTCTGGCCGAAAATCCGCCGCGCTCGCTGCCCTCGCGCGATGCCGTCTTTATCAAGAACCGGTTCCGTGCTCATCTCGGGTTTGCGGCGGCCTGATCCGGAGCCCTCTCCGGGATAGCCGCCCCGAGCAGCTATCCTGGAGCGAGCCCCATGAAACTATCCGGCAAGGTCGCCGTCATCACCGGCGCGGCGCGCGGCATCGGTAAGGCCTGCGCAAAGCGGTTCCTCGACGACGGCGTCAAGGTCGTCATCTCCGACGTCGACACCGATGAGCTCGAGAAGACCGTCAACGAGCTGGGCAGGCCGAAGGAGCTTTACGCCGTGCCGTGCCACGTCGCGCGACGCGCAGAGGTCGATCGTGCCGTTGCAACCGCGGTCCGGGAATTCGGCCGGCTCGACATCATGGTCAACAATGCCGGCGTCGCCCGCAACCGGGACATCCTCGAGATATCCGAAGAGGAATTCGACGAAATCATCGGCATCAATTTGAAAGGCGCGTTCTTCGGCGTGCAGGCCGCGGCCAAGCAGATGATCGCGCAGGGTGGCGGTGGGGTCATCATCAACATGTCCTCGGTGAACGCGCTGCTGGCGATCCCGTCGCTGGCGACCTATGCGATGTCCAAGGGCGGCATGAAGCAGCTCACCTCAGTCGCCGCCGTCGCGCTCGCCCCGCACAACATTCGTGTCGTCGCGGTCGGGCCCGGCACGATCTTGACCGATATGGTGGCGTCCTCGATCTACACGTCGGAAGACGCCCGCAAGACCGTGATGTCGCGTACGCCGGCCGGCCGTGGCGGCGAGCCGAGCGAGGTGGCTTCGGTGGTCGCGTTCCTCGCCAGCGACGATGCATCCTACATCACCGGGCAGACGATCTATCCGGATGGCGGGCGGCTGGTCCTGAACTACACGGTGCCGGTGAAAGAGAAGTAGAGCCTCGAGACTTCACTGCGCCGATGTCATGCCGTCGATGAACTGGCGGCGATCGCTGCTTTCTTACCTCTCCCGCTTGCGAGAGCTTTGCATAAAGCACGAGTCTGGGATTCTCTCTGGCTTGAGGGGAAAGGGGCTGGGATGGCATATCGTCAGGTTGGACAACCGAGCTTCGCGGACGCGCTGGTGTCGCGGCGAGGAAAAGGGAGCCCGGTGCTGAGGCGGATTGGCGAACTGGTGGATTGGGAGGCAGTGGAGCGCGTGCTGGGCGGCCTGCCGGAACCGGAGCGGGGCGCGCCGGCCTATCCACGGCTGGTGATGTTCAAGGCGCTGCTGCTGCAGCAATGGTACGGGCTGTCCGATCCGGAGCTTGAAGAGGCGCTTGATGATCGGGCCTCGTTCCGCGATTTCTGCGGCTTTGTGCTGGGCGACGAGACCCCCGACCATGCAACGATCTGGCGCTTCCGGGAGGCTTTGCAGCGGGCCGGCCTGGACGAGACGCTGTTCAGTGAGATCTTGCGCCAGATTGAGGCGCATGGGCTGGTGGTGCGGCGGGGCACGCTGATCGACGCGAGTCTGATTCCGGCGGCGGTGAAGCCGCCGAAGCCGCCAGAGGATCCGCAACCGCCCGGCCCGGACGGCCTGGCGCCGAGCAAACTGGTCAACAGCAAGCGCGATCCTGACGCGCGCTGGACCAAGAAGGGCGGCAAACGATACTTCGGCTACAAGGCACATGTGGGCATCGACCAGGGCTCGGCGATCATCCGCCGCAGCAAGCTGACCGATGCTGCGGTCAACGACACGGTGCCCGCCGACGAGTTGATCTGCGGTGATGAGAAGGCGGTGTATGCCGACCAGGCCTATGACAAGCACGAGCGCCGCAGCGGCCTTCGTGCGCGAGGCATCAAGCCGCGGCTGATGTTCCGCCCCAACAAGCATCATCCGCTGACCGAGCGGCAGAAGCGCTTCAACGACGCTGTGGGAAAGCGGCGCGCGCCGGTCGAGCAGGTCTTCGCCCGCCTCAAGGGCGGCTACCGCTGGGCGCGCGCCCGCTATCTGGGCCTGGCGCGCAACCAGACGCATCTGCGCCTGATCTGCCTCGCCATGAATCTCAAACGATGGGCGGTGCTGTCTGCTGTGGGAGCTGCAGCATGACCGTCGTCGCCCGAAGCCATCCGTCGGCCACCAAAACGCAACCGTTCCATGCCGTGCGCCGTCAGATGCTGCGCAAAAAAAGCCCGGCAGCAGGAACTACCCCCGCACATCCAATTAAGCAAAGCTCTCGCAAGCGGGCGAGGTCGCGCCGTAGGCGCGGGTGAGGGCTCTTTCCTCTGGGGGATTGTCCCGTTGCGGAGACACCCTCCCCCCAACCCTCTCCCGCAAGCGGGAGAGGGGGCGCGCCGCGCAAGCGGCTTCAGCGCCGATCACTCCGCCGCCACCGTCATCCCGTAACCGAGCCGCTTCGAGATCCCGCCGGCGCAATCCCGCAGCGCACGCGCGATCGGGCTGTCCCAGCGTGCATCGAAAGTGCCTTCCGGTCCCATCGCGGTGATGACCAGCGCGACGTGGCTGGAATGGTCGAACACGGGCGCCGAGAACGCATTGACGCCGGGCAGGGGATCGCCGAGCGCGCGGGCGAGGCCGTGCTTGCGGACCTCGGTGAGCATCTCGGCGACCTTGGCGCCCTTCACCGCGCGCTTCGGATTGTAGCCGACGCCGTGACGGTCGAGGCCACTTTCGAGCGCAGCATTGATTGTCTTCTCCGGCAGGAACGCCGCGAAAGCGCGCCCTGTCGCGGTCTCCAGCAGCGCCATCACCGAGCCGGCGCGCATCACGATGTGCACGGGCTGCCCGGGCTCCTCCAGCTGCACCACGGTCGGGCCGTGCGTGCCCCAGACCGCGAGCGAGACGGCGTGGCCGATCTGGCTCGCGAGTGCGGCGATCTTTGGCCGCGCGATGCGAACGCCGGAGAGGCGGCGGAGGCTGATCAGGCCGAGCTCCAATGCCAGCGCGCCGATCTCGTAGCGGCCGGTGGTCTCATCCTGCTCGATCAGTCCGATGCGGGAAAAGCTGGCGAGATAAGGATGCGCCTTGGCCGGCGTCATGCCGGCTTCGCGGGCGAGATCGCGCAGCATCATCGGCTCGCCGCTCCTGGCGAGCGCGCGGAGCAATTCTCCGCCGACCTCGATCGACTGGATGCCGCGGCTTTCTCTCTTCATGCGCCTCCTGGCGTGTGGCTTACGCCGCGTCGCGCTTGGCGGCGCTGTCGGCGAGATGACGGCCGGCAATGTAGCCGAAGGTCAGCGCCGGCCCAAGCGTGATGCCGGCGCCGGGATAATTGCCGCCCATGATGCTCGCCATGTCGTTACCGACGGCATAGAGCCCGGGGATCACCCGGCCCTCGGCATCGAGCGCCCGCGCATTCTCGTCGGTTACGATGCCGGCATAGGTGCCGAGATCGCCGATCACCATCTTGATGGCATAGAACGGGCCGTTCTCGATCGGCGCGACGCAAGGATTGGGGCCATGCAGCGCGTCGCCCTGGTAACGGTTATAGGCTTTTGAGCCCTTGCCGAACGCCGGGTCATGGCCTTGTGGCGCGGTGGCATTGAACTGCTTGACCGTCTCCATGAACGTTTTCGCATCGATGCCGGCCTTCGCCGCCAGCGCCTCCAGCGTGTCGCCGCGCATGAGATAGCCGGTCTCGAGGTGATGACCCAGCGGCATCGGGAACGGCGGCACGCAGCCGAGGCCGTATTTGCGCAGCGTCTTGTGATCGCACACCAGGAACGCGGCAATCTCCTCGCCGGGCTTGGCGGCCTTGATCATGGCCTGGACGAAGTCGTGATAGGAATTGCCTTCGTTGGCAAAGCGCCTGCCGTCGCGCATCACGGCGATCACGCCGGGTTTGGCGCGGTCGATGAAATGCGGCATCACGCCCTTCGAGCCGTTCTTGCGCGTCGTCAGCGACACCGGCACCCAGGCCGCCGCGTTCGGCAGCCGATCCTCGACATGTCCGCCCGCGCTTTCGGCAAGGCGCAGGCCATCGCCGGTATTGCCCGTCGGTCCCGGCGAGAAATGCTCGTTGCCGGTCGGCGCATGCGGGAACATCTTCTTGCGTCGTTCGACATCGTGCGGGAAGCCGCCGCAGGCGAGCACGACGCCCTGGCGAGCGCGAACGCGGACGTCGCGCCCCTCACGGGTGACGATCGCGCCGGTCACCGCGCCGCTCTCAACCGTTAGCTGGCGCACAGGGGAGGACAGCCACATCGGAATCTTGAGATCGAGTGCGGATTTCGCAAGCCGTCCCGCCAGCGCATTGCCGTTGGTCAGCGTCATGCCGCGACCGTAGCGCAGCACGTCCATGAGATGTCGCGACAGGCGCTTTGCCACATACACGGCCGACGTCAGCGACTTCGTCACCCGCATGAAATGGATGATCTCCTTGCCGCTTCCGAGCATCATGCCGAACACGGTGAGCTCGGGCAGGGGCATGCCGAGCGTCTTGATCTGCTCGCCCAGCTCGCGGCCGTCGAACGGGCGCGTCACCATGGAGCGGCCGCCCTGCGCGCCGCCGGGCGCCTCGGCGTGATAGTCCGGGAAGACCAGCGGCATGTCGAAACGCAGCGCAGTCTTGCTGGTGAAGAAGTCCACGGCTTCGGGGCCTGCGCTGAGAAACGCATCGACCCGCGCTGCATCAAAATTGTTCCCGGCTTCGTGCCGCAAGTAAGTGCGCGCCTGCTCCGGCGTCTCCTCGATGCCGTAGGCCTTCGCCAGCGACGTGCCGGGAATCCAGAGCCAGCCGCCGGAGCGGGCGGTGGTGCCGCCGAAGCGCGGCTCCTTGTCGACGATCAGCACGTCGAGGCCGCGATAACGCGCCGTGATTGCGGCCGACATGCCGGAGCAACCTGATCCGGCCACGAGCACGTCGCACTCGTATGTTTCGCTTGCGCCACGCTCGTTGCCGGTCATCTGGGCCTCACTTCTTCAGGAGCGGACATTTGGATTCGGAGACCGGACGGAAGGCGTCCTCGCCCTTCACGGTCTTGACGATCTCCAGATAGTCCCAGGGCTCCTTGGACTGCTCGGGCGACTTCACCCTGGCCAGATACATGTCGCGGATGACGCGGCCATCCTCGCGCAAGCGTCCGCCATGGACGAAGGTATCCTCGATCGGCAGCTCGCGCATTTTCGCCATCACCTTGGCCGGATCGTCGGTGCCGGCGGCCTTGATGCCCTTCAGGTAATGCAGCACCGAGCCGTAGACGCCGGTGTGGATCATGGTCGGCATCACCTTGGTGCGCTCGTAGAATTTCTTCGACCAGGCACGCGTCGCCTCGTCCATGTTCCAGTACGAAGCCGTCGTCATATAGGTGCCCTGCGCGGACTTCAGGCCGATCGCGTGCACGTCGGTGTCGAACATCAAGAGGCCGACGAGCTTCTGGCCGCCCTGGACGAGGCCGAACTCGCCGGACTGCTTGATGGCGTTGTCAGTGTCCTGGCCGGCATTGGCGAAGGCAACAACGTCGGATTTCGAGCTCTGCGCCTGCAACGCGAAGGAGGAGAAGTCGGCGGTGTTGGTCGGATGCTTGACGCCGCCCAGGACCTTGCCGCCCATCTCGTTGATGAAGCGGGTGGCGTCCTTCTCGAGCTGCTGGCCGAAGGCGTAATCAGCGGTGATGAAGTACCAGGACTTGCCACCTTCCTTGATCACGGCGGAGGCCGTCACCTTGGACAGCGCGTAGGTGTCGTAGGTGAAATGGACGGTGTTGGGGCTGCACAGCTCGTCGGTCAGCGAGCTCGCGCCGGGACCGGAGAGCAGTGCGATCTTGTTGCGCTCGCGCACCATGTTGTGCACGGCAATCGCAATGCCGGAATTGGGGATGTCGACGACGGCGTCGACCTTGCCGTTGTCGAACCAGCCGCGCACGATCTGCACCCCGACGTCGGTCTTCATCTGGTGATCGGCGCTGATGATCTCGATCGGCTTGCCGAGCACGGTGGGCCCGAATTCCTCCACCGCCATTTTTGCGGCCTCGACCGATCCCGGCCCGCTGTTGTCGCGGCCCCAGCTCGACAGATCCGTCAGCACGCCGATCCGCACCGCATCGTCGGAGACTTGCGCACGCGCGACTGTGGTCATGGCAGCCGACGTCATGGCCGCGAGCATGGCAAAGGCCAAAAGCCCTCTCATCGTCGTTCCCTCTCTTTTGTGGGCCACTTGGCGCGGCCGGTTATTCTGGCTGCCAATTAGATAATGGCGAATGAATTTGTCAATGGCGAATTGATATCTCTGACGCAGGGCGATTTTTGGCGCTTCCGCATCATGAGAGGACACGCGCGCTTCACATTCGGTGTCATCGCCGGACTTGATCAGGCGATCCAGTAGTCCGGAGACGGTTGAGGTTGAGCCGAGAGGCCGCGGCGTACTGGATTCCCCGCTTTCGCGGGAATGACCAGATACTGAGAATGGGGAAACAAACACGCGGGCAGGTTGCAACCAGCGACGCGATTATCCATGATGCTTCCCGGAATCTTTGGGGCAGGACATGACGGCAGCAACAGGGGCCTCCGCTTCGGCGGAGAGATCGACGACGGCGCATGTGGTCTGGGCGAGCGCGCTCGGCACTGCGATCGAGTGGTATGACTTCCTGATCTACAACACCGCTGCGGCTCTGGTGTTCAGCAAGCTGTTCTTTCCGAACTTCGATCCCTTCGTCGGCACGCTCGCGGCATTCTCGACCTATGCGGTCGGCTTCGTGGCGAGGCCGATCGGCGGCGCGATCATCGGGCATTACGGCGACCGGATCGGCCGCAAGACCATGCTGGTCGCGACCATGATCGCGATGGGGCTCGGCACTTTCCTGATCGGCTGTCTGCCGACCTACAGCCAGGTCGGAATCTGGGCGCCGATCTTCCTCGTCATCCTGCGCTTCATCCAGGGCATCGGGCTCGGTGGCGAGTGGAGCGGCGCAGTGGTGATGGTGATCGAGCACGCCGGCAATCGCCGCGGCTTCTACGGCAGCCTGGTCCAGATCGGCTTTCCCGTCGGCGTCGCGGCATCGACCGGCATTTTTGGTCTGATGACTCAGCTGCCTGAAGCGGATTTCCTGAGCTGGGGCTGGCGCGTGCCGTTCCTGATCAGCATTTTGCTGGTCGGCGTTGGCTTCATCGTGCGGCTCAAGCTCGCGGAGACGCCGCACTTCAAGGAGGTCGTGGAGCGGAAGGAAGTGCTGGCGCAGCCGGTGTGGGAAGTGCTGCGCCGCGACTGGCGCAGCTTTCTGCTCGCGATCGGCATCACGGTGTCCGAGGTCGGTCTTGCTTATCTGCTCACCGTCTTCACGGTGGTCTATGCCACCACAAAGCTCGGCCTGCCGCGGCAGGTGATCCTCAATGCCGTGGTCTATGCCGCGATCGTGGAGTTCGCGACGCTGCCGCTGGCCGGCTGGCTCTCCGACATCTTTGGCCGCAAGGCGCTGTATCTCGCCGGCGGCGTGTTCTCGGTGGCGCTTGCGTTTCCGCTATTCTGGTTCCTCGATACAAAGGAGCCGGCGCTGATCACCTTCGCGCTCGTCGTCACGATGACGCTGACGCACGCGCTGCTGTTCGGGCCCAAGGCCGCCTTCATGCCGGAGCTGTTCCGCACCCAGGTGCGCTACAGCGGCGCCTCGTTGGGGGCCAATGTTGCCGCAGCGATCAGCGGCGGCTTCTCGCCACTGATCGCGACCGCGCTTTTGGCGTGGGCCGGCTCCTACTGGGCGGTGTCGGTCTACATCATCGCGCTGTCGATCGTCACGATCATCGCGACCCTGATGACGCCGGAGACGGCGCGCGATGCGCTGAAATCCTGAAATCACTTAGCGGCACGCGGCCACGTCCCGCATCACCAGGAAGGTGATGCTGGCGGGCGGCAGGCGGATCCGGCCTGCGGGTGCCGCTTGCGGCGCGAGGCGCGGCAGATCATCGCCGTCGGTCAAGGCGAGCGTCGTGCCGTTCAGTTGCACGCGCGCACTCTGGAGGCGGCGCGCCCGGAGCGTGTAGCGGTCGGCGGGCGCCGCCAGCGTCACGGCGTGCGATCCATGTTGCGACGTGTTGATGAGGAGCACGGAGGCCGCGCCTTTCGTCACGGGATGACAATGCGCATAGGCGTGAACGGCCCGCGTCGAGGCCGTGCTCGCCTCGAGCACCGTCGTTCCCATCAGGCGATGCCAGAGCAGCGCGGCCCAGTAGTTCGGCCGTGGCCGAAACGTCTTTTCGTCGAGCAGCCCGTAGTCGCTCGCCGCCAGCGTGTTGTGCATCACCACCTGCACGCCGGCTCTCGCCAGCCGGCCGAGCTGATCGAGATAGCGGAACGTGTCGAGAAAGGTCGCGTCCCAGCGATTGCCGCCGCAGGCGGCATCCGCGGTCTCCGTCAGCCAGATCGGTTTGTCCGGCTCGAATTCGTCGCGCAGTCTGCGGTAGACGGCAAGCGCGGCATCGGTCCGCGAAAACCAGTCCTCGGACAGCGCCAGGGCGGGATTGTCGTGCCCGCCGCAGCGGGGCGAGAGCGTATTGTAGTGGTGATAGGAGACGCGATCGAGTCCCGGGCCCGATGCAGCGAGCAGATCGCGTGTGTTGATGCCGGTGGCCGGGGATGAGGCGGAGTCGCCGACCGAGCCGGGCCCAACGATCAACGTCCCGGGCGACGCGCGCTTCAGCCATGTGCGAAAGATCTTGAAGTCGCGGCCATAGGCATTCGCGTCATAGCCCATTGATGCGCCATTGTTCGCCGCGAGCGTCGGCTCGTTCATGAGTTCAGCCGCAGCGATGCGGCCGCCCAGCGATCGCGTGAAATCGAGGAGACGCTGGGCCCGGTCCGGCGCCCAGGCGCCATCGGCGTCGCGGCTGCCGGGACTGACGGCGAAAGACGTCACGATCTCCGCATTGGCGAAGTGTGCGAAATCGACGACGCCGCGCCATTGTGTGCGACTGAGCACGGTGTTGAAGCCGGCAGGCGGTGCGGCCGGCGTAGTGTCGGTGTCGGCGAAAAACGTCGCATTCGCCCAGGTGCCGCTCACGCGCAAATAGGCCGGCCCGAGCGCTGCGGCGAGCTTGCGCAGGCGCGTGTTGGCGAGATCGATCGGCGGGCGATATGCGTAGCGATCGCCGCGACGCCCTCCTTGCGCATAAGGTTTCCAGAACCGTCCGCCTGTGACCTCCACCATCTCGATGTTGTACGACTGGAAGCGCGCATCGATCGTGCCGATCGCGCTCAGCCCTTTCGGATCGACGATCTCCGCGCCATTGCCGGCTCCCGGCGATATCGCGATGACAAGCAGTGCCATTCCGGCGGCGCGGATGGCGCGTGCAGCCGCGTCTCGCTGCTCCATCCGGTCTCCTGCATGGCGGCTGCCCTGTCTTGTCATATGACTGATCCTAGCGCCGCATTCTCATGATGCGCTGCGATATCGATGCTAAAGACGTTGCTCGAGGATGCCTGATCCTCTATCGGTCGGTCCGGCACAAATAACCGTCCCAGGGAGCAAAAGACGTGAAAAAGACCTCCTCACCGACGCGACGCGATCTGCTCGCAAGCGCCGCCTTGGTGACTGCAGCCA
Organism: Bradyrhizobium diazoefficiens; assembly: GCF_016616235.1. Taxonomy (NCBI): domain Bacteria; kingdom Pseudomonadati; phylum Pseudomonadota; class Alphaproteobacteria; order Hyphomicrobiales; family Nitrobacteraceae; genus Bradyrhizobium; species Bradyrhizobium diazoefficiens. The sequence goes on from NZ_CP067100.1 coordinate 2,027,522, forward strand.
CGATCGCCGAAGCCGCTCCGGCCGCTGCGCAGGCCGGGCCGAAGCCGATCTTCCCGGTGCCGATGGTGACGATCCCGATCGTCGGCGAGACGAGTGTGTTCCAGGTTCGCCGCATCTACTGCATCGGCCGCAACTATGCCGCCCATGCGATCGAGCGCGGCTCCGATCCGAACCGCGAGCCGCCGTTCTTCTTCCAGAAGCCGACCGACGCGATCCAGAACGTCGCGATCGGCGAGGTCGCCGATCATCCCTATCCGTCGCTGACCAAGAACTATCACCACGAGGTCGAGCTAGTCGCCGCGCTGAAATCCGGCGGCACCAATATCCCGGCCGACAAGGCGCTCGACCATGTCTATGGCTACGCGCTCGGCCTCGACATGACTCGGCGCGACCTGCAGAACGGCATGGCCGCGGAGAAGAAGCCTTGGGAGATCGGCAAGAGCTTCGACCACGCCGCGGTGCTCGGCCCGATCCACCCGGCCAGCAAGACCGGCCATTTCGACAAGGGCGCCATTTCGCTCGCCGTCAACGGCACCGTGAGGCAGAGCTCGGATCTCAGCAAAATGATCTGGAGCGTCGCCGAGCAGATCGCAAAGCTCTCGGAAGCGTTCGAGCTCAAGGCCGGCGACATCATCTATTCCGGCACGCCGGAGAATGTCGGCGCCGTCGTGAAGGGCGACGTGCTTCTGTGCAAGCTCGAGGGCCTGCCGGACATGTCGATCAAGATCGTCTGACTCTTCGCCTCTCCCCGCTTGCGGGGAGAGGCCGGAATTTGCGAGTGCAAATTCCGGGTGAGGAGGACTCTCCGCGCGTCCGACTGCAGGACGTCGGCGGCCTGGCGAACGATCATGGCAGGGCTTTGCGTCCTGCTTCTTAAGTTTGGCCGAGGATCTTCTTCGCGGCGCGAAGATGCGGCCTGTCGATCATCTGGCCGTCGAGCCGCAGCGTGCCGGAATTCGGATTTGTCGCGAATGCCGCGATGACTTTCTCCGCCCAGTTGCGTTCGGCGTCGGTCGGCTCGAACGCCGCGTTGACGATCTCGACATGCTTGGGATGGATCAGCGCCTTCGCCGAGAACCCGTCGCGGCGCGCTGCGCGTGTCTCCTGCTCGAGCCCGGCCAAATTGTCGATGTCAGTGTAAACGGTGTCGATCGGCGCGACCTCGGCTGCTGCCGCCGCCATCAGGCAGAGATCGCGTGCGAGACGATAGGGGCTGTGGAACACGCCGCCGCTCGCTTTCTCGGTAGCGCCGAGCGAGGCCGAGAGATCTTCCGCGCCCCACATCAGGCCGGCGAGGCGAGGCGAGCAGCCGTTGTAGCTGCCGAGGCCGAAGATCGAGCTTGCGGTTTCGGTCGCGACGCAGACGATGCGCGTCGCGCCGATCGTGATGCCGTTCGCAGCCTCCAGGGCTTCGAGCCAGGCCCCGACCTGCCGCACGTCGTCGCCGCCTTGCGATTTCGGCAGCACGATGCCGTCGGGCTTGCCCGGCATCACCGCGGCAAGATCGGCGAGCGTCATGCCGGTGTCGAGCGCGTTGACGCGGACATAGAGCTGGTGCGGACCGGGACGGCTCTTCAGCATCGCCAGGGTCAGGGTGCGCGCCTCCGGCTTCTTCTCGACGACGACGGAATCCTCGAGGTCGATGATCAGCGCATCGGCCTTGCCCTCGCTCGCCTTCTCGAATTTGCGCGGGGAATCGCCCGGCACGAACAGCATGGATCGCATCAGACCGGCCTCTTGTGCATCATCGCCATGCGGCGGCATTTGCCGACGATCTCGTCATTCTGGTTCAGAGCATGATGCTCGAACTCGACGATCCCGGCTTTGGGCCGCGATTTGGAGTCCCGCACCGAGAGCACCTTTGTCGTCGCCCGCAACGTATCGCCATGGAAGACAGGCTTTGGAAAGGTGACGTCCGTCATGCCGAGATTGGCGACGGTGGTGCCCAGGGTCGTATCATAGACCGTCATGCCGATCATGATGCCGAGGGTGTAAAGGCTGTTGAAAATGCGCTGGCCGAACTCGGTCTTTTCGGCGAAATGCGCGTCGATATGCAGCGGCTGCGGGTTCAGCGTCAGCAGGCTGAACATGGTGTTATCCATCTCCGTGACGGTCCGGCTCAGCGGATGCCTGAACTCCTGGCCCACGGAAAAGTCTTCGAAATAAAGTCCGGCCATCGCGGTTTCCTCCCTGCGAAATAACAGCGCGCGCATGCCTCGCGCCGCATGACCCTATGCATGGTAGACACACTTGATAGGCAAATTCACGTATCTGCACGCGATTTTTCGAGCTAAAGAACGCGGACGAGGCACGTCAGGGCGCAGCAAGCGGCCACGGCCTTGGGGGAACGCGAATAGAAGGGAGATGGCGCGGCCGCGGCTCCCAAGGAGGGAGATCAAGACCATGGATTTCGCGCTCACCGACCAGCAGGAAGCCATTCGCGACGCCATCGCCAAGATCTGCGAAGGCTTTCCCGACGCTTACTGGCTGAAGAAGGATCACGACGGCGGCTTCCCCCACGATTTTCATAAAGCACTTGCCGATGCCGGCTGGCTCGGCATCTGCGTGCCGGAAGAATATGGCGGCTCCGGGCTCGGCATCACCGAAGCTGCGATCATGATGCGCACCATCGCGGAGTCAGGCGCTGGCATGTCGGGCGCCTCCGCGGTGCACATCAACGTGTTCGGGCTCAATCCCGTGGTCGTGTTCGGCACCGAAGAGCAGCGCAAGCGCATGCTGCCGCCGATGGTCGAGGGCCGCGAGAAGGCGTGCTTCGCCGTCACCGAGCCCAACACCGGCCTCAACACCACGCAGCTCAAGACCCGCGCCGTCGCCAAGAACGACCGCTACATCGTCAACGGCCAGAAGGTCTGGATCTCGACCGCGCAGGTCGCACACAAGATCCTGCTCTTGGCGCGCACGACGCCGCTGGAAGAGGTGCGCTCGCCGACCCACGGTCTCAGCCTGTTCTACACCGACTTCGACCGCAACAAGATCAAGGTCCATGAGATCGAGAAAATGGGCCGCAAGATCGTCGATTCCAACGAGCTGTTCTTCGAGGATTTTGAGATCCCGATGGAGGACCGTATCGGCGAAGAGGGCAAGGGTTTTCAGTACATCCTCGAAGGCATGAACCCCGAGCGCATCCTGATCGCGGCGGAAGCCGTCGGTCTCGGCAAGCTGGCGCTGTCGCGCGCGACCGAATACGCCAAGACGCGCGTGGTGTTCAACCGTCCGATCGGCAAGAATCAAGGCATCCAGCACCCCCTCGCGGTGAACTGGGTCGAGCTCGAGGCAGCCTGGCTGATGGTGATGTCGGCGGCATGGCAATACGACAAGGGTATGCCCTGCGGCGCGGCGGCCAATGCCGCCAAATATCTCGCGGGCGAAGCCGGCTTTTCGGCCTGCGAGCAGGCCGTGATGACCCATGGCGGCTTCGGTTACGCCAAGGAATTCCATGTCGAGCGCTACTTGCGCGAAGTGCTGATCCCGCGCATCGCGCCGGTCAGCCCCCAGCTCGCTCTAAGCTTCATCGCGGAAAAAGTGCTCGGGCTCGCCAAGTCGTACTAGGCGGGTCGTCCCGACCGAGACGGTGACGACGCCCGCGTGGCGCGCTAGCTCAGTTCATCATCGCCAGCGTCGGGCGCTGGTTCTCGCCGCCCCCAATGATGGCAGGGATGTCCGTCGCCTCGCCGGCGATCATGTGCGACATGCTCCAGAACAGGCGGGCGAGGCGGGAGAACACCAGCCGTTCGCGCTCGGCGGGAACGGTGCCGTCCGGGATCGTCACCGTCTCGAGGCCAACCACTTTCTTGAAGTCGGGCCACATCGTCATTGACTGCGCGATCACCGAGTAGCAGCGCGGATCGTCCTCGCTTTCGTCGGGCGCCGGCGGCAGGCCTGGATATTGAGTGGGTGCGGCGTAGAATTTGTAGGCGCCGCAGCCGAGCTGGAGCAGGAACTTTTCGGAGACGGCGACATCGGCGGCAAACGACACCAGGCGCGCCTCGCTCAACACGTCCGGATCGATCGCGCTGAGGTCCGATGCGCGCAGCGCCGAGCAGAAGGCGAGGTCGCGATTGTGCTCGCGGAGCAGGTTGGCCAGCGGCTGCTGCTGTTGCAGGGTGTCAGTGAGCAGGATGATGGTCTTGAGCATCGTGTGATGTCCGTCAGGGCAAGAGATGGCGTGCGGTCGTGACCGCCTCGTCGGCGGCATGGGCTGCGAAGAAATCGTTGGCGATGCGCTGCCCCGGCGCGATCTCCAGGATGCGGTAGCGCGCAAGCGCCGCAGCGTCGCGCGCGGGACCGATGTCATCCTGCCAGGCGCAGAGCGTCAGTTCGAGCCGGCCGTATCCGCCGCAATCGGCGGCATAGGCGCCGGTCACGGCTTCCACCGTCGCGGCGACCGCGCCGGCATCGCTGGCGGAAACATCGCGCAGGATCACGGCGATGCCATTGCCGGCCTCGACCTTCGAGGTCATCACCATGAAGGCATCGCGGGGGCCGGTGCGTCCGGCGCGGCGGGCCGCGCGCGCGATGCCGGCGAAGCCATGATCTGGGCCGAGGTCCAGTGTTGTGGTCTGCGCGTTGTGCAGGATCGTGGCGCGCATCGCGCCAAGGTCCCCCTTCAGCGCGTGATAGGACCGCGGCAGCCACACGGTGTCGAGCGGCACCTGCGAGGAGGTCAGGCTCCAGGCCTGGTCGAGCAGGTAGCCCTCCCAGATCGCAGGAAACGACGCGGCAAGCTGCTGCCAGGTGCGGAGCAGCATTTCGGCGCGGGCGGTGCGGCCGAGATAGAGCGTGCGCGCCGACATCTCCCAGCGATTCCATTTGTGCAGGGCGACGTCGCAGCCAAGGAAGGACGGCAGCAGCGGCGCTTCGCGCAAGATCGCACCGGCCTCGACGAACAGCAGCGGCTCGCGATATTTGTTCCACATCCGCAGCAAGAACTCGGTCTTCTCGAAGCAGAGAACGCGATCGTCGAGCTGCGTGTCGATCGGCTCGATATGGCAGCCAAGGTCAAAGCGCTCGAGCGAGTGCCGCAGGGCGAAAGCCGCGGTCGCATCGCCGCCGCGTGGATAGCAGGAAACGATCCGCGGCCGGACCGTGGACGCATCAGCAGCGGTGAGGAATTTCGACCAGCCGATGCCGCCCCACCACAGCTCGTGCGGGCCGTCCGCGCCGCAGGGGCCGACGGTGCCGAACTCGGTCAGCTTGGACTTGAGGAAATCGAAGCCGGGATTCTCGCTGGTGGGAATGACGACGGCACAGCCGGGCGTGAGCGCGCGGTAGAACAGCTCGGCCGCGGCGCCGCTCGGCGGCTCCTTCAGGATGATGACGCCGCTGCGCCGGCCCTCGCCGGCGCCGTCGAGCCTCAGTGCGCCGTACTGGCCCACCAGCCAGTCCAGGCGATCGCGCTGGGCCCGGCCGAGCCTGATGCCGCCGAATTGCAGCAGCCGATCAAGGTTTTCGTGCGTCCCGTCCGTCAAGCCCATGCCCCCTCGTGCCAACCCTTCGACTTCAACGGTCGGGACGGCGCGATCAGGCGCGCTATTTGAGGCTGGAGCCGAGCGGCGTGATTGCCACGCAATAGATCGCGATGTCCTTCGTCATCGAGGCGACCGGGATCAGCACGCAGCCGTCCGCGCTCTCGGCGCGATAATGGTCGCCATTCCGCTGTATCCCGGCATAGACCAGGCTTTCAGCCGTGATGCCGATCACCTCCTGGCTCTCGGCGGCGTCGCGGACGTCGTCCGCGGTCTGGAGGGTCACGCCATGCAGCAGGCCTTCGGCGGCAAACCTCGGCAGCGGCAGCGCGATCATGGCGATGCCCATTGCGCGCGAGACCGGAATGCGCACGCGCAATTCACCGAGACCGGTGCGATGGACGGTCACCGTCTCCAGCGTTGCTTCGCCGCCGGCGCGGAACAACCCAACCTGAACCGGACCGGAGGGGCTCTCCCCAAAAACGTCGGCCGGCAGGCGGTTGGCGCCGAACAGCGCATAGAGATAGGCGTAGGAGGGCGACAGGCACGCAAAGCTGCCCGCAAGCCACATCGGCGGCGCGGTCGAGGTGCAGGCAGCCGAGAGGCCCCGCGCGACGATCTGCCGGCGGATGAAATCGCCGTCTAGCATCGGCGCCAGCGCATGGGTGCCGAGATTGACGTCGTGCTTCAATCCGCCGAGCAGGGCCAGCTCGTCCTCGTCGGGCAGCAGCAGCAGGCGCGCCAGCGTCGCCGCGCACCAGCGCGCGGCGGTTTCGGCTGCGGCGTAGGGGGCGAGGCGGAGGTCGAGCGCAACGGCTTCGGCACCGTCTGCAAAGGCGAGGGCGCCGGCCTGGATCTCGGCCGCCAGTGCGACCTGGCTTTCGGGGCGCGGATTGATCTCGCGCAGCACCCGGCCGCCGTCATAGTCGCGCACCGACCCGTCGGCCGAGCAGCAGATCTGCTCCAGCAGTGCGACGTTGCGGATCAGCATGCGCTTGACGTGAGGCGTGACCACGAGGTCGGAGACGAACCCTGCCGCGCTGTCCTGCTCGGCGATGTCACCGAAGGCGTCGTCGAGCGAGATCAGGTAGGCGCCATGCAGGCGGATCTTGATGCCTTCGATGTCGAAGATGCGGCGCAGGGCCTTCTGCACGCTGCCGGAGTAGCCGAGATCGGCGAGCACGAGGTCGGTACAGTGGTCGAAGCTGGGGATGGTATGGCGGAAGTAGGCGAGCAGCCGGGCCCGCAGGCCTGCAGCAAGCTCGACGATTTCGGTCGCATCCATCAGGCCGGGAAGCGCGTCGGCGAGCTCTTCACCGGACGCGATGCCGTCGGAAAAGCCGGCAAAGAACGCCGCGACCTTCGGCGGCATGATCTTCACCATGTCGCGGAAGGCCGGAGCGTCGATTTTCAGGATCTTGCTGAGGAGATCGACGAGCGGTTGCATCGTGTCAGCGGAGGCGATCAGGCTGACGCGGCGATTGACCTCGATATAGGCCGCCGTCCCCCCGTGCAGGTCCTGCCAGATCCGGTGCGATAGAAAGCCGTCGCGGCCGAGAAAACCGAGCGCGGCCGTCCGGCCGGGACCTGCCACCTCTTCGCAGCGCCTTGCCACGAAAGCGTCAAAGGCCGCCATCACTGGGCCGAGGACGGTCAGGCCCAGGTGGAAGGCGGGAGATCTTTCGGCGCTGCGCGCGGCGACCATGCGTCGCAAGGTGCGCGTGCCGTGGTCGAGCCGTGATGGCCCGCCCGTGCACAACAGCTCGAACAGTGCGGTCTCGCGCTGAAATTTGGAAGCGAGCCAAGCCGCGGCCTGCGGATAGTAGCGTGGCCGAATGCCGTGGCGCTTCGCCCCCTTGACGTCGGCCTTGTCATTGTCGCCGATATGAAAGGAGGCGCTGGCGTCGATGCCCTCGTTGGCCAGGTACGTTGCGAACAGCGTCTCGCTCTTGCTGCTGCCGTGATCGCAGGACGCGTAGAGGAAGTCCCAGGTCAGGCCGGGATGGCAAGCGCGCAGCAGCCGCGCCAGCCGGCCCGAATCCCAATAGGTGTCGGAGATGAATCCGACACGGTGACCAGCGTGCTTCATGTCCACATATTGCCGAAGCATGTCCGGATTGGCGCGGCAGAGCTCGAGCTCGGCGGCGAACTCCGATTCGACGAGGTCGTTCAGATCGCGGCGCGCGAGGCCGAACAGGTTGAACGGAAAGAACGAATAGATTTCCTCGATATGCACTTCGCTTCCGCCGCGTTTCTCCTTCGCGGTTCGGCGTGCACGCGATTCGGCCTGGATTCGATGCTGAACGAAACTCGCGGAAACATTCGGACAAGTTCTTGAAATGCCGGAAAGCCCGTAAGTCCTTTCAAATACGCCGTCTGGCGTCGTGCACGCGCGAAGCAGAAACGTATCGAAAACATCGAACGACCAAGCAGAAACAATTTGCGCGCGGCGCTCCAGCGCGGCCATTGCGATCGTCATGCTGCAATTCCCCATCCACCAGCACGATTAACGTGCGCATGCGCGAGGTCAGGCGCCACATCAGCGAAAAAAGTTCACGCGCGATTCAAAATCGCGTTCGTCGCGACTGACAGATTCAAAAAAATCGCTAGGTTCGAAAAAGGTGATTCGGAAAAAATTGCCGGGTGCGGAAGTCGTCTTGCGTTCATTCACACCCGGAAACAATCGCGGCTTCACGCGCGTCGTGCGCGGCGCGCTCGATCACCTAGTGCCGCGTAATGTCAGCGTTTTCTCTCAACGACATCTATTCAGGATGGATGATCCGCCATGGCGCGAGACGATGTGATGACTGCGGATGTGAGGTGCGGGATGATCGCGCAGTCGGCAATTATTGCCCGATACTCGGCAAAATCGACCGGCTAACATCTTGAAAAACAACAAAAATTCTCCGCCTGGATCGTTTTGGTGCCGCGTTCAACGCCTGGAAGCCGTGTGGCATGTGTGCCGCCGGCATTGCGGGTTGGAGATTGCGGGATGAGTTACGCTGCTGATGTCATGGCTCCCGCCGCGGCCGAGATTGCGACGACAGCGCCGGCCGAAATCGCCGTGCCGATGATGCCGTCGGCGCCGCTCGCGCCGGACAGCGCGCCTGGTGCCGCCGAAATCGTCTTCGATGAAGACAGCGAACTCCTCGACAGGCTCGCTGCCAACGACGAGGCGGCGTTCCGAATTCTGGTCGAGCGTCATATCGACCGCGCCTATGCGATCGCGCTGCGCATCGTCGGCAATGCGGCGGACGCCGAAGACGTGGTGCAGGACACCATGCTCAAGATCTGGAGCCATCGCGGCCGCTGGCAGCACGGCCGCGCCAAGTTCTCGACCTGGCTCTACCGCGTCATCTCCAACCGCTGCATCGACCTGCGCCGCAAGCCGCGCAACGAGAATGTCGAGACCGTACCCGAGCTCGCCGACGGCCAGCCCGGCGCCGTCGAGATCATCGAGCGCAACGAGCTGAATGACATGCTGGAGCTCGCCATGCAGCGCCTGCCCGAGCAGCAGCGCATCGCGGTGATCTTCTCGTACCACGAGAACATGAGCAACGGCGAGATCGCCCAGGTGATGGACACCACGGTGGCGGCGGTCGAGTCGCTGCTCAAGCGCGGCCGCCAGCAGCTGCGCCAGCTGCTGCGCAAGCACGAGCGCGACATCCGCACCGCGTTTACCGACTGCTAACCATAAAATCTCCCTCGCGAAAATTTTCGCGCCTGATCTTCTTGCGCTCCGCCGTTTGAGCGAACGGACGGGGCTGCGGTCTGCGTCGTCAATCGTCTCAACGATGCGGCACGCCATGCCCATCAGCACAGGAGCTTCCAATGCCTGCAATCAACACCAACACCGCCGCGAACTCCGCGGTCCGCTACCTCAACATCAACTCCGCGCAGGAGAGCAGCTCGCTCGCGAAGCTGTCGAGCGGCTCGCGCATCACCTCGGCCTCCGACGACGCCGCGGGCCTCGCGATCTCGACCCGCATCTCCTCGGACGTCACCACGCTGCAGCAGGCCGCGACCAATGCCTCGCAGGCGACCGCGATCCTCCAGACCGCCGACGGCGGCGCCTCGAACATCTCCGACATCCTGGCGCGCATGAAGTCGCTGGCCTCCGAATCCGCCTCGGGCACCACGACCGACTCCAGCCGCGCCTACATCAACTCGGAATTCTCCCAGCTCACCAGCGAAATCGATTCGATCTCGACCGGCACGCGTTATTCCAGCCAGAGCCTTCTGGACGGCACGAGCGTGTTCTCCTCGGGCGTGTCCGTGCTGGTCGGCTCCTCCGGCTCCGACACCATCACCATCACGCTGGCCAGCCTGACGTCGTCGTCGCTCGGCGTCTCCTCGCTCGATGTCAGCACGCTGTCGGACGCGACCTCGGCGCTGACCGCGCTCGATACCGCGATCGACACCGTCTCGGCCGCCCGCGCCAGCATCGGCGCGCAGGAATCCCGGTTCAACTTCTCGTCCGACTCGATCTCGACCCAGACCCAGAACCTGCAGTCCGCGAACTCGGCGATCAAGGACGTCGACATCGCGTCCGAACAGGCCAAGCTGTCCTCCGCCGAAGTGAAGACCCAGGCCGCGGTGTCGGCCGAATCAGCGGCGAACCAGATGCCGCAGTACCTGCTCAAGCTCCTCGGCTAAGGCGGGAGGCGCAAACCACCGTCATGCCGGGCCGGCTTGATGCCGGCCCGGTTCTCCCGGGGATGGAGCGGCCACCTCAGTGACCAGCGTCAGTTCGAGCACCAGCAGCACGTCGACCACGAGCTCATCGAGCGCTTCCTCGGTGACCACGACCGGGACCAGCACGTCGACCAGCGTCGACTGGAGCGCGCTGATCACCGCGGCGGTGAACGCCAAGCTTGTCCAGGCGACCACGATCTCGACCACGATCACCGCCAACGAGGCCAAGATCTCGGCCTACCAGACCCTGCAGACCGATCTTTCGACGCTGTCGAGCGGGCTGTCTTCACTCGCGACTTCCGTCGTCAATTCGTTGGCGACCAACGTCTTCGCCACCCGTGCGGCGACGCTCAGCTCGACCGGCGACGTGAGCGCGTCCTCCGCGCTATCCATGTCGGTCAGCAACGGCGCGGCGACTGGCGACCACACGCTGACGATCAGCCAGATCGCGACAGCGCACAAAGTGCTCGGCACCTCGCAGTCGAGCCAGACCAGCGAGCTCGGCTATTCCGGCACCTTCTCGATCGGCCTCGAGGGCGGGACCACGTCCGACATCACCATCGACAGCACGATGTCGCTCCAGGACATCGTCGACAGCATCAACGCCCAGACCTCGAGCACCAATGTCCAGGCCTCGATCGTCCAGGTGTCGAGCGGGTCATATGAAATGGTGCTGACCGGGACCGAGGACGCCGCCGACATCACCTATTCCAGCACGTCCGGCGACGATATCCTCAACAAGCTCGGGGTGACCGACACTACCGGCACCTTCGCTGACGTGCTCCAGACCTCGCAGGTCGCCGAGTTCACCCTCGACGGCATTTCGATGACGCGGGATACCAACGACATCACCGACGTGCTCACCGGCGTGACGTTCAACCTGCTCCAGGCGACGCCCGACGGGGCGACCGTGGACATCAGCATCGAGCCCGACACCAGCCAGATCGAGACGGCGGTCGAGACCTTCGTCACCAATTACAACACCTTTCGCGATGCGGTCATCGCGCAGCAGGCGACCGGCTCGGACGGCACGGCGGATTCGAGCGCGGTGCTGTTCGGCGACGGCACCATGCGCGACATCATGGACGCGCTGCAGAACGCGCTCAACAGCACGGTGGGCGGGCTCACCATGGCCGACCTCGGCCTCTCCTTCAACGAGAAGAACGAGCTCGAGCTCGACACCTCGACCTTGTCCGAGATCCTCAGCACCAATCTGAGCGGCGTCACGACGTTGCTGTCGGCGCAGACCAAGACCTCGTCGAGCCAGCTCACCGTCGTCAACACCGGAACCTCGCCGCAGTCCTTCACGCTCGATCTCACGGTGGATTCCGACGGCAATCTCTCCTCGGCCTCGGTCGGCGGCGATGCGTCGCTGTTCACGGTCAGCGGCACCACGATCATCGGCGTTGCCGGAACGGCCTATGCCGGCATGGCCTTCACTTACTCGGGCTCGACGTCGCAGTCGATCACGGTGACCTCGACCTCCGGCATCGCCACCCAGCTCTACCAGATTTCCAAGAACTACTCGTCGAGCTCGGGCGCGTTGCAGACGTTGATCACCAACCTCACGGATCGTGACGACAAGCTCCAGCAGAAGGTGGACGACATCGAGAGCGCCGCCTCCGCCTATCAGACACAGCTCCAGACCCAATACGCAAGCTACCAGGCCGCGATCGAGAGCGCCAACAACACGCTCACCTATCTCAAGGCCCTGCTCAACTCCAGCTCGAGTGATTGATCATGCATAATCCGATGGCGTACATGGCCAACCAGGCCTATCGGGGAGCCGCGACCAGCGTGCCGCCGCTTAAGGCGATTTCGATGCTGCTCGGCGGCGCGATCACCTTCCTCCAGAAGTCGCTGACGGCGCAGGAAGCGCGCCGCTTCGAGGAGGGGCACGAGTATCTGATGAAAGCGACCGCGATCCTGCGCGGGCTCAGCCACAATCTGGATTTCACCAAAGGCGGCGCGGTGGCGGAGCGGCTGTTCCAGACCTATAACGCACTGATCCTGGCGAGCCTCAAGGCGTTCGGCCGCCCGCATGCGCGCGAGAGTTTTGGACGCATCACCGCCGGGCTGACCGAGCTGAAGGAGGCCTGGGAGCAGGTCGACGCGACGGCGCGGGGCGCCAAGGCCGCGCCGGCCGATTCGGCCCGCAAGGGCTGAAGGGCGCCGGCTCGCTCATCCGCAGCGCGCTCGCAATCAAGACGCCTGCCGTTTCGGCGCTTTCCGTAGTGCTCCGGGCGGTTTTGGCGCGCGAAGCCGCTCAAATCCGGTTTCCGCCGCGCCTGCAATGCTTTATGACGGGCCTGACCGAGGCGGGACCGGCGGGCGATGGACGTCACCGAGTTTGAGGAACTGATCGATCGGCTGGGCGAGGATCTCTCGCTCTGGCCCGACGATCGACGCCTGCCCGCCGAAGAGCTGCTGGCGCAATCGGCCGCCGCGCAAGCCCTGCTCGACGAGGCGCGCGCCTTGCGCCACGCGCTCGCCGCGCCCGCCGTCCGCGCGCCCAAAGGCCTCGCCGACCGCATCGTCGCCGCGGCTGCGAAACTGAAGGGCGACACCACCGAGCCGCGCACCGAAGGCGAGACGGCGGAGAGCTGAGCGGCTCTTTCTGACATCGTCGCTCTCTTCACCTCTCCCCGCTTGCGGGGAGAGGTCGAATTCGATCGCAGATCGAATTCGGGTGAGGGAGCTTCCGCGAGTCCAACCCTCACCTCCTTCCCGGAGACTCCCCCTCAGCCCAACCCTCTCAGCGCGAGCGGGGCGAGGGAGCGCGGCGCCACTGCGGCGCTAAATCAGCTTGAACTCGCCGCTTCCCAAGTTGCGCATGCGGCAGATTTTGCCGTGTCGAAAGCCGATTTCTCGCGCGCGAATCCTCGCCTGAATCCGCGCACCCACGCGTTTCATCAGCACACAGATTTCAAGCACAGCCGAGTGGCACCTGATCGCCGGCAGCGCAGGAAAGCCGGAGCTTCTGATGACCGTTTCCGCCACGAGTTCAGCAACGACTGCAACCACGACGTCATCGTCGTCGTCGAGCACGTCGTCCAGTTCGTCGCTCACATCAAGTGATTTCCTCAGCCTGCTCGTCAGCGAGCTTCAGAACCAGGATCCGCTGAACGCGACGTCGACCACCGACTTCATCAATCAGCTCACCTCCTACGCCAATTTCACCCAGCAGCAATCGATCAACTCCAACATGTCCTCGCTGGCGAGCTCGTTCTCGAGCCTCGTGACGCTCAACTCGGTGAACTATATCGGTCACACCGTGGAGGCGAAGACCGACACCTCGACGCTGAGCAGCGGCTCGGCAACCTTCGGCTACTCGCTGTCGTCGGCCGCATCGAGCGTCTCGATCAGCATCTCGGATTCGTCGGGAAACGTCGTCTACACCGGAACCGGGACCGGAAATTCCGGCTCGAACACCTTCACCTGGGACGGCAAGGATTCCAGCGGCAACCAGCTCGCGGACGGCGGCCAGTACACCATCTCGGTGACCGCGACGGACTCCGCCGGCAACTCGGTCCTCAACTACACGACCGTCACCGGCACGGTGACCGGCATCGACACCTCGACCTCCACGCCCTCGCTCACGGTGAACGGCGTCTCGGTCAGCGCGGCCAACATCCTCGGCGTCACGTCCTGATCCCAACGTCCTGATTTCCTCGGAGTTTCCTCATGAGTCTCACCGGCGCATTGTCTTCGGCGATCTCGGCGCTCAGCGCCCAGAGCCAGTCCCTGTCGATGATCAGCGACAACATCGCCAACTCCGACACGACCGCCTACAAGACCACGTCGGCGATGTTCGACGCGCTGGTCACCGCGTCGAGCAATACGACCTCCTACGCCTCGGGCGGCGTGACCGTCGCCGGCCGCGCCAACATCAGCCAGCAGGGCTTGCTGGCCGCGACCTCCAATGCCACCGACGTCGCGATCCAGGGCTCGGGTTTCTTCGTGGTGACCAGCGCCACATCAGGCGGCGTCACCTCCTACACCCGCAACGGCGCCTTCACGATCAACAATGCGGGCTACCTCGAGAACAACGGAAGCTATCTGGAAGGATGGCGCACCGACGCGGACGGCAATGTCGTCGGCAGCGAGTCCGCCAGCAATCTCTCGGCCATCAACACCCAGATCGCCTCGACCAGCGGCAGCGCCACCACCAAGACCACAATCGCGGCCAATTTGCCCTCGGATGCGGCCACCGGCGACACCTATACCAGCTCGATGACGGTCTACGATTCGCTCGGTGCGGCGAATACGATGCAGATCACCTGGACCAAGACCGGCAGCAACGCCTGGAGCGCGAGCTTCGCCAATCCGACATCGACGTCCGACACGACGACCGCCACCGGCACGGCCTCCGGCACGATCGCCATCACCTTCAATAGCGACGGCTCGCTCGCCAGCACCAGCCCGGACCCCGCGACGGTCTCCATCACGGGCTGGACCGACGGTGCCGCCGATAGCACGATCACCATGGATCTCGGCACTGTCGGCGCGACGGACGGTCTGACGCAATATGCGTCCGGTGAAACGACGCCGGCGGTGAACGTCACCAGCATCGATTCGGACGGCCTCTCCTACGGCAAGCTGTCGAGCGTCTCGATCGGCAAGAACGGCGTGGTCGACGCCACCTATTCCAACGGCGAGACCATCGCGATCTACAAGATCGCGGTGGCGACCTTTGCCGATCCCAACGGGCTCTCCGCCGCCAGCGACGGCCTCTATTCGGCGACGGTGACGTCCGGCAACGCCTCACTACAGGCCTCCGGCGAGAACGGCGCGGGCACGATCTACGGCAGCGAGCTGGAATCCTCGACCACCGACACCTCCAGCCAGTTCTCGAGCATGATCTCGGCGCAGCAGGCCTATTCCGCCGCGTCCCAGGTCATCTCCACCGTCAACAAGATGTACGACACCCTGATCTCGGCGATGAGGTGAGCGATGCGCGGTGAAAAGGCGAGCGCAGCCGGAGAGGTGCTGCTGCGCCGGCTGCGGCGGCTGGTGGCGCGGGCCGCCGGCGTCAGGGGCGGCGACGGCAAGCAGCTTCTCGCGCTAGTCGACGACATCGAGACAACCCGCCGCGGCCTCCTGCGGGAATGCGCGGAGATCGAGGGCGAGATGAGACAGGCATCCGTCAGGGCGACTGCGATCGGCGCATATTTGCGCAACTCGCAAGTCCAGCGCGGCAAACGGCATAATTAGAAGGCGATGACCATGACTGTAGCCCAAGCCAGGATGACGAGTGCCGCAAACGGCGATATCAGGATCAAGTCGCTGATCACGCTGATCGACAGGCTGACCGCCTTGGTGGCCGAGGAGAATGCCGAGCTCGCCAAGGGCCTGCCGGCCTCGCGCCTGAAGCAGGTCGACGAGAAGAACCGGCTGGCAGAGATGTTCGAGCGGATCGTCGCCGAATGCGCGGCCGGCACGACCAGCCTGCACGTGCGCGACCGGATTCTGCGCGAGCAGCTGATGGAGCGGATCCTGAAGCTGCGCGCGGCGATGGACGAGAATTTGGTGCGACTGCGTGCGGCGATCGAAGCCAGCAATCGCCGGATCGAGGCCGTCATGCAGGCGATCCGCGAGCAGATCGCGGCGGTGTCGCCCTACGGCGCCTCGGGCCGGCTCGCCGCCCGCGCCGTCTCCAGCGGCACCAGCCGCAGCGCCTGACAATTCGAGGAAAGCCGCCGTGTCACTCGATATCGCACGATCGATCGCCTTCAGCGGGTTGTCGGCGACATCCGTGCAGATCAGCGTGACGTCGTCGAACATCTCGAACGCCGACACGACAGGCTATACGACGAAGACGGCGAACCAGTCGAGCAGCGTCACCAATGGCGTCGGCACCGGCGTCACGGTGACGGGCATCACATCGACGGTCGACAAGCTGCTGCTGAAGTCGCTGATCTCCGCGACCTCGGATCTCGGCACGGCCGATACTGCCAACACCTATCTGACCTCGCTGGAGAAGCTCTATGGCTCGACCAGCAGCACGGACGATTCGTCGACCGGGACCTCGCTCGCCAACAGCATCGCTTCACTGGAATCGGCGCTGTCGTCGCTGGCGAGCACGCCCAGCAGCGCCTCGCTGCAATCCAACGTCATCAGCGCGCTCGACGACGTCGCGAGCCAGCTGCGCGAAACCTCGAGCGGCATCCAGAAGCTCCGCTCCGACGCCGACCAAGACATCGCCTCCTCGATCGACGACGTCAACACGGATCTGCAGCAGATCGCGGACCTGAACGCCCAGATCAAGCAGACCGCGGCGGCCGGCCAGTCGACCGCGGACCTCGAGGACCAGCGCAACACCGCGTTTCAGGACCTCGCCTCGAAGATGAACATCAGCTATTTCACCGCGTCGAACGGCGATCTCCAGATCTACACCACGTCGGGCCAGGCGCTGGTGGACTCGTCGGCGCACACGATCAGCTATACGGCCGCGGCCAAGGTGACGGCGGCGACGACCTATACCGCGGGCTCCTCGTCGAGCGGTTTCAGCGCGATCACGGTGAACGGGGTCGACATCACCTCCCAGATATCGGGCGGCGATATCGGCTCGCTGATCACGCTGCGCGACAAGACCCTGCCTGCGGCGCAGTCACAGCTCGACCAGCTTACGCAGCAGCTGGCATCAGTAATGAACAGCGTCTCGAACAGCGCATCCTCGGTGCCGGCGCCGACCAGCCTCACCGGCACGACCAGTGTCACCGGCGGCACGGCGCTCTCCGCCACCGGTACGGTGCGCATCGCCGTCACCGACGAAAGCGGCAATTTGGTTTCCTACGGCGATCTCGACCTCTCGTCCTACGCCACGGTCGGAGATCTCGTCACCGCCATCAACGGCATCTCTGGCCTGTCGGCCTCGGTCGATTCCGACGGCCATCTCTCGATCTCAGCGACCGGCTCCGGCAACGGCGTCGCCATCAACGAGATGACGAGCTCGGTCGGGAGCTCGGATGAAGGTTTCTCGGAATATTTCGGCCTCAACGACCTCGTGACCGGAACGAGCGCGGCGGATATCGCGGTCAATAGCAAGATCCTGTCCGGCACCAGCGAGCTGCAGCTCGCGACGCTGGATTCCTCGTCGAGCCTGACCGCCGGCAGCACCGTGCTGTCGTCGGGTTCCGCTACCGTGGTCAACGCGTTCTACGACGCGCTGACGGACTCCCGGACATTCGCCTCCACCGGCGGCCTCGCGGCCACCACCGGCTCTCTCGCCGACTATGCCGCGGCCATCGTATCCGATGTCGCGAGCAAGGCATCGCAGGCCGCGACGACCTACACCGCCAAGGAGACCGCGCAGTCGACCTATGCGAGCTCGCTGTCGTCGCAGTCGGGCGTCAACCTCGACGAGGAATCCGCCAAGCTCAGCACGCTCCAGAACAAATATTCCGCTGCGTCCGCGCTGATCCAGGCCATCAACGCGATGTATTCGGCGCTGCTCACCGCCGTACAGTCGACCTGAGCAGGAGATGCCATGGTAGCGATGCGGGTTGCGACTTTCGCGCAGTCGAACAAAATGGTCGCCGATGCGATGCGCGTCGAGACGGTCATGGCCAACAAGCAGATCCAGGAATCGTCGGGCATCGTCTCGACCGATTTCGGCGGCTATGGCGCGGACGCCCAGCATGTCGTCAATCTCCAGGTCTCGGTGACGCGCGCGCAGTCCTACATCGATGCCGCGACGCTCGCCGACAGCAAGGTCCAGGTGATGTATTCGGCGGTCGGCTCGATGACCGACATCCTGACGCAGCTCCGGTCCCAGCTCAGCGCCGCCTCGACCGGCAGCTCGACCGAGGCGAACTCGGTGATCTCGTCCGCCCAACAGATGCTGAAGGAGATGGGCTCGTTGATGAACACGCAATATGACGGCCAGTATGTGTTCGGCGGCGGCAAGACCGATACCGCGCCGGTCGATCTCACCAGCTTTTCGTCCGGCACCGGCTCCCTGACCACGGCTGATACCAGCTACTACAACGGCGACGACGAGATCGCCTCGGTGCGCGTGGCTTCGGATGATACGGTGTCGTACGGCGTCACCGCCGACAATTCGGCGTTCGAGGAGGTGATGCGGGTGCTCAAATTCGTGGCCAACAGCACCTCGCTGTCGTCTTCGGACATTTCCAGCGCGCTCGATCTCGCCAGCACGGCGCTGGACGACACCGCGGCGGTGCAGGCCAAGCTGTCGAACAACGCGGCCTCGATCGAGACGGCGAGCTCGCGTCAGGCCGACTACAAGAGCTATGCCGAGAGCCTGTCGAACGACCTCACCGGCGTCGACGTCGCCGCGATCACGGCGCAGCTTTCGACCTATCAGGCCCAGCTCTCCGCATCCTATTCGGCGCTTGCCAAGACATTGAGCCTCAATCTCGCAAGCTACCTGAAATAGGCTCAACACACCCGGTGTCATTCCCCGCGAAAGCGGGGAATCCAGTACGCCGCAGCCTCTCGGCCCTATCTCGCTGTCTCTGGAATAGTGGATGCCCCGCTTTCGCGGGGCATGACAGCGCGTTGTGTGGATGCGTGCAGCCGGACGCTATTCGGCCGCGATCCGTTCGAGCGCCATGGCGCGAAGCCGTGCGCGCTGGATCTTGACGCCGTTGGCGCTGTCGGTGACCGGGAAGGCGGCGACCAGATAAATCCGCGCCGGCACCTTGTAGCCGGCGAGCCGCTCGCGCAGCCGCGCGGTCAACGCCTCCTGCTGCGGCGGCTCCTTGTCAGGGATGACGAAGGCGACGCAGCGCGCCTGCCCGTTCAGGTCGACCGCGACGACCTGGGCATCGGCGACGCCGTCGCAAGCTTTGAGCTCGTCCTCGATCTCGCCGGGCGCAACCAGAAAGCCGCCGAGCCGCATGGCGTCGCCCGCGCGGGTCTCGTAGACGAAGGCGCCGTCGCCGCGCAGCCGGCCGATGTCGCCGGTGCGGAAGAAGCCGTCCGCCGTAATCGCATCGCGCGTGGCTTGCGGATTGTTGAAATAGCCGAGGAAGCGCGACGGCGCGCTGATCTCGATTTCGCCGGAGATGCCGTGGGCGGCAAGCTCGCCGGTCTCGGTGTCGCGCACGCGCACCTTGGCGTCGGGCGACATCGGCCAGCCGCCGCCTTCGATCCGGTCGGCGAAGGTGTCGCTGGTGCGGCCGATCGAGAACAGCGCCTGCACTTCGCTTGAACCATAGAGCCCGAACAATGGCATGCCGCGCGCCTCGGCCGCGACGGCCAGCTCGCGCCAGCCGGGCTGGAATGCGGCGAAGCCGCAGACTTCGAGCTGCGGAAACGGCCGCGGTGCATCGGTGAGCGCGAGGATGCGGCGGAACATCTCGTCGGAGCCGAACGCATGCGTGATCCGGTGCTCGCTGAGGATTTCTAGCGCCGGGGCCGCCTCAAAGGCATCGAGCACATGGATGGGGGCGCCCGCGGCGACGAAGCCGAGCAGGCTCGTCATGCCGAAGGTGCCGCAGAACGGCAGCATGGCCAGCAGCGAATGACGCTGTGGATCGAGCTTGAGCGCCCTGGCGACGGAGACGGCGTGGCTCGCCAGCGTCCGCTGCGAATGCGCAACGAGCTTTGGCCCCTTGGTCGTGCCCGATGTCGTGTAGAGCAGCACCGGCAGGTCGACGTTGCCCTGCGGTGATGGCGCCGGCGGATAGGGCTTGTCGAAGGCATCGAAGCGCACAGAGGCCCATTGGGCGGGGATCGCATCCGCGCCGACGACCGCGAGCTTTTCCAGCGCGGGCACCTCGGCCTTGTCGACATCGGCGAGGATGGCGGCGAAATCGATCGAGCGGAACGCGGCCTCGACCACCATCAGCTTCGCGCCGGAGACCTTGAGCAGATGCGCGACTTCTGCGCTGCGGTAGCGCGTGTTGACGGCGGCGACGATTGCGCCGAGGCGGGCGGCAGCGAACAGCAGCGCGATCCACTCGACCCGGTTGACCAGCCAGACCGCAACGACATCGCCCTTGCCGATGCCTTGCGCGGCAAGCCAGGCGGCGGCTTGCTCGGCCCTTGCGGAGAATTCCGCGCGCGAGACCGGTGTACCGTCGAACACGAAGGCAGGGTCGGCACCCTCGGGGCGGATCAGCGATTGCAGCGAAAAATCGTTGGCGCTCATGGCAATCGGAGTAGCCCGATCGTGCAAACCTGTCTACTTGGTGCCGAACATGCGGTCGCCGGCATCGCCGAGGCCCGGCACGATGTAGCCGTGGTCATTGAGCCGCTCGTCGATCGCGGCGGTCCAGACCGGCACGTCGGGATGTTCGCTCTGGAATTGCGCGATGCCTTCGGGTGCGGCGAGAAGGCACACGAAGCGGATATCGCGGGCGCCGCGTGCCTTGAGCAGGGAGGCGCCGGCGCAGGCCGAGTTGCCGGTCGCCAGCATCGGGTCCATCAGGATCACGGTGCGGTCGGACAGGTCCTGCGGCGCCTTGAAGTAATATTCCACGGCCTGCAATGTCTCGGGGTCACGGTAGAGCCCGATATGGGCAATGCGGGCCGATGGCATCAGCGCCAGCATGCCGTCGAGGAAGCCGACCCCGGCGCGCAGGATCGGCGCCAGCGTGAGCTTTTTGCCGGCGATCTTCGGCGCCTGCATCGCCGCGATCGGCGTTTCGATCGCGACCAGCTCGAGCGGCAGGTCGCGCGTCACCTCGTAGCCGAGCAGCATCCCGATCTCGTTCAGGATCTCGCGAAAGCTCTTGGTCGAGCGGTCCTTCTCCCGCATCAGCGAGAGCTTGTGCTGGACCAGAGGGTGGACGACGACGTTGACGTTGCTGTTGCTCATGCAACCGCTCTACACGGTTCCCTAGAATTGCGCCAGATCGGCCGGGTTTTTTCGCTGGATACGTCGCGTCAAGGCGGCATCGCGACCGCCCGACGGGCACGGGTTGCTCGCCTCTTAGGCAGCCAGGGTCAGTTCGCGGTCGATTGCTGTGCGGAAGTGCGTCGCCCTGTGCCATTCGGCGCCGCCGCCTCGCCCTTTATGAGATTCCTATATCTTCGCCGTAACCCTCATCTCGAAAACCTATGCCTGGGGTGGCACTTCAGCCCGGTCAAAAGTACCGGCTGGCGTCCGCGGAGATGCACCTGCTTTTCCTTCGCGAACTCCGCCGGAATCCGGAGAAACAGTTGCGCCAGACATGCGAGCGCAACGAGGAGCAATCCCATGATGGACATTCTGATGCTGGCGCTCGGCTTCGCCTTCTTCGCGCTCGCGATCGGCTACACCTATGCCTGCGAACGGCTGTGAGGGAGCGGGCCATGATCTTCGATTATGCACTCGCCGGTGCCGTCTCGTTCGGCCTTCTGATCTATCTCACCTATGCGCTGCTGCGGCCCGAGCGGTTCTGAGCCGTGCTGCTGCCTGTCGAATTGCTGCTGGCGGACGCCGCGCTCGTCGCCGGCTTGCTTGTGGTGCTCCTGCCGCGGTTGCGCCGGACACCAAGCCTGAAGGGTTGATTCCATGACCATGATCGGTTGGCTCCAGATCATTCTCTATTGCGTCATCGTCGTCGCGCTCACCAAGCCGCTCGGCTGGTACATGACGCGCGTGTTCGGTGGCGAGCGGACGTTTCTGTCGCCGGTGCTACGCCCGATCGAGACCGGCATCTACTGGATCTCCGGCGTCGAGGAGAGGCGCGAGCAGCATTGGCTGACCTACACGGTTTCCATGCTGCTGTTCCATGTCGGCGGCTTCCTCATCATCTATGGCGTGATGCGGCTGCAGGCCGTGTTGCCCTTCAATCCGGCAGGCCAAGGGGCGGTCGCGGAAGACCTCTCCTTCGACACCGCGATCTCCTTCATCACCAACACCAACTGGCAGAACTACGGCGGCGAGAGCACGGTCTCCTATCTCGTGCAGATGCTGGGCCTGACGCACCAGAATTTTCTGTCGGCGGCCACCGGCATTGCACTGGCAGTCGCGCTGATCCGCGGCTTCTCGCGTGCCTCGATGCGCACGATCGGCAATTTCTGGGTCGACGTCACCCGCTGCACCCTTTACGTGCTGCTGCCGATCTGCGTGGTCTACTGCCTGTTCCTGGTCTGGCAGGGCATGCCGCAGACGCTCGGTGACTATGTCGAGGCGGCGACGCTGGAAGGCGCCAAGCAGACCATCGCAGTCGGGCCGGTCGCCTCGCAGGTCGCGATCAAGATGCTCGGCACCAACGGCGGCGGCTTCTTCAACGCCAACGCCGCGCATCCTTTCGAGAACCCGACCGCGCTGTCGAATTTCGTGCAGATGCTGTCGATCTTCCTGATCGGCGCTGGCCTCACCAACGTGTTCGGCCGCATGGTCGGTAACCAGCGCCAAGGATTTGCGATCCTCGCCGTGATGGGCGTTCTGTTCGTCGTCGGCGTCGCTGTCACCTATTGGGCTGAAGCCAATGGCACCACGACGATGCATGCGCTGGGCCTCGCCGGCGGCAACATGGAGGGCAAGGAAGTCCGCTTCGGCATCGTTGCCTCCTCGCTGTTCGCCGTGATCACTACGGCGGCTTCCTGCGGCGCCGTCAACGCGATGCATGACAGTTTTACCGCGCTTGGCGGCATGATCCCGCTGATCAACATGCAGCTCGGCGAGATCATCATCGGCGGTGTCGGCGCCGGCCTCTACGGCATGCTGCTGTTCGTCGTGCTCGCGATCTTCGTTGCAGGCCTGATGGTCGGCCGCACGCCGGAATATGTCGGCAAGAAGATCGAGGCCCGCGAGGTCAAGATGGCGATGCTCGCGATCCTGGTGCTGCCGCTGATGTATCTCGGCTGGACCGCGGTCGGCGTGGTCCATCCGGCCGCGGTCGCCTCGATGGCGAACGCCGGCCCGCACGGCTTCACCGAGGTGCTCTATGCCTTCACCTCCGCGACCGGCAACAACGGCTCGGCGTTTGCGGGCCTTACCGGCAACACCTTGTTCTACAATCTGACGCTCGCCAGCGCGATGTTCGTCGGCCGCTTCTTCATGATCGTTCCGGCGATGGCGATCGCGGGCTCGCTCGCGGCCAAGAAATCGATCCCACCGTCGGCCGGCACATTCCCGACCACCGGCGGGCTGTTCGTCGGCCTCGTCGTCGGCGTGATCCTGATCATCGGCGGTCTCACTTTCTTCCCCGCCCTCGCACTCGGCCCGATCGTCGAACACCTCGCGATGAACGCCGGCCAAGTGTTCTGAGTAAACGTCTTCTGATTGGTTTGGAGCGACCTCGATGGAAGCGATGAAACTGCAAAAACGTGCGCCGATGTCGGCGATGCTGGATGCGAAGATCGTGCTGCCCGCGATCCGCGCCTCCTTTACCAAGCTCGATCCGCGGCTGATGATCAAGAACCCCGTGATGTTCGTGGTCGAGATCGTGGCCGCGCTCACCACCGTGATTTTCCTGCGCGATGTCCTCACGGGAGGTGCCGGCCTCGGCTTCACCTTCCAGATCATCCTCTGGCTCTGGTTCACGGTGCTGTTCGCCAACTTCGCCGAAGCGCTGGCCGAAGGCCGCGGCAAGGCGCAGGCGGACTCGCTGCGCAAGACCCGCACCGAAAGCCAGGCCAAGCTTTTGACGGGCGGCGGCCAGGCGTTCAACCTCGTGCCAGGCACCAGCCTGAAGGTCGGCGACATCGTGCTGGTCGAGGCCGGCGACACCATCCCCTCCGACGGCGAGGTGATCGAGGGTGTGGCTTCTGTCAACGAAGCCGCCATCACCGGCGAATCCGCGCCCGTGATCCGCGAATCCGGCGGCGACCGTTCCGCCGTGACCGGCGGCACGCAGGTGCTGTCCGATTGGATCCGCGTGCGCATCACGGCCGCCCAGGGCTCGACCTTCATCGACCGCATGATCAAGCTGGTTGAAGGCGCCGAGCGCGCAAAGACGCCGAACGAGATCGCGCTCAACATCCTCTTGGCCGGCCTCACCATCATCTTCGTGTTCGCCACCGTTACTATTCCGAGCTATGCGGCCTATGCCGGCGGCTCGATCTCGGTGATCGTGCTGGTCGCCCTGTTCGTGACCTTGATCCCGACCACGATCGGCGCGCTGTTATCGGCGATCGGCATCGCCGGCATGGACCGCCTGGTGCGCTTCAACGTGCTCGCGATGTCCGGACGTGCAGTCGAGGCCGCCGGCGACGTCGACACGCTGCTGCTCGACAAGACCGGCACCATCACCCTCGGCAACCGGCAGGCAACGGCGTTCCGCCCCGTGCGCGGCGTCACCGAGCAGGAACTGGCGGACGCAGCCCAGCTCGCCTCGCTCGCCGACGAGACTCCGGAAGGCCGTTCCATCGTCGTGCTGGCGAAAGAGAAATACGGCATCCGCGGCCGCGACATGGCCGAGTTGGGGGCCACCTTCATCCCGTTCACGGCTCAGACCCGCATGAGCGGCGTCGATGCCGGCGGCTCGTCGGTGCGCAAGGGGGCGGTCGATGCCATGCTGAACTATGTCGGGGGCGGCGCGC
Source organism: Bradyrhizobium diazoefficiens (assembly GCF_016616235.1). NCBI lineage: Bacteria > Pseudomonadati > Pseudomonadota > Alphaproteobacteria > Hyphomicrobiales > Nitrobacteraceae > Bradyrhizobium > Bradyrhizobium diazoefficiens. The sequence continues at coordinate 2,052,148 of NZ_CP067100.1, forward strand.
CGCTGGCCATTGCCTCCGGCAATACGGCGCGCGCCATCCAGCCCGCTGGGCTGCCCGAGATCGGCCGCGAGATCCAGACCATTGCCGACGAGATTGCGAAAGCCGGCGGCACGCCGCTGGCGGTCGCCAAGGACGGCAAGCTGCTCGGCGTCATCCAGCTCAAGGACATCGTCAAGGGCGGCATCCGCGAGCGCTTTACCGAGCTGCGCCGCATGGGCATCCGCACCGTCATGATCACCGGCGACAACCCGATGACCGCCGCGGCGATCGCAGCGGAAGCCGGCGTCGACGACTTCTTGGCGCAGGCAACCCCCGAGGACAAGCTCAAGCTGATCCGCGAGGAGCAGGCCAAGGGCAAGCTCGTTGCCATGTGCGGCGACGGCACCAACGACGCGCCGGCGCTCGCCCAGGCCGACGTCGGTGTCGCCATGAACACCGGCACCCAGGCCGCGCGCGAAGCCGGCAACATGGTCGACCTCGATTCCAACCCGACCAAGCTGATCGAGGTGGTCGAGATCGGCAAGCAGCTGCTGATGACGCGCGGTGCGCTGACGACCTTCTCGATCGCCAACGACGTCGCGAAATATTTTGCGATCATCCCGGCGATGTTCGTGGCGTTCTATCCGCAGCTCAACGTGCTCAACGTCATGAACCTGTCGAGCCCGCAGAGTGCCATCCTGTCGGCGATCATCTTCAATGCGCTGATCATCATCGCGCTGATCCCGCTGGCGCTGAAGGGTGTTGCCTACCGCGCGGTCGGGGCCGGCGCGTTGCTCCGCCGCAACCTCCTGATCTACGGGCTCGGCGGCATCGTCATTCCCTTCATCGGTATCAAGGCGATCGACCTCGTCGTCGTTGCCCTGCATCTCGCCTAACGCCGGTCATTGCGAGCGAAGCGAGGCAATCCAGGAATGTCTCCGCGATTAGCAGCCTGGATATTGCTTCGTCGCTTCGCTCCTCGCAATGACGGGAGAAATTGGAGAAACACATGCTCAGAGAAATCCGCCCCGCCATCGTCCTCTTGCTGGTCCTCACGGCCATCACGGGCCTGGCCTATCCGCTCGTGATGACCGCCATCGCCGGCGCGATCTTTCCCGCCAAAGCGCAAGGCAGCCTGATCGAGAAGGACGGCAGGGTGATCGGCTCCGCCCTGATCGGGCAGGAGTTCAAAACCCAGCGATACTTCCACGGCCGCCCCTCGGCGACCTTGGCGCCCGACCCGAATGATCCGACCAAGACGGTGTCCGCGCCCTACAACGCCGCCAACTCCGGCGGCTCCAATCTCGGCCCGACCAGCAAGGCGCTGGCCGACCGGCTGAAGGGGGACGTGAACAAGCTGAAGGCGGAAAATCCGAGCGCCGCCGTGCCCGTCGACCTGGTTACGACCTCGGCTAGCGGCCTCGACCCGGACATCTCGTTGGAAGCGGCGGAATTTCAGGTGCCGCGGGTGGCCAAGGCGCGGAATCTGTCGGACGATCGGGTCAAGCAGCTCGTGGCTTCCAACACCCAGGGCCGTCTGCTTGGACTGCTTGGCGAACCGCGGGTTAACGTGCTGGCATTGAACCTCGCACTCGATCGCGCCGCCGCGAAGTAGCGGTCTAGGCTCGCTGCGCCCGGATGGTTATATTGGCCTGATGGTTCAACAGCGCCGCGATCCCGAACAACGTCCGTCTCCCGAGGCGCTGCTGGAAGCCGCGCGCCGGGAGGAGAGCGCGAGCGGCAAGCTGAAGATCTTCGTCGGTGCCGCCCCCGGCGTCGGCAAGACCTATGAGATGCTGCAGAGCGCCCATGCCAGGCGCAAGGCCGGAATCGATGTCGTGGTCGGTTTCGTGGAAACCCATGGCCGCGCCGAAACCGAGGCGCTGGTGAATGGGCTCGAAGCAATACCGCGCAAGAGGCTCGACCATCGCGGCCAGATCATCGAGGAGATGGACCTCGACGCTGTGATCGCGCGGCGGCCGCAGATCGCGGTGGTCGACGAGCTCGCCCACACCAATACGGCCGGCAGCCGCCATCCCAAGCGTTATCTCGACGTCGAGGAGCTGCTCTCCCACGGCATCGACGTCTACACCGCTGTCAATATCCAGCACATCGAGAGCCTCAACGACATCGTCGCCCAGATCACCCATGTGCGGGTGCGCGAGACGGTGCCGGACTCGATTTTCGATCGCGCCGAGGCCATCGAGCTGATCGACCTCACGCCCGACGATCTGATCCAGAGGCTCAAGGAAGGCAAGGTCTACGTCCCCAAGCAGGCCGAGCGGGCGCTGGAGCATTATTTCTCGCCGGGCAATCTGACCGCCCTGCGCGAGCTGGCGCTGCGGCGCACGGCCGAGCGGGTCGACGAGCAGCTGCTCACCCACATGCAGGCGAACGCGATTCCCGGTCCCTGGGCCGCGGGCGAGCGCATCCTGGTCTGCGTCAGCGAGGATCCGCGCGCAGCTGGCCTTGTTCGCTACACCAAGCGGCTGGCCGACCGGCTGCATGCGCCGTTCACCGCGATCTCGATCGAGACGCGCCGCTCGCTCCAGCTCTCGGACGAGGAGCGCGACCGGCTCGCCGATACCCTGCGGCTCGCGGAATCGCTCGGCGGTGAAGCGCTGACGATTCCCGCCGTCGGCCGCCGCATCGCGGACGACGTGATCAATTTCGCGCAGGGCAATAACGTCACCCAGATCGTGATCGGCAAGTCGACGCGCTCGCGCTGGTTCGAGATGACGCGCGGATCCGTCGTGCACGATCTGGTTCGCCGTGCCGGCAATATCAGCGTTCACGTCATCCCCGGCGATGAGCTGTCCGGAGAGCCCGCGAAGACGTCGGTGCAGACCGCCGCCCGATCCGAGCCGTTCGATCCGCTGCCTTATCTCAAGGCGCTCGGCATCGTTCTGGTCGGCCTCGGCGCCGCCGAGCTGATTCAGCCGAGATTCGGCATCGAGAACGTGGATCTCGTGCTGCTGACGGCGGTGGTAGCTGTCGCCGTCCGTTACGGCCTGTGGCCGTCGCTGCTTGCGACGGTCGCTGCCTCGCTGTCCTACAACTTCTTCTTCCTGCCGCCGATTTACACCTTCACGATCACTGATCCGACCAATGTCGCCGCCTTCGTCCTGTTCATGGCAGTGGCGATGATTGTCTCGAATGTCGCGGCGCGCGTGCGCACGCAGGCCGACACTGCGATCGGCCGCATCAGGACCACCGAGCAGCTCTATGCGTTCAGCCGCAAGCTCGCCGGCACCGCTACCCTCGACGACGTGTTGTGGGCGTCGGCCTATCAGATTGCGCTGATGCTGAGGGTGCGCGTCGTGCTGCTGCTGCCGGACGACGGCCTGCTCACGGTGAAATCGGGCTATCCGCCGGAGGACCAGCTCGACCAGGCCGACCTTGCCGCGGCAAACTGGGCCTGGAGCAACGATCGCCCGGCCGGCCGCGGCTCGGACACCTTGCCGGGCGCCAAGCGGCTGTTCCTGCCGATGCGCACGGGGCGCGGCCCGATCGGCGTCATCGGGATCGACAATGACCGCACCGGCCCGCTGCTGACGCCGGACCAGCGCCGGCTGCTCGACGCGCTGGTCGACCAGGGCGCGCTCGCGATCGAGCGCGTGCTGTTGGTCGAGGACATGGACCGCGTCAAGCGCACCATCGAATCCGAGCGGCTGCGCGCGGCGCTGCTCACCTCGATCTCGCACGACCTGAAGACGCCCCTCGCCTCGGTGTTGGGTGCGGCCTCGACCATGCGCGATCTCGCCGGTGCGTTGTCCGACACCGAGAAGCACGATCTGCTCGCCACCGTGATCGACGAATCCGAGCGGCTCAACCGTTTTATCGCCAATCTGCTCGACATGACCAAGCTCGAATCCGGCGCCATCGTGCCCAACACGGCGCTGCATGATCTCGGCGAGATCGTCGGCAGCGCGCTCAGGCGCGCGAGCAAGATCCTGACCGCCCACAAGATGGAGCTGGTGTTGGCCGCCGACCTGCCGATGCTCCAGCTCGACGCCGTGTTGTTCGAGCAGGTGCTGTTCAATCTGCTCGACAACGCCGCAAAATATTCACCCGCCGACACCACGATCTCGATCCGCAGCCGGCGCGAGCGGGATCAGGTGGTGCTGGAGATCGCCGACGAAGGCGCCGGCATTCCGCCCGATGAGCTCGAGAGCGTGTTCGACAAGTTCTATCGGGTGCACAAGGGCGACCATGTCCGGCCCGGCACCGGGCTCGGGCTTGCTATCTCCCGCGGCTTCGTCGAAGCGATGGGCGGCACGGTCTCGGCTGCCAGCCGCAGCGACCGCAGCGGCGCCGTGCTCATCATCCGTCTGCCCGTTCCGGCACAGACCTCCGCATTGGACACCGCCGCATGAGTGCCGCCCCGATCAAAGTTCTGGTCATCGACGACGAGCCGCCGATCCGCAAATTACTGCGGTTGGGGCTCTCGACGCAGGGCTACGAGATCCTCGACGCGTCGAACGGCAAGATCGCGCTGGAGAAGCTTGCCGAGGAGCCGGCGTTGATCATCCTCGATCTCGGCCTGCCCGACATCCAGGGCCACGAGCTACTGCGTACCATCCGTGCCCGCAACGAGGGCGTGCCGATCGTGGTGCTGTCGAGCCGCGGCGACGAGGCCGGCAAGGTGCAGGCGCTCGATCTCGGCGCCGACGATTACCTCACGAAGCCCTTCGGCATGGACGAACTCTTGGCGCGCCTGCGCGCCGCGCTGCGGCACCAGCTCCAGGTTCAGGGCGAGCGCCCGGTGTTCCGCGCCGGCGATCTCTCCGTCGATCTCGTCCGCCGTATCGTCAAGGTTGGCGAGCGCGACATCAAATTGTCGCCGAAGGAGTACGATTTGCTGCGCGTGCTGGTCCAGCACGCCGGCAAGGTGCTGACCCATCGCTTCCTGCTCAAGGCGCTCTGGGACGAATTGACCGATGCGCAATATCTGCGCGTTTACGTTCGCCAGCTCCGCCAGAAGATCGAAGCCGATCCGGAGCGCCCGCAATATGTGCTGACCGAGACGGGGATCGGGTACCGGCTTAAGGTGGGGGATTGATTAGCCGTCGTTCCGGGGCGATGCGAAGCATCGAACCCGGAACATCGAGAATCCCCGGTGCGCAATTGCGCACCTGAGGTTCGCCTCTTCGACGCGCCCCCGGAATGACGGCGCTCGCTAGCCTGCCTTGCGATGCCGCGCCGTCGAGCGGTGTGCCTTCTTCGCGGCTTGCCGTCGCCCGGTCGCGCGCCGCGCGTGGGATTTCGCCGCGGTCTTCTTTCCGCCCTTGAGGCTCTGCTTCAGCGCATCCATCAAGCTGACGACGTTGCTCGGCCGCTCCTCCCGCGCCGGCAGCTCGATAGTCTTGCCGCTGGCCTTCCGCTTCACCAGCGCCTTCAGCGCGGTCTCGTAGTCGTCCTTGAATTTGCTGGGGTCGAAATGTGCGGCCTTGGTGTGCAGGATGTGGCCGGCGAGCTCGACCATGTCCTTCGTGATCTTCGGACTCTTGATATCGTCAAAGAACTCGGTCTCGTCGCGCAGCTCGTAGGGAAAGCGTAGCGTAGTGCCGAGCAGGCCCTTGCCGAGCGGCTCGATCGCGATGATGTGCTCGCGGTTGGTCAGCACGATCTTGGCGAGCGCCACGCGATCCTGGTCCTTCATGGCGTCGCGGATCACCGCAAAGGCGTCGACCGCCGCCTTGCCGTCGGGCGCGATGTAATAGGGATGGTTGAGATAGCGCTGGTCGATCTCCTCGCTCGGCACGAAGCTCTCGATGTCGATGGTGTGGTTGCTCTCGATCTGGACGGCTTCGAGTTCCTCCGGTTCGATCTCGACGTATTTTCCCTTGCGCAGCTCGTAGCCGCGGCCCTTCTGGTCGCTCTCGACGACGTCGCCGGTCTCGGAATCCACCATCTGCTGCTTGAGCCGATTGCCTGTTTCGCGGTTGATCAGGTGAAATCGCGTCTTCTCGGCCGCCGTCGTCGCCGGGTAGAGCACGACCGGGCAGCTGACCAGTGACAGCTTCAACGTTCCCTTCCAATAGGCGCGCGGGGCCATTCCATTCTCCAGTGATTCCAAGGCGTTTTGGAACCCCAACCGCCCGGTGGGGTTTTGGTTCCGGGCGGGACTTTTGCCGTGATAGGCTGAATGCCGAAAGAGAAGCGGGACTGGTCGTGCTGCAAAAACTCTCCACTTACCGAAAGAAGCGTGACTTCGAGAAGACGCCGGAGCCGTCGGGCAAGGCAGCAGTGGCGCCGTCCGAACAGCGACGTTTCGTGATCCAGAAGCATGACGCAACGCGGCTGCACTACGACCTCAGGCTCGAATTCGACGGCGTCTTCAAGTCTTGGGCGGTGACGAAGGGGCCCTCGCTCGATCCCCACGACAAGCGGCTGGCGGTCGAGGTCGAGGACCACCCGCTCGATTACGGCGATTTCGAAGGCACGATTCCGGAAGGCCAGTATGGCGGCGGCACGGTGATGCTGTGGGACCGCGGCACATGGGAATCGGACGATCCGGAAGGCGGCTTTAAGAAGGGCGATCTCAAGTTCACCCTGCATGGCGACAAGCTGCACGGCAGCTGGGTGCTGGTGCGCATGCGCAATCGCGGCGGCGAAAAGCGCACCAATTGGCTGCTGATCAAGCACCGCGACGAATATGCCCGCGAGGGCGCCGACAACGACATTCTCGACCAGGACAAGTCGGTCGCCTCCGGTCGTGCGATGGAGCAGATCGCCGAGGGCAAGGGCCGCGCGCCGAAACCGTTCATGCTGGCGAAGGGAGCCAAGGCGGATGCAGTCTGGCAGTCCAACCGCGCCGAGGAGACGAAAGGGCACACCATCAAGCCGGCGCCGCGCGCGGCGCTGAAGAGCGCGACGACTGCAAAGGGCAAGACTGCAAAGAGCAAGACCGCCAAGAAAAAAGCCACGAGCGCGACGGCCGCCAAAGAGGTCGCGGAGATGCCTGACTTCGTCGCGCCGCAGCTCTGCACCTCGATCGAGCGCCCGCCGGCCGGCGATGGCTGGTGCCACGAGATCAAGTTCGACGGTTACCGCGTGCAGCTCCGGGTCGAGAGCGGCAAGGCAACGCTGAAGACGCGCAAGGGCCTCGACTGGACCGACAAGTTCGCTTCGATCGCGAAGGAGGCAGGCTCGCTGCCGGACGTGATGATCGATGGCGAAATCATCGCGCTCGACCACAACGGCGCGCCGAATTTTTCTTCGCTCCAGGCTGCACTGTCGGACGGCAACACCGAAGACCTGATCTTCTTCGCGTTCGACCTGCTGTTCGCCGGAGGGCTCGATTACCGCGGCCTGCCACTCGGCGAACGCAAGGCACGGCTCAAGGAGCTGCTGGAAGCGCGCAAGCGAAAGTCGACCCAGATCCGCTATGTCGAGCATTTCGAGAGCGGCGGCGACGCCGTGCTGCAATCGGCCTGCAAGCTCGAGCTCGAGGGCGTGGTGTCGAAGAAGCTGGATGCGCCCTATCGCTCCGGCCGCACCGAGAGCTGGACCAAGGCCAAATGCCGGGCCGGCCATGAGGTCGTGATCGGCGGCTACAAGACCACCAGCGGCAAATTCCGCTCGCTGATGGCCGGCGTGCATCGCGGCGATCATCTCGCCTTCGTCGGCATGGTCGGCACCGGTTTCGGCGCCGACAAGGTCAAGCGCATCATGCCGTCACTGAAGGCAATGGAGGCCAAGACCAGTCCGTTCGGCGGCAAGAACGCGCCAAAGAAGACGCGCGACGTGCACTGGCTGAAGCCGGAGCTCGTCGCCGAGATCGAGTTCGCGGGCTTCACCGCCGACGGCAATATCCGCCAGGCCGCTTTCAAGGGGCTGCGGCAGGACAAGCCGGCCGAGGAGGTCGAGGCGGAAACACCCGTCGATACCGAGCTCGCTGAACCCGCGGCCAAGGCGAAGCCGCGCGCCAAGGCGAAGACCGCCCGTCAGCCGAAGCAGAATGCCCAAAACGCCGAAGTCATGGGCGTCGTCATCTCGAAGCCCGACAAGGAGCTCTGGCCCGACGACGGCGAGAGCGAGCCCGTCACCAAGCTGGATCTTGCGCGTTATCTCGAAGCGGTCGGCGAGTGGATGATCGTGCACCTCAAGGGCCGGCCATGCTCGCTGATACGCGCCCCCGACGGTATCAAGGGTGAGTGTTTCTTCCAGCGCCATGCCATGCAGGGAACCTCGAACCTGCTGGAGCTCGCGCGCGTCTCCGGCGATCGCAAGCCATACTTGCAGATCGATCGCATCGAGGGACTCGCGGCCGTGGCGCAGATCGGCGGCGTCGAACTGCATCCCTGGAATTGTGCGCCTTATGCCTATGACACGCCGGGCCGTCTGGTGTTCGATCTCGACCCGGCACCGGATGTCGATTTCGCCGAGGTGGTCGAGGCCGCCAAGGAGATGCGGCAGCGGCTGACTGACATCGGCATGGACAGCTTTTGCAAGACCACCGGCGGCAAGGGCCTGCACGTCGTGGTGCCGCTGCTCTACGGCGCGCGCGACAAGGTGAGCTGGAAGGAGGCCAAGGCGTTCGCGCAGGGCGTGTGCCAGTGGATGGCGGACGATGATCCCGAGCGCTATCTGCTCAACATGTCGAAGAAGCTGCGCAAGGGAAAGATCTTCCTGGATTACTTACGCAACGACCGCATGTCGACCGCGGTCGCACCGCTGTCGCCGCGTGCGCGCGCGGGCGCCACCGTCTCGATGCCTGTCACATGGACACAGGTGAAGAGCGACCTCGATCCGAAGAAATACACGATGCGGACGGTGCCGGGCCTGCTGGCGCGATCGAAGGCGTGGGAGGGTTATGACGATGCGGCCGCGCCGATCAAGACGGCGATCAAGAAGCTTGCGGGGAAAAGGAAGTAGGTCCTTCCCAAAACGTCGTTTCGGGCTGCGCGATAGCGCAGACCCGGAATCCAGAGGTTTGTGGCGCGAGATTCCGGGGTCGCGCTTGCGCGCGCCCCGGAATGACTGCTGTGTCGTTAGATCCGTCCCATCAGCAACAATATCAGCAGAATGATGATGACGAGCCCGAGGCCGCCGCCGCCGTAATACCCGGTGCCGTAAAACGGCCCGCCGCCGATGCCGCTGAAACCGCCGAGCAGGGCGATGACCAAAATGATCAGAATGATCGTACCGATTGACATGCGAATCTCCTCCAGCCCTTTTGATCAAAGGGTCGTTTGCACCTGTCCCGTCGTGCGGGGGCAACTTGCCGCAGGTTTTAAAGTTCCGGTTGCGAACGGCGTCCCTGGTCTCAGTTGTGAGTGGAACCTTTGTCGTTTTGGGCGGCTCTCTCATTGAGAATCAATCAGAAGGGGGCACGACCATGTCAGCACCGCTCGTCGTTTCCATTCCGCATCGCCTCGGCCGCGAGGAGGCGGTGCGCCGGCTCAAGAGCGGTCTCGGCCGCGCCGCCGCGAGCATTCCGGTGATGCAGGTCGAGGAGGAGCGCTGGAGCGGCGACACTCTGGCCTTCCGCATCCGCGCGCTCGGGCAGATCGCGACCGGGCAGGTCGACGTCGCCGACGATCATGTCAAGGTCGAGGTGGTGCTGCCCTGGCTGTTGCAGCGTTTCGCCGAGATGGCGCAGGCGACCATCAAAAAGCGCGGCCAGCTGCTGCTGACCAAGGACGGAGGAAAGTAGCCTCAGGCACGGGCGCGCTGTCGTTGAGGCCTGATGGCGGTTGCGGCGCGGGCCTCGATCACAGCGGCAGGGAAATCCCGGAAGGCCTGCCCGACGGGAAGCCCGCTCGCAAGACCCGGTGCGCTGTAGCCGGCGATGTCGACGGTTGCATCAAATCCTTCGAGAGCGGGCCATTCGCGCCCGGCCTGCGTGAACGGTGAAAACTGACGTCCGACCACGACGATCGCCGCGGCTCGGCCATGCCGGCGCGCGAAGGCGATGATGTGGTCGGCGTGCGCGCCGCGCACCTCGAGCGGCTGATAGTCGCCTTGCGCAAAGACGTCGGCAAGCACATTGCGCAGCTTGAGCAGATGCAGCGTCCAGGCAAGCTTGAGCCGGCCATCCGGCCAGCTCTTGATCAGTCCGCGCCAGTCCGGCGTGTCCAGTGACACCAGCGCCGTGCTCCGCGCGGCAAAATCCACGGGGCGACGGTTGTCGGGATCGACCAGCGAGAGGTCCCAATATTCGGTGCCCTGGTAGAAATCGGGCACGCCCGGCAGCGTCGCCTTCAGCGTGAGCTGGCTGAGCGAGTTTAGCGCGCCGAGCAGCGCGAGGCGGCGGGCCAGCGTCTGCAGCGCCTCCAGAAATTCGCCTGACAGCGCGGGATCGAGGATCTTTTCGATGAAGCTCTTGATACCGTTCTCATAGGCCTCATGCGGATTGAGCCAGCTCGTCTCTTCCTTGCCCTCGCGCGCAGCCTTGAGCGCATAGCCCTGGATGCGCTCGACGAAGCCGGCATCAAGCGTCTGTTGCAGCGGCCAGGCGCCGAGCAGGGTCTGGTAGAGCATGTATTCGAACGTCGCCGACGGCGCGCGCAGATTGCCGTGAAGGGCAAGGTGCGGCGCGTTCAGCACCTTCCAGCGCGACACCGCGCTGGTCCATTCGCCCGGGATCTCGCTCAGCGCTGTGATCCGCGCGCGGGCATCCTCGCCGCGCTTGGTGTCGTGGGTGGCGGTGGCCGTCATCCCTTGCGGCCATTCCTTGGCGCGCGCGCGCATGGCCTCGTGGAAAGCGGGAATGGTGAGGCCGGTGCTGGCGGGATCGCCGCCGACCTCGTTCAGCGCGAGCAGCCGGTGGAATTGATAGAACGCAGTGTCCTCCAGCGATTTCGCCATCATCGGCCCGGTGAACTGCTGTACCTTCAGCGCGAAGCGCCGCACGCGCGGGGCGCTGTGCGGCGGACGGCCGGGCTTGAGCAGGTCCATGGTGAGCGCATCGCGCAGGAAGTCGAAAATGCCTTCGTCGGCTGCGAACCATTCGGCGCGGGCGCGCGCGATGGTGTCGTCGATCAGCTTGCGGTCGAGCGCGGTCGGGCCGCTATGCGTCAAATAGGTGCGATAGACCGGGAAATGCAGCACATAGAGCTCGAGCGCCTGCCGCAGGCTGTCGGCGGAAAAATCGCGGGTCGAATAGTGACCGTTGGCGATGCGCGCGAGCAGACGCGTCAGCACGGTGAACTCGCTGGTGAGCAGCGTTTCCAGCACGCGCCTTTTTGCGTCCTTGACGTAGGGCGCAAGCTGCGGCGGGCGGTTGCTGATCTGCCGCCAGGTCTCGTCCAGCGCCTCCAGCCCCTTGGCGTCGACCAGGACATGCGTGATGGCGTTCATCCATTCATAGCCGGTGGTGCCTTGCACGCCGGCGAAATGCACCAGCCGCTCGTGCTCGCACAGGATCTTTTCGATCACCGTGTAGAACGGCTTTGTGTTGCCCTGCGCGTCGCGCATCAGCCGGCGCAGCCGCTGGCAGTATTGGGCGGGATCGCGCAGGCCGTCGATGTGATCGAGGCGGATGCCTTGCAGCCTGCCGTCTGCGACGAGCTGCTTCACCAGGCGGTGAGTCGAGGCGAAGGTGCCGGGGTCCTCGACGCGCAGCCCCGCGAGCCCGTTGACGTCGAAGAAGCGGCGATAATTGATGTCGCTGGAGGCGAGCCGCCAGTGCCCGAGCTTGTAATGCTGGCGCTCCAAGAGATGATGCAGCGCCAGCGTTGGTGCGGGGCGATCCTTGGCGGCGCGGTAGGCGGCAAGGCCATGGTTGATGATGTCGGCGCTGCCTGCGATCTCCTTCAATTCGGCCTTGAAGGCGGGAGCTTCCTTGCGATTCGGTCGGCGCAGGCCCGTGTAGCGCGCGGCCAGCGAGAGCAAGCGTTTGCCGGCCACGGTATCGGCCGCGTCCGCCTCCTTCACGATCATTCGCAGCATCTCGCCATAGCGCTCCGGGGCGATCGGCAGGCGGTGCTCGAAATACCAGGCGGAAAAACTGCCCTCGTCGGCATCGTAGCGCAGCTCGATCTCGCCGCGCTCCAGCGCCTCGCCGTAGGATGTGCCGAGGATCGGCAGCAGCACGCCGCCGCGGGCGCGGTAGGCCAATTGGTCCCAGTCGATGTCGAACGAGACAGCGTGCGGCGAGGTCTGGCCCCATTCCAGCACGTCGAGCCACCAGGGATTGTCGGCAAAGTGCACGCCGACATGGTTCGGCACGAAATCGATGATGAGGCCGAGGTCGTGCTGCTTCAGTACCTCGCTCAGCCGCGCGAAACCGGCCTCGCCGCCAAGCTCGAGACTGAGCTGGCTGTGATCGACGGTGTCGTAGCCGTGGGTCGAACCCTTGCGCGCCTTCATCACCGGCGAGGCGTAGAGATGCGTGATCCCGAGCGCCTTGAGATAAGGCACGACCGCGGCGGCCTTGTCGAAGTCGAAATCCGCGGTGAGCTGAAGCCGGTAGGTCGCAAGCGGCATGGCGGGAGGCATGTCAACCTCCGAGATGCCAGACCACCGACCAGGGCGGAAGCCGGTTGCCGGCCGCGCCGCCCCAGATCGGCGTGCCTGCATTGCTCTTGGAATATGCGATGTCCTTGTCCGAGAGATTGGCGAAAAGGTGCAATGTCGTGCCGTCGCCCATGCGCCAATATGCGGTGAGCAGGCCGCTATCCGACGCCCGGGCATCGCCAAAACTCGCCCCCTTCAGTCGCGGCATGATTTCCTTGCGACGGAGCGTGAGCAGCTCTTTCACGAAAGCCAGCCGCTTGTCCTGCTCCCGCGTGCGGCCGGTCCAGTCGAGCACCGCCGATTGCAGCGTGGCCGGGTCGAGCGGGTCGGGGACCTCGTCGCCGTATTTCTCGTAAGCCCAGGCATATTCCTGCTTACGGCCCTTGCGCACGGCATCAGCCAAGCCGCCCTGGAAATCGCAGAAGAACGGGAAGGGCACGGTCGAGGCCCATTCCTCGCCCTGAAACAACATCGGGATCATGGGAGCAAGGAGCGTCACCGCAAGCGCCGCTTCGATCTGCCGCGGCGAGGCCAGGCTCTCGAGCCGGTCGCCGAGCGGACGGTTGCCGATCTGGTCGTGGTTTTGCAGGAAGTTGACGAAGGTTGCCGGCGGCAGCTCGCCGCTCGGCTCGCCGCGCGGCTTCTTGCCCCAGAATTCAGAGATCTCGCCCTGATAAACGAAGCCCGACGCCAGCGCGCGTGCGAGGTCCATGCGCGGCGTCTGGTAATCGGCATAATAGCCGTTGAGCTCTCCAGTCAGCATCACGTGCCAGACGTGGTGATAATCATCGTTCCACTGCGCGCGATATTTGCCGTTCGGCGGCTCCTGCGCGGCATCGAGCAAGCTGGCGCGATTGTCGCCGTTCTCCAGCACGAGGTGGATGTGCCGCCCCGTCGCCTTGGCGAGTTCGCCGGCGGCGGCGCTGAGGTCCTGCAGCATCGACTGCTCCCCGGGCACCGCCATGATGTGATTGGCGGCATCGAGCCGCAGGCCGTCGAAGCGGTAATCGCCAAGCCATGACAGCGCGTTCTCGACCGCGAACGCGCGCACCTGCGGCACGCGATAATCGATCGTGCTGCCCCACGGCGTATGCGCGTCGGTGAAGAAGGCCGGCGCGTAGCGGCCGAGGTAATTGCCCTCGGGGCCGAAATGATTGTAGACGACGTCGAGAAACACCATCAGCCCGCGCAGATGCGCCTCGTCGATCAGAGTCTTCAGATCCTCGGGCCGGCCATAGGCGCTGTCGGGCGCATACCACAGCACGCCGTCATAGCCCCAGCCGCGGCGCCCGGCAAAATCGGCGAGCGGCATCAGCTCCAGCGCGGTGATGCCGGTCGCTGCGAGATGGTCGAGCTTGTCGATCATGGCGCCGTAGGTGCCTTCAGCCGTGAAGGTGCCGACATGGGTCTCGATCAGCACCGTCTCTTCCCAGGGCCGGCCGCGCCAGTCGCGCGCCCGCCAGGCGAAGGCGTCGTGATCGATCACCTCGCTCGGGCCGAACACATCCTCCGGCTGGAAGGCCGAGGCGGGATCAGGTACGTCGATCTCGTCGTCGATCCTGAACTTGTAGCGACTGCCGATGGCAAGATCGTCGATGTCCGCCACATACCAGCCATCCTGCCGGCGCTGCATCGCGTGGCGTCGCTCGAGCAGCAGATCGACGCGGCGCGCACCTGGCGCCCACAGGCGAAACGACACGCCGTCTTTGGTCGGCCTCGCCCCGAAGGATGGCCTCATGGCGCCCCCGCGAAGGCGAGCACGGAGCGCGGCGGCGCCTTGCTGTCGCTTCCGGGCAGGAAATCGACGCTGTTCAGCTTGGCATCCGTCGTGTTCAGGAGCTGCTGCCAGCTCTTGTATTCGTCGATCTCGGGCAATTTGAATGCGATCTCTTCGGGGGCGGCGTTCAGTACGATAAAGATCGCAGCCTCGCCCGGTTCCACCGGGCCCACCACATAAGAGAGGAACCTGCCTTCCGGGAATTTCCAGTCGCTTTCCGTCATCTCGTCGCCGGCGGGCGTCAGCCAGAGTGCGCCGTAGGAGGCGCCATCCGCGAGGCGCCCGTCGAGCCAGCGATGGCTGCGAAGCTGCGAGAAGCGGCGGCGGATCTCGGCGAGACGGGCGACGAAATCGACCATGTCCTCGCCGTCCTTGCCGAGATTGTCCCAGCCGACCCAGCCGATCTCGTTGTCCTGGCAATAGGCGTTGTTGTTGCCGGATTGCGAATTGCCGACCTCGTCGCCCGCCAGCAGCAGCGGAACGCCTTGCGCCAGCATCAGGCAGGCCAGCACGTTCTTGCGCAGCTGCCGCCGCAGCGCGAGGATTTGCGGATCGTCCGTCGGGCCCTCGACGCCGCAATTGTTGCTGTGGTTGTCGCTGGAGCCGTCGCGATTGTCCTCGCCATTGGCCTCGTTGTGCTTCTCGTTGTAGCTGAAGAGATCGGCGAGCGTGAAACCGTCATGCACGGTGATGTGATTGATGCTGGCGCGCGGCCGCCGTCCGTCGTGGTTGAACAGATCGGAGGACGCCGTCATGCGGCTGGAGATGTCGCCGATCAGGCTGCCTTCGCCGCTCCAGTAACGGCGCATGGCGCTGCGATAGCGGTCGTTCCACTCCGACCATTGGGACGGGAATGCACCGACCTGGTAGCCGCCAAGGCCAAGGTCCCAGGGCTCGGCGACCAGTTTGACGGCCGCCAGCACCGGATCCTGCCGGATCGCGGTCAGGAACGAGCTGCCGCGGTCAAAGCCGTTCGGCCCGCGCGCGAGCGTGGTGGCGAGGTCGAAGCGGAAGCCGTCGACATGGCAGACCTCGACCCAGTAGCGCAGGGAATCCATCACCATCTGGAGCACGCGCGGGTGGGTGAGGTTCACCGACGAGCCGCAGCCGGTGAAGTCATCGTAATAGCGCGGATTGTCGCGATTAAGCCAGTAATAGGAGGCGTTGTCGATGCCGCGATAGCACAGCGTCGGGCCGAGATGATTGCCTTCGGCGGTGTGGTTGTAGACGACGTCGAGCATCACTTCGATGCCGGCATCGTGCAGCCGCGCGACCGTGGTGCGGAAGGAATCGAGCGCATTGTCCTGGGCGTAGCGCGGCTCCGGCGCGAAGAAAGACAGCGTGTTGTAGCCCCAGTAATTGGCGAGCTTCTTCTCGACCAGGATGCGGTCGTCGACGAAGCTGTGGATCGGCAACAGCTCGATCGTGGTGACGCCGAGCTTCTTCAGATGCTCGATCACGGCGGGTGAGGACAGCCCGCCATAGGTGCCGCGCAGATTCGGCGGCACGTCGTCGCGCTTCTGCGTCAGGCCCTTGACGTGCGCCTCGTAGATGACGGTGTCTTCCCAGGGGATGTGGGGCCGGATCTCGCGGCGGCCCCAGTTGAAGGTCTCGTCGACCACGACGGCCTTGGGCATGCCGCGCGCATTGTCGCGCCGGTCGAACGACAAATCCTCGCGCGGCGAACCGGTGCGGTAGGCGAAATGCGCATCGCTCCAGACCAGCCGCCCGGCGAGCCGCTTGGCATAGGGATCGAGCAGCAGCTTGTTGGCGTTGAAGCGATGACCGTGCTCGGGCTCGTAGGGCCCGTGCACGCGATAGCCGTAGAGCTGGCCGGGCGAGACGTCGTTGAGATAGCCGTGCCAGACGTCCTCGGTCTTTTCAGGCAATTCGATTCGTTCGAGCTCGCGCCGCCCTTGCGTGTCGAACAGGCAGAGCTCGACCTTCTGCGCATTGGCGGAAAACAGCGCGAAATTGGTGCCGCGTCCGTCCCAGCTGGCGCCGAGGCGTGCGGGCGATCCGGCAGTCAGGCGCATGGGTCAACTTTCCGGAACGAGGAAGATCGCGCCCAAAGGTGGAATGGTCAAGCGGAGCTCGCCGTCAACGGCCTGGACCTCGCCGATGTTCCCGACATTGCTGCCGCCATAATGGGCGGAGTCCGAATTGAACACTTCCTTCCACTTGCCGGCAAAGGGTACGCGCACGGGATAGTTGCGGTAGACGTTGGGGGAGAAGTTGACGATGACGAGGCAGCGCGCGTGCTCGTCAAAGCCCTTGCGCAACCAGGCGAACACGTTGCGATTGGCATCGTCCGTGATCAGCCATTCGAATCCAGCCTGGTCGCAATCCATCTGGTGCAGTGCCGGCACGGCGCGATAGAGCCGGTTAAGGTCGCGGATCAGCGCCTGGATGCCCTGGTGATATTTGTATTCGAGCAGGTGCCAGTCGAGCGATTGGTCGTGATTCCATTCGCGGCTCTGTGCGATTTCGGCGCCCATGAACAGCAGCTTCTTGCCGGGATGGCCGAACATGAAGCTGTAATAGGCGCGCAAATTCGCAAAACGCTGCCATTCGTCGCCGGGCATGCGGCCGAGGATCGAGCGCTTGCCGTGCACGACCTCGTCATGCGACAGCGGCAGGATGAAGTTCTCCGAGAACGCATAGTGCAGGCCGAACAGGATCTCGCCGTGATGGTGCTTGCGGTGGATGGGATCCTTGCTGATGTAGTTCAGCGTGTCGTGCATCCAGCCCATGTTCCACTTGTAGCCGAAACCGAGCCCGCCGAACTCAACCGGGCGCGAGACCTGCGGCCATGCGGTGGATTCCTCGGCCGCCGTGGTCGCCTGCGGGAAGCGGGCGAAGACTTCCGTGTTGAAGCGGCGCAGGAAGTTGATGGCCTCGATGTTCTCGCGGCCGCCATACTGGTTCGGGATCCAGGCGCCGGGCGGCCGGCTGTAATCGAGATAGAGCATGGAGGCGACCGCGTCGACGCGCAGGCCGTCGATCGCATAGCGCTCCAGCCAGAACAGCGCGTTCGACACCAGGAAGTTGGTCACTTCGGTGCGGCCGTAATTGTAGATCAGCGTGCCCCAGTCGAGGTGGCGGCCCTGGAGCGGGTTGGCGTGCTCGTAGAGCGAGGTGCCGTCGAAATGGCCGAGCCCGTGGGGATCATCCGGGAAGTGGCCGGGCACCCAGTCGAGCAGGACGCCAATGCCCTCGCGGTGGCAGGCATCGATCAGCGCGGCGAAATCCTCAGGCCCGCCGAAGCGGCTGGTCGGCGCGTAGAGGCCGGTCGGCTGATAGCCCCAGGAGCCGTCGAACGGATGCTCGCTGACGGGGAGGAATTCGAGATGGGTGAAGCCCATGTCGCGGGCATAGGCCGGCAGCTGCTCGGCGAGCTCGCGATAGGTCAGCCATTCATTGCCGTTCTTGCGCCGCCACGAGCCGAGATGGACCTCATAGATCGACATCGGTGCCGACAGTGCGTTGATGCCGTCGGGCGCCGGGTGGGGCCGCGGCAGATGCGCCTCGTCGAACACGATGGAGGCCGTCTTTGGCCGCACCTCGCTCGCGAATGCCATGGGATCGGATTTCAGCGGCAGCAGATGGCCGTGCGGGCCGATGATCTCGAACTTGTAGTGATCGCCGGCCTTGGCATGCGGAATGAACAATTCCCAATAGCCGGCGCCGCGGACCCGCATCGGATGGCGCCGCCCGTCCCAGAAATTGAAATCGCCGACCACGGACACGCGCCGCGCATTCGGCGCCAGCACCACGAAGCCGATGCCGTCGATGCCTTCGAGCCGCATCGGATGCGCGCCGAGCTTGTCATAGAGGCGCTGATGGGTGCCTTCGCCGAGCAGATAGAGGTCGAAATCGGTCAGGATCGGCGGAAAGCGGTAGGCGTCCTCGAACTCGACGACGTTGTCGCCGAACTTCGCGCGCAGCTGATAATGCTTCGCGCCGTTGGGCAGCGCGCCGATGAACAGGCCGGCATCGTGGACACGATCGAGCGGCGCGACCTCGCCGTGGTCGCCGACCGCCTCGACATTGGAGGCTTCGGGCAGGAACGCGCGCA
Source organism: Bradyrhizobium diazoefficiens (assembly GCF_016616235.1). Taxonomy (NCBI): domain Bacteria; kingdom Pseudomonadati; phylum Pseudomonadota; class Alphaproteobacteria; order Hyphomicrobiales; family Nitrobacteraceae; genus Bradyrhizobium; species Bradyrhizobium diazoefficiens. The sequence continues at coordinate 2,070,447 of NZ_CP067100.1, forward strand.
CCACGCTCCTGCCGCCCTCGGGATGCAGCCCGAGATAATGGAAGGGATCGGAGTGGCGGCCTTCGATGATCGCGTAGGCTTCTGCGGGCAGTTTAGGCATGGGCTTCGCTCTCGGCACTGGACAGAATGCGAAGCAGTCCGGTCAGCGGCGCGTGGAGCCCCTCAGGCCGGTGGGACAGCTCGTACTCTACTTTGTCGAACGCTTGATCAAGCAGGAAAAACCTTAACAGGCCTTCCGCGGATTGCGCATCTTCCGGCCACAGCCGGCGATCCGTCATGGCTTCGCGATAGGCGGTGAGGAACGTCGCGGTGGCGCGCTCGCGCCATTCGTCGAGCGCGGCCGTGAGCCGGCCCTGCTCGTCGGAAGCGCCCGTGAGCGCCCGGTTCAGCGCGGTGTTAACCGAAAGATCAATCGAGTGGATCAGGCCGGCGACATCGCGCGCGGCAGGCAGCTTGCGCCGCTTGTCGGCCAGCGGCAGACGCGGATCGCCGTCGAAATCGATGATGAAGATGTCATCCTTCACGATCAGAGTTTGCCCGAGGCGGAAGTCGCCATGATGACGGATGTTCAACCCGCCGATCCCGGAACGCAAGAGCGCATTCAGCAGGTCGGGCAAGCCGCTGCGTGCCGCGACGAGCCGGTCGATCAGCGGCCGGTCCGCCTCCCGCAGGCCGTCGCGGCTCTCGGTGAGGCGCTCGAACAGCCGCTCGGCACGCGCCGTGAGGTCGGACACCCAGCGCTTGATATCTGCGGAGGCGATCGGCGCCGGGGCGAGATCATCGGGCTTGGCCGCGGCCAGCACGACATGCAGCTCGCCCAGTCGCCGGCCGATCTGCGACATGAAGTGCAGATAGGGCGCTTGTTCCTGGGTCTCGCGCAGCGTTTCGCCCGGCGGCAGGACGCGCTGCTCGTCGATATAGCGGTCGAGATATCCCGCGGTCACGGACCAGCCGTCGCCCTGGTTCTCGACAAAGGCGTGCAGCACGCCGAGCGCGCTACGCTGGTTGCCCTCGACCAGCTCGACGCTGCCGAGCAGCGCCGGCGTATTGGCGAAGCGGGCAACTTCCGTGAGATAGTGGCCGATCTCGATTTCGGGACTGGTCCCGCTTTCGAGCCGGCGGTAGATCTTGGCGACGTACTGGTTGTCGACCAGGGCGGTGCTGTTCGACTGCTCGATCGCGCGGATGCGCTCGGGCTCCTTGATGATGTATTCGGCGAACCGGCTGGTGGCCTTGAACTCAAGCCGCAGATTGTTCTCCTCCACCACAAGGTTCTGCGACAGATTGCGCAGGAACAGGCCGATGAAGATCTGCTCGGTCGCAACGTCGAGCAGCGTGCCTTCGCGCGCGCCCTGGCGCACGGCGGCGAGCGCCCTGGGATTGAAGCGCTCGCGGTCGAACCGCACCCACTCGATCTGCAACGGGATCACGTAGCGTCTCGCCTTGTCCCCCTGCCTGGCCTCGAAGAAAGCGATCCAGGGCCGGTTGTCGCCGATGTCGCAGAACGGCACTGCCGAGGTCAGCGCGGTCTTGATGTTCTTGGGATTGTGCTCGGGGAACCATCGCGTTCGTGACAAGAATCCCGGCAGCACATCGCGTTCGAACACGCCGCGCTCACGCGCGAGCGATACCCAGTTCGAATTGACGGGGACGACCAGGGTCTCGAACTCCGGCACCGCGCGCGGGATCACCGGCTCCGACTTGTCGCGCTCCTGCAGCTGGAACCAGTAGAAGCCGTAAGGGCCCAGCGTGATCATGTAGGGCAGCTCGCCGATCGGGGGGAAGCGCGTGCGTCCCAGCATCTCCTGCGGGATGCGGTCCTTCCACGGCGACAGGTCGAGCTCGGTGGCCTGGGCTGCGCGCGACAAATTGGCCACGCATAGGATCACCTCGTCGCGGTATTGCCGGACATAGGCCAGCACGGCGCGGTTGGCCGGGCGGATGAAGGTCATGGTGCCGCGGCCGAAGGCGAGGGTCGACTTGCGAACCGAGATCAGCCGTTTGGTGGCGCTGAGCAGCGAGGACAGGCTGCGCGACTGCGCTTCGACGTTGACCGATTCGTAACCGTAGACGGGATCCATGATCAGCGGCGCATAGAGCCGGGCGGGATCGCAGCGCGAGAAGCCGCCGTTGCGGTCCGGGCTCCACTGCATCGGCGTGCGCACGCCGTTGCGGTCGCCGAGATAGATGTTGTCGCCCATCCCGATCTCGTCACCGTAATAGATGATCGGCGTGCCCGGGAACGACAGCAGCAGCGAGTTCATCAGCTCGATCTTGCGGCGGTCATTGTCCATCAGCGGCGCAAGCCGACGGCGGATGCCGACATTGATGCGCGCGCGGGGATCATTAGCATAGGTGGTCCAGAGATAGTCGCGCTCGACGTCGGTGACCATCTCCAGCGTCAGCTCGTCATGGTTGCGCAGGAACAGCGCCCATTGGCAGCTCGCCGGGATATCCGGCGTCTGGCGCAGGATGTCGGTGATCGGGAAGCGGTCCTCCTGCGCGATCGCCATGTAGATGCGCGGCATCAGCGGGAAGTGATAGGCCATGTGGCACTCGTCGCCTTGGCCGAAATATTCCTGCACGTCCTCCGGCCATTGATTGGCCTCGGCCAGCAGCAGCTTGCCCTTGGAATACGCATCGAGCTCGCGGCGCAAGCGCTTGATCACCGCATGCGTCTCCGGCAGATTCTCGTTCGAGGTGCCCTCGCGCTCGCAGAGATAGGGAATGGCATCTAACCGGAAGCCGTCGACGCCGGCGTCCAGCCAGCGCTTCATCACCTGGATGATGGCGCTGACGACGCGCGGATTGTCGAAATTCAGGTCCGGCTGATGCGAGAAGAAGCGGTGCCAGTAGAACGCGCCAGCCTCCGGATCCCAGGTCCAGTTCGATTTCTCGGTGTCGGTGAAGATGATGCGCGTGCCCTGGTATTTCTGGTCGGTGTCGCTCCAGACATACCAGTTGCGGGCGCTCGAGCCGGCGGGGCTCCGGCGCGCGCGCTTGAACCATTTGTGCTGGTCGGAGGTGTGGTTGACGACGAGCTCGGTGATGACGCGTAAGCCGCGCTTCTGCGCCTCTTGGATGAAGCGCTTGAAGTCCTTCATCGTTCCGAAGTCGGGATTGACCGAGCCGTAGTCGCCGATGTCGTAGCCGTCGTCGCGGCCGGGCGAGGGATAGAACGGCAGCAGCCACAGCGCGGTGACGCCGAGGTCCTGCAGATAAGGCAGCTTCTCGGTCAGCCCGGCGAAGTCGCCGATGCCGTCATTGTTGCTGTCGGCAAAGGCCTTGACGTGGAGCTGGTAGATGATGGCGTCCTTGTACCACAGCTCGTCCACGACCTCGGCGATCTCAATCTTTTTGGTGTGCACGGAAGACAATACGTTCATGGCGTGAACCCTTACGCCAGGCAGCGGAACAAGAGCGCCGGATCGCGGTCGGGATCGATACGCAATCTGATCCCGCCCCATTCGATGCGGGACTGTTCGCCGGTGAGGAGATTTTCCAGTGCGGCGACGTGGCAGCGTTCGCCGCCGGCGTCGATGGTGAGCCCGCCGAGCGGCAACCAGAATTCGCGGACATGGCGCGAGAGGGCGATGACAGCGAGGACGGTGTTTGTGGAATCGGCCGCCTCCTTGGCAAAGGCGATGGTCTCGCCATCCTCGATGCCGAGGAAGCGCAAATTCGCCGTCTGCTGAAGCGCGGCATTGTCTTTGCGGATGCCGTTGAGCGCGGCGATGTAGGCTTTGATGTTGCCGGGCTTGTCCCAGTCGCGCTGCCTGATCTGATATTTTTCGGAATCGAGATACTCTTCGCGGCCGGGCACAGCCTCGTGCTCCAGCAGCTCGAAGCCGCTGTAGATGCCGAAGCTGCTCGACAGCGTCGCCGCCAGGGCAACGCGCGATTTGAACATCCAGGTCTCGCCGCTCTGGAGATGGTACGGCAACAGGTCGGGCGTGTTCACGAACAGGTTCGGGCGATAGAAGTCGCGCTCCGGATAGCGCGTGAGCTCGCCAAGATATTGCTCCAGCTCCCATTTCGTCGTGCGCCAGGGAAAATAGGTGAAGGACTGCGCAAAGCCGAGTTTTGCGAGTCCCTTCATCAGCTTCGGCTTTGCAAATGTCTTGGAGAACAGGATCACCCCGGGATGCCGGCGGCGGATGTCGCCGATCAGCCAGTCCCAGAACGGCAGCGGCGCAGTGTCATGATTGTCGATGGCGAAGATGGTGACGCCATGGTCGATCCAGAACAGCATGGCGTCGCGGAACGCATTCCACAGCCCCACTCTGTCGACCGAGGCGAAATCGGGGATGACGATGTCGGAATAGGGCCCGTCCGCGGTCCGGACCGAACGGTCCGGGCGCCATTTGAACCACTCCGGATGCTGCGTCAGCCAGGGGTGGTCCGGCGAGCATTGCACGGCGAAATCGAGCGCGAGCTCGAGGCCGTATTCCAGACAGGTCGCGACCAGCGCGCGGAAGTCCTCGATGGTGCCGAGCTCGGGATGCAGCGCATCGTGCCCGCCGTCGGCTGAGCCGATCGCATAAGGCGAGCCGGGCTCGCGATCGGTTGCCACCGGCGCATTGTTGCGGCCCTTGCGGCGTGTGCGGCCAATCGGGTGGACCGGCGTGAGGTAGAGCACGTCAAAGCCCATCGCGGCGAGATCGGGCACGCGCGCAATGCAGTCGCGGAGCGTGCCATGCCGGCCCGGAATCCGGCTCTGGCTGCGCGGCATCATCTGATAGCAGGCGCCAAAGCGCGCCTTGTCGCGATCGACGATGAGCGGGAAGGGCGGCGAGCGGGTCAGGTCGGGCCGCGACTGGCTCTCGGCCATCGCCTTGCCGAGCTCGGCGGACAGCAGCGGGGCGACGTCGCCGCTCTGAAGATAGTCCTCGCATTGCCTGATGATGACCGCTGCAGCGTCCTGCCTTCCACCATGCGCCTTGGTCAGCAGGCCGGCCCCCTCGATCGCATCGAGACTCACGTCGGCGCCGGTGCGCTGCTTACGCGCGATGCCGTGGGACCAGGTCGCGAACTCGTCGGTCCAGGCTTCGATCGCATAGACATATTGGCCGGGCTCCTGGGGCGTGAACGCGCCGGACCACCGGTCATTGCCGTCAGGCGTCATCGGCTCGCTCCGCCATTCGCGGTCCTGCTCGCCTCGCCAGATCAGCGCGGCTGATATCACGGCGTCGCCGTCGCGGTAGATGTCGGCCCAGACCTCGACGCGCTCGCCTGCGATCCGCTTCACGGCGAAGCGGCCGCCGTCGATCGAGGGGTAGACGTCTTCGATGAGGAAAGCGCTGCCGGCAGCGGCACTCTCGACAGTTTGAATTGTCTTGTTCACGGTGATGCCATTGACAAGAAAGCAGGAGCCCGTTTCCCTTGTCGGGAACCTACGCTTGGTACCACCATAGAAAGCCGCTTGTGTGTCATTTGGTTCCCTTGGGAACGGCAGGCGCGGTTTGCGAGTTAATTCTGACTAACCTCTTCCGCGATCTCATTAAAGTCGATGCCACCGGCCAAATCATGGCCTGCAAGCTGCGTGCCGAATGGATCTTTTAGCTCAAGCCCGGATCAAGGGCGTTCAATCTGAATTCATCGACGCCCTCGGAAAGCTGCGGGTCACCGATCCCGTGGCCCTCAAATCCATTCTCGAAGCCCTGCCGGAGAAGCGGGTTTACCGCTTCGTCAGTGGGCCGGTCGTGGTCCGGGCCCTGGGCAATCCGCGCACCGAACTGGCCATGACAGGCGCAGTGCCGCTCACATGGAAAGTCACGGGCAAGGACAAGATCATCGCGCAAGGCGAGACGCGCGAGCCCGTGATCGCCTGGCCCGCGGGCCTGCCGCTCGGCTATCACCGGCTGACGCTCACCGATGCCGAAGGTGTGAGCGAAGAGGTGCCGATGATCGTGGCGCCGGAGCGCGCCTTCGGCGGCGATTTCGACCGCGGCTGGCTGCTGGCCGTGCAGCTCTACAGCGTCCGCTCGGACCGCAATTGGGGCATCGGCGATTTCACCGATTTGGCCGGACTCCTCCGGCTGGCCAGGCAGCTCGGCGCCGACGGTGTCGGCCTCAATCCGCTCCACGTCCTGTTCGACGACCATCCGGCCGATTGCAGCCCCTATTCGCCAAACAGCCGGCTGTTTCTCAATCCGCTCTATATCGACGTCGAGGCGATCCCGGAATTTTCCGCCGATCTCGTGCCCGATGCGGCTGCGACGGCCGCGCGGCTCCGCGAAGGCGATCGCGTGCCCTATACGGACGTGGCGGCCTTGAAGTGGCTGGGCTTGCGTGCCGCCTTCAACAGCTTCGTGACAAGTGCGAGCGGGGCGCGCCGCCAGGAGTTCGATGCCTTCCGCGCCGACCGCGCGCCGCTGTTGTCGCGCTTTGCCTGTTTCGAGGTGCTGCGCCATCGCTTCGCCCGACCGTGGTGGGAATGGCCGGCGGAATGGCAGCAGCCGGATGAGGCGAAATGCGCGGGCTTGCGCGACGGTCCCGACAAGCGCGAGGTCGAGTTCGTCGAATTCGTGCAATGGACGGCGGACAGCCAGTTGCGCGCCGCCAGGGAGCTCGCAAGCCAGCTCGGCATGCGGGTCGGGCTTTATCTCGACGTCGCCGTCGGCGTGCAGTCCAACGGCTTCGACGCCTGGAATGAGCAGATGGCGATCTCGCGCCATCTCGCCGTCGGCGCGCCGCCCGACGTGCTCAACACCGTCGGCCAGGACTGGGGCCTTGCCGGCTTCAATGCCGGTGGGCTCGAAGCCCAATCCTTCGTGCCGTTTGCCGACATGCTCGCCGCATCGATGCGCCACGCCGGCGCGATCCGGCTCGATCACGTCCTCGGCCTGAAGCGGCTCTATCTGGTGCCGCGCGGTTTCAAGCCCGACAATGGCGCCTACGTGCAGATGCCGTTCGAGGCGCTGCTGGCGGCGGTGGCGAGCGAGAGCGCCACCCACAAATGCATCGTCATCGGCGAGGACCTTGGCACCGTGCCGGAAGGTTTTCGCGAGACCATGCAGGATTTTGGTATCTGGTCCTATCTCGTCATGATGTTCGAACGCGACGATGCCGGCCATTTCCGCGCCACCGATCACTACCGGCCCAACGCGCTGGTCACGCTGAACACCCACGACCTCTCGACCTATGCCGGCTGGCGCTCCTTCAGCGACCTCAAGATGAAGCGCTCGCTCGGGCTCGATCCCGGCGAGAACGACCAGGCGCGCTGGGACGCGCTCGGCAGGCTCGACGAGATCCTGCGGCAGAACGGCATCGCCGCCAACGACCTCTATTCGGTGCTCGCTTTCCTGTCGCGCACGCCCTCGCGGCTGCTCGCGGTGTCGCTGGAGGATCTGCTCGGCGTCATCGACCAGCCCAACATTCCCGGCACGATCGACGAGCATCCGAACTGGCGCCAGCGCCTGCCGGTCGCGCTCGACCGGATCGCTTCGAAGATCGATCTTGAGGCCTTGAAGGCCGCGACGCGGGAACGTTCATTGAGTGGTGGGCGTTAACCGGCCGGAGTATCCAGGCTCGAACGACATTGTCTCAGAGGATCGAGGACTATGCGCTGATCGGCGACTGCGAGACCGCTGCGCTGATCGGGCGCAACGGCTCGATCGACTGGCTGTGCTGGCCGGCCTTCGATTCCGATGCCTGCTTCGCCGCGATCCTCGGCAATCACAAAAACGGCCGCTGGCTGATCGCGCCTGCCGAAGATGTGACCGCAACGTCGCGTCGCTATCTCGGCGACACCCTCATCCTCGAAACGCGCTTCGAGACGAAGACCGGCACGGCCCTGCTGATCGACTTCATGCCGCCGCGCGGCAAGGCCTCCGACATCGTGCGGCTGGTGCGCGGCCTCACCGGCACGGTGAAGATGCGGATGGAGCTCGTCATCCGCTTCGGCTTCGGCGTCGACATTCCCTGGGTGCGGCGGATCGATCATTCCCTGCTCGCGATCTGCGGTCAAGATATGACGGTGCTGCGCACGCCGGCCGAGATCCGCGGCGAGGATCTCACCACGGTGTCCGATTTCGAGGTGAAGGAAGGCGAGACCGTGCCATTCGTGTTGACCTACGGCCCTTCGCATCTCGAGCCGCCCGGACCGATCGATCCCGAGCGCGCGCTTCAGGAGACGGAAGAGTTCTGGAACGATTGGTGCAGCCATTGCACCCGTGACGGCCCCTATCACGACCTCATCCTGCGCTCGCTGATCACGCTCAAAGCGCTGACCTTCGGTCCGACCGGCGGCATCGTCGCCGCGCCCACCACCTCGCTGCCGGAGAAGCTCGGCGGAGCCAGGAACTGGGACTACCGCTTCTGCTGGCTGCGCGACGCCACCTTCACCCTGCTGGCGCTGATGAACTCGGGCTATACCGAGGAAGCCTCGGCCTGGCACAATTGGCTGTTGCGCGCCGCTGCCGGCTCGCCGGCGAACATGCAGATCATGTACGGCATCTGGGGTCAGCGGCGGCTGCTCGAATGGGAGGCGGGCTGGCTCGCCGGCTATGAGGGCGCGCAGCCGGTGCGCGTCGGCAATGCCGCGCATGCGCAGCTTCAGCTCGATGTTTTTGGCGAGTTGATCGATGCCTTCCACCAGTCGCGCATGGCCAAGCTCAAGCTCGACGAGGAAAGCTGGGCGCTGGAATGCAACGTGCTCAACCATCTCGCCGAGGTCTGGGACCATCCCGATCACGGCATCTGGGAGCGGCGCGGGCAGCCGAAGCACTACGTCTTCTCCAAGGTGATGACCTGGGTCGCCTTCGACCGCGGCATCAAGAGCGCCGAGACCTTCGGCTTCAAGGCACCGCTGCTGCATTGGCAGACCTTGCGCGAAGCCATTCATCGCGACGTCTGCAACAACGGCTTCGACGCCGGGATGAACGCCTATGTCGAGTCCTACGGCTCGACGATGCTCGATGCCAGCTTGCTGCTATTGCCGGCGGTCGGCTTCCTGCCGCCGTCGGATCCGCGCATCCGCGGCACCATCGCCGCGGTCGAAAAGCACCTGATGCGCGACGGCTTCGTGCTGCGGCACGATCCGCGCGAGCTGCCTGCGGGCCAACCGCCGCTCGAAGGCGCGTTCCTGGCGTGCAGCCTGTGGCTGGCCGATGCCTATGTGCTGTCGGGCGATCTCGACAAGGCGCAAGTCCTGTTCGATCGCGTGGTCGGCATCGCCAATGACGTCGGGCTGCTCGCCGAGGAATATGATTCCGTTGCGCGCCGCCAGACCGGCAATTTCCCGCAGGCGCTGACCCACATCGCGCTGGTCAACACCGCGCATAATCTTTCGGCGGCAAGGCAGAGCAGCCAGAAACCGGCGGTGCAGCGGTCGAAGTAAGTTTGGCGTGCAAGAGTGTTACGCCTGATTGTTTCCGCGACGAAGGTGCGCTCCCTCCCCCGCTTGCGGGGGAGGGTTGGGGAGAGGGTGCTTCAACGACGAAGACTCCCCAAGAGGACAAAGCCCTCACCCGGTGCGCGGGACGATGCTTCGCATCGCCCGGGACGCGCCGACCTCTCCCGCAAGCGGGAGAGGTTAAGAAGCTCGCGGCTCGATCGACCGACTCACAGCCATTTGCCTCTAGCCAGCCCCATTCCGCTTCAGGATCATCTCCATCGCCTCGGCAAAGCCGTCCTGCTCGTTGCTCGCGGTGACGTGGGTGGCCTCGTCCTTAACGTTGTCGGCGGCGTTGCCCATGGCGATCGAGGTGCCGCTGACGCGGAACATCGCGAGATCGTTCTGCATGTCGCCGATGGTGGCGACCGCGTCGGTCGAAATGCCGAGGCGCTTGGCCATCGCCTGCACGAAGGTGCCCTTGTTGAAGCCGGGCGGTGTGATGTCGAGATAATAGGTCTGCGAGCGCACCGCGGTCGCCTGGTTGCCGAGTGCCTCCTGCATCGCCTTTTCGCAAGCGGCGAGGCCAGCGGCATCGGCGCTCGCGCCGACGATTTTGCAGGCGCTGGCGAGATACGGCAAAAAGTCTCCCACAACAGTTGGTTCTGAGCGGATCGTATGCTGCTCGTGCGCGACGTAGCTGCCGCTGGGCTTGTCGATCAGCCATTTGTCGGCGGTGAAGATCCAGATATCGGCGCCGAACTCGCGGAGGATTGTCAGGGTCCGTTCGGCCGCGCTCGCCGGGATCAGGTGCTGCTCGACGGGCCTCATCTCGGGATCGATGATCGAGGAGCCGTTGAACGGGCCGACCGGCAGCCACAGCGCCAGCGGCTCGATCAGGAAACGCATGCCGATGGCGGGGCGGCTGGAAGTGATGGTGAAGCCGATGCCGGCCTGGTGCAGCCGCTGCACCGCGCTCCTCGCGCGCTCCGTCAGCGTCTTGTCCTTGGTCAGCAGCGTGCCGTCGACATCGGAGACCACGAGAGAGATTTTCGTCATGGCAGGACCTTGGGGTTATGGTCTCAGCGTTGCGCCGCCCAGTTTCAGCTGCCGCACGATGCCATCGACGATCGCCTCGACGGTTTCGTCGATCGAGACGGTGATGACATGCTCGCCGGCTCCCGGCGGCTCCAGCGTGTTGAACTGGCTCGTCAGCAATTCCGGCGGCATGAAGTGGCCCTTGCGCTGTGCGAGGCGGGCGGCGATCAGTTCCCTGGTGCCCCTCAGGAAGATGAAGCGGACGTCGTCGCGTCCGCGCAGCAGCACGTCGCGATAGCTGTGCTTCAGCGCCGAGCAGGCGATGATGACGTGCTCGCCGTGCCCGCAGACCCGCGCGATCTCGTCGGCGATGGCGTTGAGCCAGGGCCAGCGGTCCTCGTCGGTAAGGGGATGGCCGGCGCGCATCTTCTCGACGTTGCTGGCAGGATGGAAGCTGTCGCCGTCTTCGAAGCGCCAGCCGAGCCGCTCGCCGAGCGCGGCCGCAACCGTGCTCTTGCCCGAACCCGACACGCCCATCACGATCAACGCACAAGGTGCTTCAACGCGGCCCACGAATCCCCTCCGGTAGCGCGGCCCGGTCGACCAACCAGACGGTCTCACCATTCGAGCGCGCGCGCAACGCCGGCAGGGTCTCGCCATTGAGGAGGCGCGTCAAGATCGGCTGCTTGTCATGCCCGGCAATCTCGAACAGCATTTCGCGACAGGAGGCCAAAGCGGGTAAAGTGAGCGACACCCGCGGCACGAACGGCGCGACATTGGCCTTGGGCACGCCGACGACCCAGCGCGCGGTCTCCTCGATTTGGGGATAGCCGGGAAACAGCGAGGCGGTGTGTCCATCAGGACCCGCGCCCATCAGCACGAGATCGAACAGCGGACGGGCCGGATCGAGCTGATCCGAGCCGTAGAAGGCCTGCAGCTCGCGCGCATAGGCCGCAGCGCTCGCATCGGGATTTTCGGCCGTGGTCGGAATCGGATGCACATGGCCCGAGGGCGCGTTGCGATCGAGAAAGGTCGCGCGCGCGATCGCCATGTTGTTGAGCGGATCGTTTTCCGGGACAAAACGCTCGTCGCCGATGAACCAGTGCACGCGATCCCACGGAATCCTGCCGCGCCATCGGTCGCTGCCAAGCCGCTGGTAGAGCTTCTTCGGGCTGGAGCCGCCGGTGAGGCAGATCGCGATGCGGCCCGGGTTGGCCGCGATCCGCGCCATCACCCGCTCGGCCGCGGCTTGCGCCAGGGCCTCGGCGTCGGCCGCGACGATCAGCTTTGGCGGGCCGCCGGCCGCGACCATCACGTATATTTCCGCCAGCTACGCCCGTCGCGGCGGAGCAGTTCGTCGGCGCAGGCCGGTCCGTCGCTGCCGGCCCGATAGGTCTCGATGCCGTTGGTGCCGGCATTTTTCCAGGCGTCGAGGAACGGCTGCACCGCCTGCCATCCCGCCTCGATGCCGTCGGCGCGCTGGAACAGGATGTTGTCGCCGATCATGCAGTCGTAGATCAGCGTCTCGTAGCCGGTCGAGGGATCGGCGCGGAAATAGTCGCCGTAGCGGAATTTCATCTCAACGCCGTCGATGGTGATGCTTGGCCCGGGAATCTTGGCGTTGAACTGAAGCTCGATAGTCTCGGTCGGCGCGATGCCGATGGTGAGAAAGTTCTGCGAGAGGCGGTCGACTGCCGTGCCTGAGAACATCGACAGCGGCGCCTGCTTGAACTTGATCGCCACTTCCGTGCGCTTGTGGCCGAGCGCCTTGCCGGTGCGCAAATAGAACGGCACGCCGGCCCAGCGCCAATTGTCGATCATCAGCTTCAGCGCGACAAAGGTCTCGGTGGTACTGCCCGGCTTGACGTCCTCGGTCTTGCGATAGTCCGGAATCTCCTCGTCGCCGACGCGCCCTGCAAGATATTGCGCACGCACCGAGCTCCTCAGCGCTTCCTCTTCGCTCGGCTGCTGGATCGCGGTGAGCACCTCGGCCTTCTCGGAGCGCACGGAATGCGCATCGAAGCGGGCGGGGGGCTCCATCGCGACCAGCGACATCAGCTGGAACAGATGGTTCGGCACCATGTCGCGCAGCGCGCCGGTGGCATCGTAGAAGCCGCCGCGATGGCCGACGCCGAGCTTCTCCTCGACGGTGATCTGGACGTGGTCGATATGGTTGCGATTCCAGATCGGCTCGAACATGCCGTTGGCAAAGCGCAGCACCAGGATGTTCTGCACCGTCTCCTTGCCGAGATAATGATCGATCCGGTAGATCTGGTGCTCGTCCATGATCTTCAGCAACTCGCCGTTCAGCGCGCGCGCCGATGCGAGGTCGGTGCCGAACGGCTTTTCGATCACCAGCCGCCGCCAGGCGCCGTTCTCCTTCATCATGCCGGTGCGACCGAGCTCGCGCGCGGTCGGCGCGAACGCCACCGGCGGGGTCGCGAGATAGAACAGGCGGTTGCCGCCGGTGCCTTCCGCGCATTCCAGCGAATCCAGATGCTCGTGCAGGCGATCGAAAGACGGCGGGTCCTTTGCGTCAGCCTCGACGAAAGTCAGGCATTGCAGCAGCTTCCGGGCGATCTCGTCGTCCACTGGGCGCGTCGCGAACTGACGCAGGCCCTTCATCAGGCTGTCGCGCAGCTCGTCATCCGACTGGGCATTGCGGGCCACGCCGACGACGCAGAACTTTTCGGGCAACAGGTGCTCGGCGGCCAGATTGTAGAGCGAGGGAATCACCAACCGATGGGTGAGGTCGCCGGTGACACCGAAGATGACGAAGGCGCAATTTTCCGGCTTGCGCTTGGCTTGCGGGTCTTTTGTCACGAACTGTCGGCCTTCGCTTTGTTACTTGTTACCTAAGCTTATTTTGGCTTCGCAGCGCCCGGCTGCTTCGGCTCCTTGTGGCCGCCGAAACCCGCACGCATTGCGGAGAGAATTTTCTCGGCAAAGGTGTGTTCCTTGCGGGAACGGAAACGTGTGTAGAGCGCCGCGGTCAACACTTCGGCCGGCACCGCCTCGTCGATCGCGGCATTCACGGTCCAGCGGCCTTCGCCGGAATCTTCGACGAAGCCGGAATATTCCGAGAGTTGCGGGCTGTCCGCGAGCGCGGTGGAGGTGAGGTCGAGCAGCCAGGACGGGATCACGCTGCCGCGCCGCCAGACTTCGGCGATGTCGGCCAGATCGAAATCGTAGCGGTGATCCGCCGGCAGTGCGTCGATGTTGGCGTTCTTGAGGATGTCGAACCCTTCGGCATAGGCCTGCATGAGGCCGTATTCGATGCCGTTGTGGATCATCTTCACGAAATGGCCGGCACCGACGGGGCCGGCATGGATGTAGCCCTGCTCGATGCGGGGATCGCGACCTTCGCGTCCTTCCGTGCGCGGAATGTCGCCGGCACCGGGGGCGAGCGCGGCGAAGATCGGATCGAGCCGGTCCACCACAGCCTTCTCGCCGCCGATCATCATGCAATAGCCGCGGTCGAGGCCCCAAACGCCGCCTGAGGTGCCGACGTCGACATAGTGGATGCCGCGCGCCTTCAGCGCCTTGCCGCGGCGGACGTCGTCCTGCCAGAAGGTGTTGCCGCCGTCGATGATGACGTCGCCGTCTTGCATCACGCCGGCAATTGTGTCGATGGTGGTCTCGGTGATGTGCCCGGCCGGCAGCATCACCCAGGCGGTGCGCGGCCGCGCGAGCTTCGAGATGAACTCTTCCAGCGTTGCCGAGCCGGTTGCGCCGTCGGCGGCAAGGCCGGCGACGGCCTTGGCGTCCTTGTCATAGACCACGGTCGTATGGCCGTGGCGCATCAGGCGGCGAACGATGTTGCCGCCCATCCGGCCGAGGCCGATCATGCCGAGTTGCATGTCAAAGATCCTTTAATTCAGCGCATCATTGAGCGCCGTATTGAGCGCCGCGAGACCTTTCTTGAGCCCGCCCTTCAGGTGCACCCGCAGCGCGCGGCGTCCGCGCTCGGTGAGCACGTCGAAATCGCCGCGCGCCTGCGCCGCCTTGATCACGCCGAAGCTGGCCTTCTGTCCGGGCACCGGCAAGTCCTTGGCATCGTCGGCGGTGATCTGGAGGAACACGCCGCTGTCGGGCCCGCCTTTGTAGGCCTGTCCCGTGGAATGCAGGAAGCGCGGGCCGAACTCGGCGCAGGTCGCGACATGGCGCTTCTCGCGCACCTCGAGCCGCATGGCCTGGAGCGCGTCGATGGTCGCCTTGTCGCGCGGGATGTAGCCGAGCAGGGCGACATAATCGCCATCGCCCGAGCGCGACAGATGCGCCTTCAGCCAGGAGGTGAGGTCGCCATTGGCGCCGGCGGCGCGCAGCGCCGTGGCGTTGGCCTCGTCGGTGTAGAGGTCGGCTTCATCCGTGCTGACCACCGGCTCCTCGGCCGGCAAGGCGCCGGTCTTCTCGAACGATGCCGTCAGTTCGCGGGTCTTGATCTTGGCCGCTTCCACGTCCGGCTGGTCGAACGGGTTGATGCCGAGGATGCTGCCCGCCACGGCTGTCGCCATCTCGAAGCGGAAGAATTCCTGGCCAAGATGCTCGATCGACTTCATGACGATGCGCACCACGGGATGGCCGGCCGCTTCGATCGCGGCAAGACGGGACTCGTGTGCGGCGTCCGACTCGCCTTCGGTGCGGATGTCGATGAAGAAGCGATCGTTGCCGTAAAGCGAAGGCTCGCCCAGCGGCTCGCCATCGATCGGGATCAGTCCCTTGCCCTCCTTGCCGGTCGACTCCGCGATCAGCTGCTCGGCCCAGGCGCCGAAATCGGCGATCTTCTTCGACGACAGGATCGTCACCTTGTCGCGGCCTTCGAGGCCGGCAAGGCCCATGGCGAGCCCGAGCTGCACGCCCGGGTTTTCGCTGGGCGGCACGTCCGGCCCGCACGAGCGGGCCATCGCCAGCGCGTGCTTGATGAAGGTCTTGACGTCGATGCCTGCGGTCGCCGCCGGCACGAGGCCGAACGGCGAGAGCACCGAATAACGTCCGCCGATGGACGGCTCGCCATGGAAGATGCGGGCGTAGTTCAGCGTCTTGGCCGCCTTCTCCAGCGACGAGCCGGGATCGGTCACCGCGATGAAGCGGAAGCCAGTCTTGGCCTTCGGGCCGAGGGCCTGCGCGACACGCTCATGGAAATAATCCTTCATGGCGTTCGGCTCGGTGGTGCCACCTGATTTGCTGGAGACGATGAACACGGTATTGGTGATGTCGATCTTGGCCTCCATCGCCCGCACCTGCGCCGGATCGGTGGAATCCAGCACGTGCAGCTTCGGGAAGCCGGGCTTTTTGCCAAACGTCTCGGCGAGCACCTCAGGTCCAAGGCTCGATCCGCCCATGCCGAGCACGACGGCATCGGAGAATTTCTGGCCTTTCACCCGGCTCGCGTAGTCCTCGTAATCGGCGACGTCGGCCTTGGCCGCGCTGTCAAGCCAGCCGAGCCATTTGTCTTCATCGGTGCCGGTCCATACCGATTTGTCGCGCTGCCACAGCCTGCGGATCTTGGCCGATGCGCGCCACTCCTCGGTGCTCTTGGCCACGGCTTTGCCGAGCCCGTCGCCGAGCGAAAGCTGCTGACGGTCGATCGCGGGTCCGAGCACGGTGGCGCGCTTGTGGGCGACGGCGCCATAGAGCTTGTCGGCGGCGTCGGCAAACTGCTTGACGCCGTCCTTGACCAGCTCCTCGGTGACGGCGTCGAGCGAGATGCCGGAGCGCTCCAGCTCTTCCAGCACGCGGCGCGCGTCGTCGAGGTTTTCTTCCAGGCTGTCGCGCGGCTTGCCATGTTCGCGGAACGCATCCAGCGTTGCCGGCGGCATGGTGTTGATGGTGTCGGGGCCGATCAGCTCCTCGACATAGAGCACGTCGCTGTAATCCTTGTTCTTGGTGCCGGTGGAGGCCCACAGCATGCGCTGCGGCTTGGCGCCCTTGGCGGCGAGCTTGTCCCAGCGGGGGCCGGTGAACAGGCGCTTGTAATCCTGGTAGGCCAGCTTGGCGTTGGCGATCGCGACCTTACCCTTGAGCGCGGCGAGCCGCTCCTTTTCGGACGGGTCGTTGGCGCGGGCGATCTTCTCGTCGAGCTGCTTGTCGACCATGGTGTCGATGCGGCTGACGAAGAAGCTCGCCACGCTCGCGACATGCGAGGGGTCGCCGCCGCCTGCAACGTATCTCTCCAGGCCCGCGAGATAGGCTTCGGCGACCTCGAGGTAGACCGCCCTGGAGAACAGCAGCGTGATGTTGATGCTGATGCCGTCGCCAATCAGCGTTTCGATTGCCGGCAGGCCCTCGGGCGTTGCCGGCACCTTCACCATCAGGTTCTTGCGATTGACCTCCTTCCACAGCCGCCGCGCCTCGGCGACGGAGCCGGCGGTGTCCATCGCCAGATAGGGCGAGACCTCCAGGCTGACATAGCCGTCGCCTCCTCTAAGGCGATCGTAGACCGGGCGGAGCACGTCGGCGGCCTTCTGGATGTCCTCGACTGCGACCGCCTCGAACAGGTCAGCCACGGCCCGGTCGCCGCGCTTCAGCGCCTTGCCGATCGAGGCGTCATATTCGTCCGAGCTGCCGATCGCCTTCTCGAAGATCGACGGATTGGAGGTAACGCCCTTGACGCCGTCGGCGTCGATCAGCCGCTTCAGGTCGCCCTTGGCGATGAAGCCACGGGCCAGGAAGTCCAGCCAGACGGCTTGGCCGTGCTTTTCCAGTTCTTTGACGGGATTCATGATGCTTATTATCTCCAAGCCTGCGGGCGAGGGGTTTCCGCGCCGGTCCTGACGCGCTATCCTCTAGCCTACATGCTCCCGGGAGGGAACCAATCAAGGGTACGAGCGTCATAGTCTCAGGGTAACTCCGGCGCGATCATGACGATCCAGGCGGAAGTAGCAGCGTTGCGTAAAAAGTCGCTGGCCGGAGGAATCGGCCAAGGGTCTGGTTGCGTCACGTCAGTCGCTTCGTCTCGTCGGCTCGCGGCTGCGGAGTGCCACCAGCGGATTCCGGTCCGTCTGGTGCATCATGGCTCGGTCGCGAATGGCCATGCTGGGGGAAAGCATGCACGCACCTACTGAGGGCCTTGCTGAGGATCTTGCATTTGCGGCCGCCGGCCGCTCGCAATCGGTCGCGCCTGCCGTCAGCATCGAGGCGCCTCGCGATCTCGAAATCAGTCAGTGCACGACGCAGCTGCGGCTGCTGGTCGCGGCGGGCTTTGCGATGACCCTGTTCAGCGCAAGCCTCGCCTTCGACTGGTGGGACGGGCTCGGCGACTACGATACGGCGATCGGCTATGCCGGCGTGGCGTTGTTCGGCCTCGTGACCAGCCGGTTGATCTGGCTGCTTCCGGCCGAGCGCGGACCGGTGGTGATCGTCACCCCCTACGGCATCCGCGATCTCCGCATCGGCAATGAATTCCTGCTGTGGGACTCCATTGCGGAGATTTCGGCTGAGAAATGCCGCGGGCACAAGGTAATCGTGCTGACGCCGACGCCGGCCCTGCAGCGGCAGCTCTGCACCATCCGTGCCCTGGCGCGCTGCGCGCAAAACCACCGGATCGTCATCGACACGGACGGATTGGCGATCGATTTTGAGACACTTCTGCGCGCTTGCCGCGATTGTCATGCGGCACGCACCGCATTGCAGCAGGAAGATGGACGGGGCACGCAAGGCTTCGCCGTACAAGCGTCATAAGATTGCCGCTCGCAAATCGCTCTATGTTGCAGTGCCGGATGGACTTGTCCCCGGTAATGCCCGGATGTGGCGAGCGAGTGACATTTTTTGGAAATGAGCGAAGATGGATGCAGATTCGCACAAATTGCAGGCAAGTGCCTGTTCGTAATTCAGCGAGTGCCTACCTTGTGCGTTGCGTCGCGTCGGCACCCGGGTGTCCAATGATCGTCATGTGCTCACGCTGATTCGAAACGGCCTGAGGAACGGTCCGGTAACTGCTTTCGTTTCAGCTTATAGCGGAACTCACGCGGAGAGGGATCATGTACAACGATTCTCTATTCAACGCTTTCGCTCGGTCGTTCGAGGCGAGAAGCCAGCACGACATGTCGATGGCGGAATATCTGGAATCGTGTCGAAGCGATCCCATGAAATATGCCAACGCGGCCGAACGACTGCTAGCTGCCATCGGTGAGCCTCAGACGATCGATACGGCCAAGGACCCACGCCTTGGCCGTATTTTTTTGAACCGCACCATCCGCACCTATCCGGCCTTTGCCGGCTTTTACGGCATGGAAGAAACCATCGAGCGTATCGTCGGTTTCTTCCGTCACGCTGCGCAAGGTCTCGAAGAGCGCAAGCAGATCCTCTATCTTCTCGGGCCGGTCGGCGGCGGCAAGTCCTCGCTCGCCGAGCGGCTGAAGTCGCTGATGGAAGTGCATCCGATCTACGTGCTCAAGGCCGGCGATGAACTCTCGCCGGTGTTCGAGAGCCCGCTCAGCCTGTTCGATCCCGACCAGCTCGGTCCGATGCTGGAAGAGAAATACGGCATCCCGCGCCGGCGTCTCACCGGGTTGATGAGCCCGTGGTGCTACAAGCGGCTGGAGGCCTTCGGCGGCGATATTTCCCAGTTTCGCGTCGCAAAAATCCAGCCGTCGCGGCTGCGCCAGATCGCGATCGCCAAGACCGAGCCCGGCGACGAGAACAACCAGGACATCTCTTCGCTGGTCGGCAAGGTCGATATCCGCAAGCTCGAGACCTACGCCCAGAACGATCCCGATGCCTACAGCTATTCCGGCGGCCTCAACCGCGCCAACCAGGGCATCCTCGAATTCGTCGAGATGTTCAAGGCGCCGATCAAGATGCTGCACCCGTTGCTGACCGCAACGCAGGAAGGCAACTATATCGGCACCGAGAACATCGGCGCGATCCCGTTCACCGGCATCATCCTCGCGCACTCCAACGAAGCGGAGTGGGCGAGCTTCAAGGCCAACAAGAACAACGAGGCCTTCATCGATCGCATCTGCGTGATCAAGGTGCCGTACTGCCTGCGCGTCACCGAGGAGCAGAAGATCTACGAAAAGCTGATCCAGGGCTCCGAGCTCGCGGCCGCGCCTTGCGCGCCCTCGACGCTGGAGACGCTGGCGCGGTTCTCGGTGATGTCGCGCCTGCGCAAGCACGAGAATTCGACGCTGTTCGGCAAGATGCGGGTCTATGACGGCGAGAGCCTGAAGGAATCCGATCCGAAGGCGCGCAGCGTCCAGGAATATCGCGACGCCGCCGGCGTCGACGAAGGCATGGACGGCGTCTCCACCCGCTTCGCCTTCAAGATCCTGGCCGCGACCTTCAATCACGACCCGCAGGAGGTCGCCGCCGACGCCGTGCATCTGATGTACGCGCTGGAGCAGTCGATCCGCCGCGAGCAGCTGCCCGAGGAAGTCGAGAAGCGCTATCTCGAATTCATCAAGGCGGAGCTGGCGCCGCGCTACGCCGAGTTCATCGGCAACGAGATCCAGAAGGCTTACCTCGAATCCTACTCGGACTACGGCCAGAACCTGTTCGACCGCTACGTCGACTACGCCGACGCCTGGATCGAGGATCAGGATTTCAAGGACCCCGACACCGGCCAGCTGCTCGATCGCGAGCTTTTGAACCAGGAGCTGACCAAAATCGAGAAGCCGGCGGGCATCGCCAACCCCAAGGACTTCCGGAACGAGGTGGTCAAATTCTCGTTACGCTCCCGGGCCCAGAACGGCGGCAAGAATCCGACCTGGACCTCCTACGAGAAGATTCGCGACGTGATCGAAAAGCGGATATTCTCCCAGGTCGAGGACCTGCTTCCGGTCATCTCCTTCGGGTCGAAGAAGGACGGCGAGACGGAGAAGAAGCACGGCGAGTTCGTCGCACGCATGGTGGAGCGCGGCTACACCGAGCGTCAGGTTCGCCGGCTCGTCGAATGGTACATGCGCGTGAAGCAGGCCGGTTGAGGCGGATGGGAAAGTGGCCATTCACATTATTGACAGGCGCCTGAATCCAGGCGGCAAGAGTCTTGAGAACCGGCAGCGGTTCTTGCGTCGGGCCAAGTCCCTGGTGCAGGGCGCCGTCAAGAAGACCTCGCAGGAACGCGACATCAAGGACGTTCTGGAGGGTGGTGAGGTCACGATCCCGCTCGATGGCATGCACGAGCCGCGCTTCCGCCGCGAAGGCGGCACGCGCGACATGGTGCTGCCCGGCAACAAGAAGTTCATCGAGGGCGACTATCTCCAGCGCTCCGGCCAGGGCAGCGCCAAGGATTCCGGTCCGGGCGAAGGCGACAGCGAGGACGCCTTCCGCTTCGTGCTCTCCCGCGACGAGTTCGTCGATCTCTTCCTCGACGACCTCGAGCTGCCGGATCTCGCCAAGCGCAAGATCGCGCAGACCGAGAGCGAGGGCATCCAGCGCGCCGGCTACACTACATCGGGCTCGCCCGCCAACATCTCGGTGAGCCGGACGGTGCAGCTCGCGCTCGCCCGCCGTATCGCGCTGCGCCGTCCGCGCAAGAGCGAGATCGAGGAGCTGGAGGCCGAGATCGCCGCCTGCACCGACGAGGATCTGCGCGCCGAGCTCGTCGACAAGCTCGAAAAGCTCAAGGCGAAATCCAAGCGTATTCCCTTCATCGATCCGCTCGACATCCGCTATCGCCGCTTCGAGACGGTGCCGCGCCCCGTCGCGCAAGCCGTGATGTTCTGCCTGATGGACGTGTCGGGCTCGATGTCCGAGCACATGAAGGATCTCGCCAAGCGCTTCTACATGCTGCTCTACGTGTTCCTGAAACGCCGCTACAAGCATGTCGAGATCGTCTTCATCCGCCACACCGACCGCGCCGAGGAGGTCGATGAGCAGACCTTCTTCTACGGCCCAGCCTCGGGCGGCACGCTGGTCTCCAGCGCGCTGCAGGCGATGTACGAGATCGTGCGCGAGCGCTTCAATCCGTCGGACTGGAATATCTACGCAGCCCAAGCTTCCGACGGTGACAATTCCTATTCCGACGGCGAGCTCACCGGCCTGTTGCTGACCGACAAGATTTTGCCGGTCTGCCAGTTCTTCGCCTATCTCGAGGTCGGGGAATCCGGCGGCAGCGCCTTCGATCTCTCCGACTCCTCGCTCTGGACGCTCTATGATCGCCTGCGCAACAGCGGCGCGCCGCTCTCGATGCGCAAGGTCTCGGAGCGCAGCGAGATCTTCCCGGTGTTCCACGACCTGTTCCAACGCCGCGAAACCAGCCAGGAGAAAGCCGCTCCATGACGGATCGCTTGTTCGAAGGCGCGGATTGGGATTTCCACACCTTGCAGCGCATCACCGATGCCTGCGAGGAGGTGGCGCTGAAGGATCTCGGCCTCGACGTCTATCCGAACCAGATCGAGGTCATCACCGCCGAGCAGATGCTCGATGCCTACTCCTCGGTCGGCATGCCGCTGTTCTACAAGCACTGGTCGTTCGGCAAGCACTTTGCGTTTCATGAGGCGTCCTACCGCAAGGGCCTGATGGGGCTCGCCTACGAGATCGTGATCAACTCCTCGCCCTGCATCTCCTACCTGATGGAGGAGAACACGGCGACGATGCAGACGCTGGTGATCGCGCACGCCGCCTTCGGCCACAACCACTTCTTCAAGAACAATTATCTGTTCAAGCAGTGGACCGACGCCGACGGCATTCTCGACTATCTCGACTTCGCCAAGAACTACGTCGCGACCTGCGAGGAGCGCTACGGCCGCACAGAGGTCGAGCGCACGCTCGACGCCGCCCACGCGCTGATGTCGCACGGCATCGACCGCTATCCCGGCAAGAAGAAGCTGGATTTGCGCGCCGAGGAGAAGCGGGCAGGGCGCCGCCGCCAGCACGAGGAAGAAGTCTTCAACGATCTCTGGCGCACCGTGCCGAAGGGCGCCTCGAAGACCAAGTCCGCGATCTCGCTGGAACGGCGCCGCAAGCTGCTCGGCCTGCCGCAGGAGAACCTGCTCTACTTCCTGGAGAAGAGCGCGCCGCGGCTGGCGCCCTGGCAGCGCGAGCTGCTCCGCATCGTCCGCCACATCGCGCAATATTTCTATCCGCAGAGCCAGACCAAGGTGATGAACGAGGGGACGGCGACCTACGTCCACTATCGCATCATGACCCAGCTGCACCAGCAGGGCCGCATCAGCGACGGCAACTTCCTCGAATTCCTGGGGTCGCACACCAATGTGGTGTTCCAGCCCGAATTCGACGATCCGCGCTTCTCCGGCTTCAACCCCTATGCGCTCGGCTTCGCCATGATGCAGGACATCGAGCGCATCGTCACGAGGCCCGAAGACGAGGACCGCGAGTGGTTCCCCGACATTGCCGGCAAGAATGACGTGATGGGCGTGCTGCGCGACGTCTGGGCCAACTACCGCGACGAGAGCTTCATCGGGCAATTTCTGAGCCCGAAGCTGATGCGGCACTTCCGCATGTTCCATCTGCACGACGATCCCGAGGAGCGCGCCGGCATCCGTGTCGATGCCATCCATGACGATCGCGGCTTCCGTCGCGTGCGGCGCGAGCTGGCACGGCAGCACGACGTCGGCTACATCGACGCCAATATCGAAGTGGTCGACGTCGATCTTGCCGGCGACCGCCGGCTGATCCTGCATCACCACGTCATCAAGGGCTCGCAGCTCAATGAGACCGACGCCAAGCGCGTGCTCCAGCACCTTGCCGATCTCTGGACTTATGACGTCGCGCTGATCGAGGTCGATTCCAACGACAAGGTCTTGCGCGAATACGTCGTGAGCCCGCGCCCGATTCCGGCGGCGGTGGCGTGAGGCGGGTGGTGCGTCGCAGCGCCCGATGAGACCAACCTTTGACTGCTCCGAGGGAGATGCGCTCCCTCCCCCGCTGGCGGGGGAGGGTTGGGGAGAGGGTGTCTCCGCAGTGGGACTCCCCCAGAGGAGAGAGCCCTCACCCGGCGCGCGGACGATGCTTCGCATCGCCCAGGACGCGCCGACCTCTCCCGCAAGCGGGAGGGGTTAAAGCCAGACCGCGGCTGGAGCAATCAACGTGAGCTCATGGCGTACTACGCCGGCCGCTTCTTGGCTGGCTTTTTCTTAGCCTTCGACGCATTCAGCTCCACCGCCGCGCGGATCAGCGCTTTCAGCGCCTTCTCGTTGATCTTTTCGCCCTCGCGAATATCGATCGCGCGCCGCACATTGCCGTCGAGGCTGGAATTGAACAGGCCGGCCGGGTCATCCAGCGCCGCGCCCTTGGCAAAGGTCAGCTTCACCACCTCCTTGTAGGTCTCGCCGGTGCAGATGATGCCGTCGTGCTCCCACACGGGCACGCCGCGCCATTTCCATGCCTCGACCACCTCAGGATCGGCCTCCCTGATCAGGCCGCGGACGCGTCCCAGCATCTCGCCGCGCCAGTCGCCGAGCTCCTTGATCCTGCCGTCGATCAGCTTGGAGGGCGAAACATCATTCGCGTCCTTCGTGCTGCTCTGCTTCGCCGCCACGGCTTTCTTCATGATCTCGCCTCGTGTCGCGCGGCGTCACGCCGGCCGAGATAGGGCAGCGCGAACAAATAGAGCCCTGTCGCGAGCAGCGGGATGAGCGGAACGAGCGCGAGGAAGCCGATCCATGTCGCCTCCATTTGCTGCGTCATCGCGACGATGTTGGCGATGACGGCGAGCGTAAAAGCTATCGACAGCCAGCGATGGATCTGCCGGACCCACATATTCCCGGTCAATGAAACCTCCTCTTGAGATGATCTAATGAAGTCGGACGGCCGGGCTAGTCAGCCCGCGCCAGCACTTCGTCCAGTTTGGCGAAAAACTGCTTCCAGCCGGCATGCGCACCGCCATAGGCCTGCTTCTGCGTCGGGCTGAAGCCGGCCTGCTCGACGCGCAAGTGAGTGCCTGAGCCCGTCGGCGTGAGGGTGAAGGTCACGATACTCTTGAGGTCGAAGGCCGCGTCCTCGTGCGAGAAATTCCAGGTGTAGGCGAGCGTCTTCTCCGGCTCGATGGTGAGCACCTCGCAATCGAGCACGCCGCCCCATTCGCCGCGCAAATTGAAGCGATGACCGACCCTCGGCTTGAAGTCGTTCTTCATCAGCCATTCCTCGATCAGATGCGGCTGCGTCAGCGCGCGCCACAGCCGCTCGGCCGGAAAGGCGAATTCGCGCTCGACGACGACTGAACGTGTTTCGGTCATTGGTCCATCCTCTTCAGCAAATCATCGAGCGCATCCAGCCGGTTCTGCCAGAAGCCGGCCATCTGACCGGTCCAGTCGATCAGCGGATTGAGCGCGCCGGGCTGCGCGGTGTAATGGGTCTGCCGTCCCTCATGGCGGTCGCGTACCAGGCCCGCCTGCTTCAGCGCGCCGAGATGTTTCGAGACCGCCGGTTGGGAAACCCCCGATCGGGCCGTCAGCGCCCCGACGGTCTGCTCGCCGTCGCGGCACAGCCGCTCGAAGATCGCCCGCCGGGTGGGGTCGGCGAGCGTTCTGAACAGCAGATCGTGCGTGGCGGACATGCGTAATCCATAACCTACGGGTTATGCATAAACTCATAACCGGAGAGTTATGAGTAAGTCAAGTGTCTGGGAGATGGCTCTGTTGGATTGGGGTAACAGCCGCGGGCTCCGCTGCACCTCTCCCGCTTGCGCTTGCGGGAGAGGTCGACGCGTTCGGGCGATGCGAAGCATCGTCCCGCGCGTCGGGTGAGGGTTCTGTCCTCGCAGTTACCGAAGTGCCTTACGGCCGCAGATACAAATACCCCTGCGACTGCAACTCCGCGAGGCGGACCACGCCGCCCTTCTCCGCGCTGACGAAGCCCGGCAGCAAATCCGATAGCGTGACGTTCTGCGCCTTCATGGTGTTGCCGCAGGCGGCGAGCTCGACGCCGTCCTTGGAGAAATCGCCGACGCGCTTGCTGACGTCGGGGTTGGCCTGCACCGCGTGAAACGCCTTCAGCGCCGGCCCGTGGATCACCAGCGCGATCGTGACGTGCTCGGGGCCGCCGACGCCGTCGATGTGGTTCTGGATGTTGCCGAGCACGAAATTGACCTTCTCGGCGTCGCTGAGGTGATAGACGACTTTCAGCTTGTTCGACGATGGAATCTCGGCCGCGGCCTTCGCGCTGGAGGCGCCAAAAGCGGCGCCCAAAGCCGACACAGCACTCCACAGGATGTTCCGGCGGTTCATGGCGATCTCCCTCGAAGCACGATCCGGAAAGCGGTTTTCCGGAAAGATCATGCGCAAAATACGCAGAATTCGCCGACAGATATCACTTGTGACGAAGCGCGGCGAGTTCCTTGCGGTCGGTCACCAGCGAGGTGCACTCGGCATTGTCGGTGCGGTCGAGCCGAAAAATTCCGTCGTCGGCGCCTGCCACCAGCGATTGCTCGGCATCGTCGTCCGGCTTGTTGTTCTGCCAGACCCTGACCCGCGTCAGCCGCACGATGGCGGACTCGTCGTCCCTGGAGAGCGCAACGCCGATGCCGCCGCCTTCGCAGTCGACGCCGCAGCCCAGGCGCACCTCGTTGCCGTCCTTCACGAAAACCACATGGTGACAGTCGCCGCTGGAATCGAAATCGCCCGCGCGATGGCGGTATCTGAAACCGAGCCGGAACGAGTTGTGAAGCTGCTTGTCCTCCTTGTCGACCTCCGCGGAGATCAGCAGCTTCATCGCGGCGACCCTCTGCTGCGGATGCCGCGCGAGGTGATTGGCGTCGTAGCGGCGGACAAAGCAGGCATAGGCCTTGTCGCCGGGCGTACCCGCATACATGCGTGCGTTGAAAGTGTCAGCCTCTGCCTTGGTGACCTCGCGGACGTCGTCGGCCCGGCCGGCCTGGACAGCGCCTATGAAGGTCGCAAGGACCAGCGGAAGGACAAGGGCAAGCTTCATGATCGCACCAGGCGAGAGAGCGGTTGGCGTCTGCCAGATAGGCAGAGGCGGTTCGGCCGTTAGTCGCGGGCGGCGTGCGGCGCGTTCATAGGCTCTCACCGCCCAATCCCGTGGGCAGCCTCGCGCAAGGTTCCAGTATTAACACTCCAGAAGGAGGGGCATTGGCAGACCCCTGGTTGTTGCAGATGACTGGTGGCGGTCAAAATGTCCGTAAGTCAGAACTTGCCCAACCTTGCGATCGGCTATTCCCTGGGCCGGCTGTTCAAGCTCCTGGGAGCCGGCCTGTTGCTGACGCTGCTATGCGCCGCGCTCGCATTCAACTGGCACCATGGCAAGGACATCACCGCGTTGCAGATCGCGCTCTGCTATTTCGGCATCGTGTTTTTCGGCCTGGCCACCTGCAAGACGCTCTGGACGTTGATCTGCTCCAGCGAGCCCGTCCTCTTCATCACCCGTGTCGGCATTCGCGACACCAGGATTGCCGATGACACCATCTCCTGGCGATCGGTGCGGGACATATCGATCTGGCGGTATCGCAGCCAGAAGATCGTGGTGCTCCAGCTCGACCCTCTTCTTGCCGAACGGTTCGCAGGGGGCTTTCTGAAACGCATCTTGTCGCTGCTGAACAAGCCAATTGGCGCGGATGGCGTGCTCGTCAATGCGGGCGGCCTGACCATGGACGGCGAAGCGCTGTTCGACACCTGCAAGCAATACTGGACGGCCGGCCGAATGGCCTATTCGGGCCGCGCCGCAGCTGAGCCCGCGCCCGCCAGCTAGTCCCGACGTCCGCCGAGGGACCTCGTTGCCTTCTTTCACGAACACTGCGTGGTGGCAGTCGCCGCTGGAATCGAAATCGCCGCTGCGAAGCGAGGTAGCGTGGTTCCAAGCACGGCCTTAGTCGAACCTCAGGCCGGGAAGGTTCAATCGCGGTGGGCCTTCGCTCCTACGGGAACTCGATGCCGCGCAAACCTTCGACATTGTCCCCATTCGTCGATGTGATAGCGTTCACAGACGATTGCTTTCGGCAGTCTTAGGGTGGGGCCGCCTCTTGTAGCGTGTGGAGTCCCCCGCAATGGGCGAAATTCGCAACTTCAGATCCGGAAATCAGGGCGAGCCGCCTCAGCACGGCGCGATGCCTCGTCGTCTCGCAGCGATCATTGTCGGTGACATCGCTTCCTACAGCCGCTTGATGCAGGCTGACGAGGAGGGCACGCACGCCCGCGTCAAGCGGATCGAGCGCGATCTTATCATGCCCAGCATCGTCGAGCATCATGGAAGTCTGGTGAAGACGACGGGCGACGGGTTTATCGCCATCTTCGATAGCCCCGTTGAGGCCGTTCGATGCAGCATTGTCATCCAGCAGAATCTCGTCGGCCGCAACGCTTCGCTTCCGAAGGATTCGCGGATCGAATACCGGATTGGCGTCAATCTCGGCGATGTCATCGTTGAGCCGGACGATATCTACGGCGACGGTGTCAACATCGCCTCACGCATCGAGGGCATTGCCGAGCCCGGTCAGGTGTACATCTCGGGCGCGATCTACGAACAGATCAAGCACAAGGTGGTGTGCGGCTATGAGTCGCTCGGCGATCGCAAGGTCAAGAACATCACCGATCCCGTACGCATCTATCGCGTGCTGCCGGACGCAGATGCGGTCGGCAGGACGCGCGGCCGGCGCGAGACTGTCCTGATTTTTCTTCTGAGCATCACGGTGCTGGTCATTGCTGCCGGTGCGCTGTGGTATCTGCTGGCGCAGCCGCCGGGCAGGGTGGACGAGCAGGCTGCCGCGCCCGCCGTCGCGCCGGCCCCAACACCGAGCCGGCAGCCTCCGCCGCGCGAAGCGGCGACGCCGACCCCGCAGCCATCCCCGTCATTGGCGTCTGCCCCTCCGTCGCCGGCATCGACGCCCAGCCCGTCGGCGACGCCGCTTCGCGAACCCGAGATGATCGCCATTCGTGGCGGCAGCTTCACCATGGGAAGCAATGATGATCCGACCGAACGTCCGGTCCACCAGGTCACGATCAAGCCGTTCTCGATCGGCAAATATCCGGTGACGGTGCAGGAGTGGAACGAATGCGCCGCTGCGAAGGCGTGCTCGTTCACGGCCGTAGGCAAGGACGATGCGCCGGTCAGCAATGTGAGCTGGACCGATGCGCGACAATATGTGGCCTATCTCTCCCAGGCGGCGAAGAAGCCGTACCGGCTTCCGAGCGAAGCCGAATGGGAATATGCGGCGCGCGGGGGAACGCAGAGCAAGTATTGGTGGGGTGACAAGCTCCAGCCGGGCATGGCCGGGTGCAAGGATTGCGGCGACCTCGGGACCGAGCAGCCGGCGAAGGTCGGCAGCTTCAAGCCCAATCCATTCGGGTTGTACGACATGGGCGGCGCGATCGACCAGTGGGTCGAGGATTGCTGGCACAGAAACTATCAAGGCGCGCCCGGCGACGGATCGGCATGGACCGGCGGTGACTGCTCCTCGCACGTCCTGCGCTCGGGTTCCTGGAAGAACGATTCAAGATATGTGCGGCCGTCAAACCGCGATGGTTACGACACCGATGTCCGTTACCCAACGCACGGATTTCGCGTCGCGCTCAGTCCGTGATTGCCGGAGTAGATTTGATGAAGATCATTCGTTGCGCCGCATTGGCGGCGGCGCTCGCATTGCTTCCGGGCGCAGCCTACGCGCAGGGCAAGACTGCGCCCAAGGACGCCAAACTCTATTTCATCAGCCCGCGTGACGGGCAGAAGCTTCGCGGTGGATTCTGGGTCCGGTTCGGCTTGCGCAACATGGGCGTGACGCATGCCGGCGACGAGTACCAGAACGCGGGTCATCACCATCTGCTGGTCGACGTTAACGACCCGATCGATCCCAAGGAGCCGATCCCGCAGGACAAGTCGCATCTCCATTTCGGCGCCGGGCAGACCGAAACCCTGCTCGAACTCCCGCCCGGGACCCACACGCTGCAACTGGTGCTCGGCGACGCGAAGCACTATCCGTTCGAGCCGCCTATCGTGTCGGAGAAGATCACCGTGCGCGTCAGACAGCCTGTTTCCGGCAAGTAATCACCGCAGGCTGGCGTTGATCTTGTCCAGCACCGCCGAGCCCGGACACAGCGCGTCCGCCTCCAGCGAATTGAGCGGCGTCTCGACCGTGTTGAGATGCTCGTGCAGGTCTTCCGCATCAGGGTCGACATAGAGCAGCCCGGTCACGATCTGGCCCTTGGCGGCGTGCTTCTGGAGGAAGGTCATCGCGCCGAGCCTGTCGTGCGGATCGTAGTCGGCATCGATCTTGCGCAGCGCGATCTTGCTGCCGTCGTGCTGTTCGACCATCTGCACCGTGCCCGGCGCATAGTCCACCGCAATGGGGTCACGCCCGACCAGCACGTCGAGCCGGTTCACGGCGTCATTGTGCTCGCGGACATAGTCGAAGCTCTTGGTCGAGCCGGCGTGGTTGTTGAAGGCGATGCATGGACTGATGACGTCGATGAAGGACGCGCCCTTGTGGCGGATCGCGGCCGCGATCAGCGGCACCAGCTGGGTTTTGTCGCCGGAGAACGAGCGCGCGACGAAGGTGGCGCCGAGTTGCAGCGCGATCGCGACGAGGTCGATGGCGTTGTCGGTGTTGGTGACGCCCTTCTTGCTCTTCGACCCGCGGTCGGCGGTGGCCGAGAACTGGCCCTTGGTCAGGCCGTACACGCCGTTGTTCTCGACGATATAGGTCATGTTGACGCCGCGCCGGATCGAATGCGCGAACTGGCCGAAGCCGATCGAGGCGGAATCGCCGTCGCCGGAGACGCCGAGATAGATCAGGTCCCGGTTGGCGAGGTTGGCGCCGGTCAAGACGCTGGGCATGCGGCCGTGCACGGAGTTGAAGCCGTGCGAATTGCCGAGGAAATAGTCCGGCGTCTTCGACGAGCAGCCAATGCCGGAGATCTTTGCAACTCTATGCGGCTCGATCGAGAGCTCGTAACAGGCCTCGATGATCGAAGCCGTGATCGAGTCATGGCCGCAGCCGGCGCACAGCGTCGAGATCTTGCCCTCGTAGTCGCGATGGGTGTAGCCGAGCTCGTTCTTCTTGAGGCCCGGATGATGGAATTTCGGCTTTGCAATATAGGTCATGACACGGCCTTGCGGAGCGGGGTCACCTTGAGGTGATCCTGATGGTCGCCAATGGCTTTTGCGATGAAGCGGGCGGTGATCGGCGAGCCGTCGTAATGCACGATCGGCACCAGCCGCACCGGGTCGATGCCGTTCTCGTTGACGATGAGCTGGCGCAGCTGGCTGTCGCGGTTCTGCTCGACGACGTAGACGAAATCGTGCTCGGCGAGGAAGCTCGCAACGCTGGAGTGGAACGGAAAGGCGCGGATGCGCAGGCGGTCGAGCTGGTGCCCGCGCGCCTCGAGCAGACCGATCGCCTCGTCCATCGCCGGCGAGGTCGAGCCGAAATAGATCACGCCATACTTGGTCGGCCGTTCCGCGTTGGCCTGGAGCGGCCGCGGCACGAGGTCCTGCGCAGTCTCGAACTTGCGCACCAGGCGCTGCATGTTGTCGGCATAGACAGGGCCTTCCTCGGAGTAACGCGCATAGCGGTCGCGCGAGGTGCCGCGGGTGAAATAGGAGCCCTTGGTCGGGTGCGTGCCGGGATAGGTGCGGTAGGGAATGCCGTCGCCATCGACGTCGAGATAGCGGCCGAAGTCGCGACCTTCCTCCAGCATCTCCGCGGTCATCACCTTGCCGCGGTCGTACTGCCTGGCATCGTCCCACTTCAGCGGACGGCAGAGCCGGTGGTTCATGCCGATGTCGAGATCGAGCATCAGGAAGATCGTGGTCTGCAGCCGCTCGGCGAGGTCGAAGCTGGCTGCCGCGAACTCGAAGGCTTCGGCCGGATCTTCCGGGAACAGCAGCACATGCTTGGTATCGCCGTGAGAGGCATAGGCGCAGGCGATGATGTCGCATTGCTGGGTGCGGGTCGGCATGCCCGTGGAGGGGCCGGCGCGCTGGATGTTCATGATCACCGCCGGGATCTCGGCGAAATACGAAAGGCCGATGAACTCGGTCATCAAGGAGATGCCGGGGCCTGATGTCGCGGTGAAGGCACGGGCGCCGTTCCAGGAGGCGCCGATCACGATGCCGATCGAAGCGAGCTCGTCCTCGCCCTGCACGATGGCGTATTTCGCCTTGCCGGTGTCAGGATCGTGCCGGTACTTCTTGCAATGGGCGGTGAAAGCTTCCGCCACCGACGAGGACGGCGTGATCGGATACCACGCGCACACCGTGGCGCCGCCATAGACGGCACCGAGCGCGGCGGCGCTGTTGCCCTCAATGAAGATGCGGTCGCCGACCTTGTCGGACTTCTTCACTCTAAGCCCGATCGGGCATTTCAAATTCTGCAGCGCCCAGTCGCGGCCGAGATGCAGCGCATGGACGTTGGAGGAGAGCAGCTTCTCCTTGCCCTTGTACTGCTCGCCGATCAGCTGCTCGATCAGCTTGGGGTCCATGTCGAGCAAGGCACTGAGCGCGCCGAGATAGATGATGTTCTTGAACAGCTGGCGCTGGCGCGGATCGGTGTAGGTCGAGTTGGTGATCGCGGTTAGGGGAACGCCGATCACGGTGATGTCGTCGCGGAATTTGGTCGACGGCATCGGCTTGGTGGAATCGTAGAACAGATAGCCGCCGGGCTCGATGCCGGCGACGTCCTTGTCCCAGGTCTGCGGGTTCATCGCCACCATCATGTCGACGCCGCCGCGGGCGCCGAGATGGCCGTCTTCCGTCACCCGTACCTCGTACCAGGTCGGCAGGCCCTGGATGTTGGAGGGGAAGATGTTGCGCGGGGACACCGGAACGCCATGGCGCAGGATTGCGCGCGCGAACATCTCGTTGGCGCTGGCCGAGCCCGAGCCGTTGACGTTGGCGAAGCGGACGACGAAGTCGTTTACGCTGCTGATCGGCTTCTTGTCGGGCATGATGATCCTGCGTGAGTCATCTCGATGAAATATTTCTGCATGTCCCAGGCGCCGGTGGGGCAAC